>NZ_QMEA01000018.1 GCF_012912105.1 Brasilonema sp. UFV-L1
TCAACGAGGGTATCCGCGCTTGGATGGCCCCAGCTGATCAACCTCACGAAAAATTTGTCTTCCCTGAGGAAGTTCTTCCTCGTGGTAACGCTTTGTAATAGTCATCCTGTAACAAGCGTTCATAGCTAAATTTTCCCCGCCTCATGGCGGGGTTTTTGTGTTTGTGACAAGAAAGAATAGAGGCGTTAGTCGCCAGAATTCATACCAAGTTGCAGTCAAACATGGTATCCTGTCATTGCGACTGGAACAAAGTGGAAGGAAGCAATCTCATAAACCTGAACACTACAACAGAACGCAAATTGGTGAGAGTTGCTGTTAAGAGTTTGATAGTTCAGCGTTGAACCGCTTGCTCAAAAGCTGTTCAAGATGTTCTAATAAAGCATCTACATCTTTACCAACTCGTTCATAACAAGTTGGTGGTGCAAGTTCTGGTTCAAAGTAAACTAACTTAACTTCGTCTTTTCCAATTGCGATCATGAGAACTTCGACTTCGCTGTTGTAGTGTTCCACAATCCCTAAAATTTCCTGAAGTCTGTTCTCAAGTCCATTATTGAGTTTTTCTATAGCTTCCTTCGGACAATAAACAAAATGTGGTGTTGGCTGCAAATCAATACCAATTGTCCCTTTAGCGTCACCATTTTCTAACCACAAACCCCAAGACAGTGCTGCTAATTCTTGTTGATTTTCTTTGACGAATTTATCTAACTGGCGACGCCACTCGTTGTTTGGTGATTCAGGTTGGGTAGGAGTAAATATCATACAAATTTTAGATTTTGTTTTCGATTTGGAATTTTTGAAAAGTTTACCTCACACCTGACTGCACGCGCCACAGATTTGTATAAACCCCGTTTTTTTCCAATAATTCTTGATGTGTTCCCGATTCAACAAATTGTCCGTATTCCATGACATAAATGCAATTAGCATTGCAGATGGTGGAAAGACGGTGTGCGATCGCGATTGTTGTCCGGTTCACAGTAATATGTTCAAGCGATCGCGCAATTGCTGCTTCTGTCTCATTATCCACTGCTGATGTTGCTTCATCTAAGATCAAAATCGGTGGATTTTTTAAGATGGCGCGAGCAATGGCAATCCGTTGTCGTTGTCCACCAGATAATTTTTGTCCGCGCTCACCCACAATCGTCTCATATCCTTGAGGCAGTCGTACAATAAATTCGTGTGCCTCAGCGACTTTAGCAGCGTTGATGATTTCATCATCTGAAGCATCAAAACTGCCATAAGCAATATTTTCTGCTACACTACCATGAAATAGGAAAACATCCTGACTAACAAGACCAACGCAACGGCGTAAATCCCGTAGATTCAACTGTTGTATATTAATGCCATCAAGGCTTATGGTTCCTGATTGTACTTCATACAATCGCAACAGAAGTTTCACCAAAGTGCTTTTTCCAGAACCAGTAGAACCAACAATAGCAATTGTTTTACCTGCTGGAACCTGCAAAGACAGATTTGTAACGACTGGTAACCTATCTTGATAAGCAAAAGTGACATTTGTTAATTCCAATTCACCACGAACTGCATGAACTGGTAAATGTATTTCTCCGGTATGAATAGCGATAGGAGTATCCAACAAATTCATGACTCGATTTGTGGAAGCCATTGCTCTTTGATACTGATCAAAAGTTTCACCTAATCTAGTTAAGGGCCAGAGTAACCGCTGAACGAGAAACAATAGTACACTGTAGGTACCCACAGATATTTTGCCATTCACTGCTGCAATTCCAGCAAACAGCAATAATGCTGTAAAACTCACCAAAATCAACATCCTGATGAGAGGAACAAATGCAGCTGAAAGTTTAATTGCTCTAGCGTTACTACGGCGATATGCTTCACTTTCTTGTGCTAAACGTGAAATTTCATAATCTTCGGAGGTAAAACTTTTAATAGTAGTAATACCGCCTAAATTATTAGCAAGACGCGAGTTGAGAAGACCAACCTTTTCTCTGACATCAGCATAACGAGGTGCCAGTAAATTTTGAAAAGCAAATGAACCCCAAAGAATAAATGGTATCGGCAACATTGCCATCCAAGCAACACTAGGAGCCAAAATAAAGAAAGCACCACCTATAATGACAACTGTTGTGACAACTTGGAGAAGATCATTTGCCCCGACATCTAAAAAACGTTCCAATTGGTTGATATCATCACTGAGAACAGACATCAAACCACCTGTACTGCGTTCTTCAAAATATGCGAGTTCTAACTCCTGCAAATGTTCATAAGCATCCAGACGCAAATCATGCTGAATATCCTGTGCTAAATGACGCCAAAGTCTTCCATAAGCGTATTCAAAAACCGATTCTAGTATCCAGATGATGACAGTCAAAAAACAAAGAAGGAAAAATTGCCCAAAAACATCTTTGACTCCCCACTGAGCAATGATAGAGTCTTGCTGCTTGACTACCACATCCACCGCGACACCAATCAGCCATGGTGGGGCCAAGTCGAAAAGTTTATTGAGGATAGAACAGGTCGTCGCCTGCCAAATTTGCTTACGATACTGGTGTCCGTATTCTAACAGCCGCATGAGTGGATGAGTTGGGGACGATATCTGACCATCACCTGCTACGCGTGTCTGTCTTCTCAACGCCCGATGAGATTTAAATACCATTACCACAGTTGTTTGTAGATGCGTGGAGTTAAAATTTTACCACGATTAGTTTCAAAGGCTGCTCTTTGGAAGTCGCTAGCAGTAAAATATCACCATTCACCAAGAGTTGTCTGAAAACGCAAAACGCAAAGGAGATAGAGACTTGAAAAATCAGCAATTGGGAAATTGGCAAACCTTAGTAGCAGGAATTCTTGCGGCAATCGTTGTCATTTTAAGCCTTAATTCCTTTATTATTGTAAATCCAGGGCAAGCAGGAGTACTGAGCATTTTGGGTAAAGCTAGAGATGGAGCATTGATAGAAGGGATTCACCTGATACCGCCTTTCATCTCAGTAGTAGATGTGTATGATTTGACCGTGCAAAAATTTGAAGTACCAGCAGAAAGTTCGACAAAGGATTTGCAAACCTTATCTGCTAGATTTGCGATTAACTTTCGTATTGATCCCACACAAATTGTTGATATAAGAAGGAAACAAGGAACTTTAGAAAATATTGTCAACAAAATTATTGCACCTCAAACTCAAGAATCCTTTAAAATCGCAGCTGCAAGAAGAACAGTTGAGGAAGCGATTACTCAAAGAAGTCAATTGAAGGAAGACTTTGATATGGCACTGGGGCAACGCTTGGATAAATATGGAATAATTGTCTTAGACACCAGTGTCGTTGACTTAACATTTTCTCCGGAATTTGCCAGAGCAGTTGAGGAAAAACAAATCGCTGAGCAAAGAGCACAAAGAGCTGTATATATAGCGCGGGAAGCTGAACAAGAGGCTCAAGCAGAGATAAATCGTGCCAAGGGGAAAGCAGAAGCTCAAAGACTTTTAGCTGAAACTTTAAAAGCTCAAGGTGGAGAGTTGGTTTTGCAAAAGGAAGCGATTGAAGCCTGGAAGACTGGCGGTGCTCAAATGCCAAAAGTCCTCGTTATGAGTGGCGATACAAAAAGTAGTGTACCATTTCTGTTTAATTTAAGTAATATGCAAAATTAATCATGATTTAAAAACTGATTTCGAGTGTATACCCGACTTAATAAGTAAATTGTCAACAGGAAGGAATAATAAATCAATTTATGTCAAGCAATCATCAGAGTAATATCACCATTCAAGAAGCCAAAAAGATTCTGAATAAATTCAACTGTGTAGACATTCCTCCCAAACTCAAACCCTCAGAAAAAACTTTAACTCGCCAAGCTTTAATTGTGCTTGCTAATATTTCTGACTACCAAATCTTAGGTATTTGTGCAGATACACCAGAGGAAGGAATACTAGCGATGAAAACATATTCTCATGCCTTTGGTTATGAACCACCAAGCAATTTACCTAAAATAGAAGGTCCAGTTTACATCAAATTAAATGGTAAAAACGGTGTGTGTTATCTCGATTCTTACTCAGGACATCATCGAGGTGTATTAGTTTCTTGTCAGTCTTACTCTCAAGGGGGAATTAACGAAATGTACGGGCATTTACCTCTAGATTTGTTTGTTGAGTAGCGTAGGCTATGTTTATGCTGATAGTGTACTCCAAAATTGCAACTGCAGATGGGCACAGATAATGATGTCTTTTATCTGTGTTGCTCTGAGGTGAGAATCTAAAATCCAAATTGATACGAGTCATTGCTATGAGTCTTATTACCCTACAATCTCTGAAAAAAGATTTTGGTATTAAGGAAATATTAAAAGAAGCAAGCTTCAGCTTAGATGCAACTGATAAAGTTGGCTTAATTGGTACTAATGGTTCTGGCAAATCAACATTATTAAAAATGATTGCAGGACTAGAACCGATTGACAGTGGTCAAATTTTAGCAAATTCAGGAGCTAAAATTGTATACTTGCCTCAACAGCCAGATTTAGACGAAAATCATACAGTCTTGGAGCAAGTTTTCGCCGACAGTGGTGAGCAAATGACATTGGTACGTGAGTATGAGGAAATTTCTGATAAGTTAGCTCATACGCCGGAAGATAAACAACTGATGGCGCGTCTTTCTTCGGTGATGCAGCGCATGGACTCAGTTGGAGCATGGGAGGTGGAAACGAATGCTAAAATCATTCTTTCACAGTTAGGAATTACAGATTTTCATGCTCTGGTTGGAACTTTATCTGGTGGTTATCGTAAGCGCATTGCTTTAGCTACAGCATTGCTGTCAGAACCAGAGTTGTTGTTAATGGATGAACCGACAAACCATTTAGATGCTAATTCTGTTGAGTGGTTACAAAGTTATTTGAATCGCTATCGCGGCGCACTTTTGCTCATCACTCACGACCGCTATTTTTTGGATAAGGTCACCAATCGTATCATAGAAATTGACCGAGGAGACATTTACACTTACGCGGGTAACTATTCATATTACTTGGAAAAGAAGGCTCTGGCTGAAGAATCTGCTGTTAGCAGTCAACGCAAACATCAAGGTGTATTGCGGCGTGAGTTAGAATGGTTAAAAAGAGGACCAAAAGCCCGCAGTACGAAACAAAAAGCGAGAATTGAACGTATTCAGGGTATGCAAGAAACTGAGTTTAAACAAGCTCAGGGGAAAGTTGATATTTCTACACCAACTCGTCGCATTGGCAAAAAAGTTATAGAACTGAATAATATATCTAAGGCTTATGAGGGACGCACTTTAATTAAAGATTTTACCTACGAGTTTGGTCCAGAAGATCGCATTGGTATTATTGGCGGTAATGGTGCAGGAAAATCCACTTTATTAGATATGATCACCGAGCGTGTTCAGCCAGATTCTGGAAGTGTAGAAATTGGTACTACTATTCACATTGGTTATTTTAACCAGCATTCTGAAGAATTACAATCAGCATTGAACGAAAATCAGCGCGTGATTGACTACATTAAAGAAGAAGGAGAATTTGTCCAAATTGCTGATGGAACGAGAATTACCGCCTCTCAAATGTTGGAACGTTTTCTCTTTCCTGGTAACCAACAGTATGCACCAATTCATAAACTTTCTGGTGGTGAAAAACGGCGGTTATTTCTGTTGCGTGTTCTGATGAGTGCGCCGAATGTTTTAATATTGGATGAACCTACTAATGATTTAGATGTACAGACATTGGCAGTTCTAGAGGAATATTTAGAAGATTTTTCAGGTTGTGTGATTGTTGTTTCTCACGATCGCTATTTTCTAGATCGTACTGTAGAGACAATTTTTGCCTTTGAAGAGGGTGGAAATATTCGACAATATCCAGGCAATTATTCAGTGTATCTAGATTATAAGCAAGCAGAAGAAGCACAACAGCAACAAACAAACAACACTAAGGAAAAACCAAAAAATACAGAAACGTTACAGACAACATCTCCCAAAGAAACAAAAACTAAAAAGCGGCGTAGTTTATCTACTTGGGAAAAGCGAGAGTTTGAACAATTGGAAGGTAAAATTGCCAAAATGGAAGCCGAAAAAGCAGAAGCAGAAAAAGCAATGACGAAAGTTTCTCCAGGGAATTACACTCAAGTGCAAAAATTGTATGAACAAGTAGAAACGCTCAAGGAAGAAATTGATGCAGCGACTGAACGTTGGATGGAATTAGCGGAGATTGAGTCTTAATCTCCACATTAGTAGCGTGCTTATGGCTGTTTTCACTGCTGTTCTAGCAGACAAAACTTGTAATTATCATTCTTATCATCGGGTTTACACTTTCGTTGAACTCTGACTAAGACACCTAATTTATTTTTATCTTCGGGATTGACTTTGCGGTCATGCTGTGAATCAAATTGCACTTTTCCTGTAGCACCTTGTGTTGAAAAGTTAGGATCATCTAGGACATCGTATAAACCTTGGGGACTGGGATTATTCCCCTGCTTTTTCAGTCCTTCAACTATTACCTGAACTGCGTCATAAGCTGTAATAGTTCGCCAGCCTACAAATTTAGTTCCCCAAAGTTTTATAGATTCTTCCTTGAACGATTGAGTGGTGAGTTCTACATGAGTAGGTACAGCGAGTACCATATTTTCTGTTTTCTTACCAAAGTCGGTAGATAGCTTATCGTCACTATATAAAGCATCTCCACCTAGCAAAGGTAGTTGACTCTGATTTCTCTCAATAGCTAATAACACATCTGCCGCTTTTCCAACACCAAAGTCTAGCATCCGAAACTTTGCGCTGTTTGTCTGCTTGACACAATAATCTACACTACGCTTGAATAAATCACACGAAACAATTTTCCCTGAGGCAAACTTTTTCTCAAATGCCTCTTTAAGAGATTTGCTATATATTTGTCTAGAGTTGAAAAAAATAGCTCCTTTCCCAGAGCCAGGAATTTTTTGCACATACCAAAATAAATCATCAGCTGCAACAGAGTCATTGGTAGCCGTACGGAAAACGTATTTACTTAAATTAAATTTATAGTCTGAAGAGTTGGAATTAGATTGTCTGACAGCGGTACTTGTAGAAGAAACTGCAACAATTTTTTTGCTTTCATAAACGTCTCCTACTATCAGAGTGACATCACTGGTGAAATGACCAATAACTGCAAAGACATTACCATTAAAGTTTCTGTCACCAGGAATATTATGACTTGCCAGATGCATAGCCGCTCGTTTGGCTTTGTCGGGATCATTGTCGTCTCTGACAATCATCACCTGCAACAATCGTCCTTGAATGCCATTACTTTTATTATTTAAGTTTTCCTGAATATGGGCAACCCCACGCAGCACATCTTCAGCAAGCTTACTAAATTCATCGCTCCCGTTGATTGGAACAACAACTGCAATTGTGATCGGGGGGTTGTCTTTAATATTAGCTTTGGTATTGTTTAGGAAAATTAGGGTTTCGGGATCAACAGAGCAAGTCAGATTAGCTTGTTTAAATAGATCTATGGCAGCTTGGAATTTTTCCTTGGCAACTGGGAAATTTTGAGCACCAAAGGCTTGCATTCCATCTCTCTTTTTATCAAAAGCTTGTTTACAAACTGTACTACTTGATTCAATATTTTCATGAAGCAGAGATTCTTCTCCTCTGGTGAAGTCGTTGGCAGAAAGTTGCGGTTCTTCTGGTGGAGAGGGCGCAAAGATTATTGACCAGATTTTTGGACTTGCAAGGGCGATCGCCAACCCCAGCAAAACAGCCCCTACAACAAAAATCCACTTATACTTATTAACAAGTCTTTGCGGCCTCCTTATCAGCGGATTGAGAAAGGATGGGGTAGGCGGTACTGTAGAATCTTGCTTAAGATCAATTACAGTGGGCTGTTCTGACAATAGTTGCTGAGAAAGAGCAGCCATTACCTGTTCAGCAGACTGAAACCGTTGTTGTGGCTCAGGTAACAGCATTCGGTCTAAAATACCTGCAAAATTATTGCTTACATTCGCATATTTTCTCCAATTCCACCTATCCTCGTGACGAAGATCTTTCGGATTTTTATCTGTCAGTAAACAAACGCAGGTTGCAGCTAGAGAATACAAATCTGATGAAAAAGATACCGCTTTACCAGCTACCTGTTCTGGTGGTGCATAATGCGGAGTTGCAGGAAATACGGTTGATTGTTCGGTGGAAATTCCTGTGACTACGACTTGCTTAACTGCACCAAAATCTATCAGATATAATCTCCCATCCGTCTCACAACGCATGATGTTGGAAGGTTTGATATCTCTGTGTATGACTCCTTCATTGTGAACATACTTTAGTACTTCTAAGAGTTGTTGCAGAATCTTTGAAACTTCATCCTCTAAAAATGGCCCTCTTTGCCTTAACTCTTGAGCCAAATTCTGTCCTTGAATATAGTCTTGCACTAAGTAAAACAACTTCTGCCAGTGGTTTGCTCCCTTAGCAAATTGGTTTTGTAAATCCACAGCAGTCTCTACCGCAAAAAATGCTAAGGCTCGAGGGATTTGTGGGTGTCTGAGTCTTTCTAAAACGTTTCCCTCGCGCTTAAACATCTTTTCTATCGCTTCAAGGTGTGACTGTGAAGGAGTACTTCTAGGGTGCAACTGCTTGATGACGCGCAGGTGTCGCTCATCAAAGTTAAGATCCCATCCTGTAAATGTCCTACCAAATCCTCCTCTTTCTTCATCTGGGATTAATAGTCTTAATGGCAAGAACCGTCCCTCTAAAATTAACGGCATTCCACAGTTAGTACAATATAGTTGTCTAACAGGTCTGGTAGAAAGACGTTTCTCAGGAATCCTATTTATAGGATCTTGGCAGTTTGGGCGAGTGCAGTAAACTTCGACGAGAGAAGAGCTATTATACATTCATGAACCTTTAGAGTTACTCTCGCTTATAGATATAAATACATTACAAAAAGTTTAATTATAGAAAATACTTAGTTTACATATCTTCGCCATCATCGTCCACCAGCCTCAGTAGACGCTCAAACTTCTTGGTCGCTAAAGGTCAAGAAAATTAAGTATATTTTTGTTCATAAAAGTGTCTAAAAACACAGTTATATTTCCGAACACTGCTGCAACTTTTTCAGATAGAAAAGTGCATAATGACTGTTGTACAAGTTGTCTTAAATTTTGTGTTGATGACTTTAACTTGCAAACAACTCCTGCAAAATTATACTCAAGCTTGGCACGAAGCGACTGTGCATCCCTTCCTTGAGGGGTGCAAATTGGGAACAATTCGTCCCCAGCAATTTAACACATGGCTGGTACAAGATTATTTGTTCGTTATCGATTTCACACGGATGGTAGGACGAGTGTTGGCAATTGCACCCCCGCATCATTTTGATGTTATACTCACAGGACTAGCAGCACTTAAAGATGAGCTCAATTGGTTTAAAGAAAAAGCAGCCCAACGACAGCTGAATCTCGACACAGCAAAACAACAAACCTGTATCTCATACTGTGAGTATATGCATACCCTTGCAGCAATGCCTTATCCAGTGCAAGCAACTGCATTTTGGGCAATTGAATTAGCATACAATCAAGGTTGGCAATTACCTGGAGTCATGCCTAAACCATACACTGAATTTGCAGATAGATGGGGAAATGCAGGTTTTACTGAATATGTAAAACTTTTAGAACATCAAGCTGATGAGGTGTTGCAAACCGCTTCAGAATCTATTCACCATCAAGCAGAAGAAGCTTTTTTAAGGGTGGCAAAATTTGAAAAATATTTTTGGCAGATGGCTTTTCATGCGGCACAGTAGAAATATAAAATTAAACTATTTTCTACTACGGTTCATACTTAACAACTCCCTGTCGCGATAATATAGAATTGACACAATCAACATTTCCTGTCAAATGTTTACATGGTTTTCTCACTTTTGAAAAACCTTCGACAATGCGAACGCGAAAACCATATTCTGTTGGAGAAACCTTATATAAAAGTGGTTTGTTATCACGTTTAGCAATGAGTGCTGCGGCGAGAACTGGTGTTGTGCAAATTATTGCTGGTTTATCTGGAGGTATATAGTAATCTATAAAAAAATCACGGTCTTCAGCATCATTTGTCCAGCCTCTACCTACCTCAGTTGTCGCCCACAATAAACATCTAGGATCAGGTCTTATATCAGAACCTAACCGCCTTTGTACATCAACTTTAGGAATAGCATTAGGATTTTCTGCTTGTGCTTCGCTTTCAATTTCTAATCTCTCAAGTACAAAATCAATTTCGACAAACTTTACTCTAACAATATTAGCAAAAAAGCTGGTCAATAATAGTGAAATAATCCCCAATAACATTGTTATTATTAGTATATAACCTTTCATTTTATACGGTATCATTGCTCTTTTCATAATTGTTTCAACGACAAAAGTTATAACAATCTAACTTTACTAATAGTACTTACGATGACCCGGATGAAAGATTTACAGAAATTATCATCTCAGTATTATGTAGTATATATAACTCGGATGCTACTGATGATAGCAAGCTTTTTAGCATTTGTCCAAAATAAATAGCTATAGCAGTCCGCTTTGAGTTATAAAAATGATCAACTCAGATCTTGCACCTGAGTTAAAAACCGGGTTTCTTGAGAATGCCTGCTCTTAGAAACCTTAATTTCTGGTTCAGAAACCCGCTTGTTTGGGTCTTGTTGAGAATGGTGCAAGATATCACTCAACCGCCTTAGCGCAGCGTGCCCGCAGGGCATAGAACGCCAAGAAAAGAGAGAAGAGAGAATATTATGTAAGCGCAAAGTGTGCCCGTAGGACTTATTTAAGATTGCTATAGAAAGAGTTTAAATATCAATAGTACTACGATCATCTGAAAACTATGCTCAATACACCTACTCATAATCTTCGTAGTCGCGCTATTCAGTTTTTAGAACAAAATCCCCAACAACGTACAAAAATTCTCAGACAATTTGGCATAGCCCGCTATGATTTCTTAACTAAGATGCACCTGAATGAGGCAAATATAGTCTGCGTCATGCGATTTTTCCAAAATCCTAGTCAGTTAAAATTTCCCAATTTAATGCAAGCAGACTTATCTGGTTTAATCTTAGACGAAGTTAATTTCATTCGTGGTAACTTATCAGGTGCAAATCTACAAGGAAGCCGTTTAGTGAATGCAGATCTTATTTTTGCTAATTTTACTAATGCAAACTTGAGAAATGCAAATTTGAATGGCGCGACTCTGAATGAAACGACATGGTTAGATGCTGTTGTAGAAGAGTGTGACTTTGGACAAGGGATTGGATTGACAAAAATTCAGCGTCAAGATTTGCTGCTTCGCGGTGCTAAATTTGAATATGCAGATTTCTAAATTCTAAAGTCAATCATTGTCTGCCGATACGCATCTGGCAATCCCGTATCAAAGCATTTTCCTTTGACAATATATCCTATCATTCCTTCTTCTTGACGCACTCTATCCAGACAGGATGTGAGCTGAAATTCCCCTCGTTCCCGAAAATTTTGATTAATATGTTCTTCCAAAAAGTCAAAGATTTTTGGCGTCAGCACATACAACCCAAAGATACAGAGAAACTCATCATCAGCTATCCCCTCTACATACAAATGTTGACGAGCATAATCAATAGAAGGTTTTTCGTAAACTTGGGTGAGTGAAAGAAGCGAGTTAAATGATTGCCAAATTCCTGTCACACAACCAGCTTTATGGATAATTTCTGCTGGCATAACTGTCAACCCAAGAACACTTTGATTGACTTGTTTGTAGATATCTATTACTTGACTAGCACAGGATTTCTCAACATCTGATGAGTAAACATGGTCGCCTAACATCAGCAAAAATGGTTCATCTTTTACCCAATTCTTAGCACAAAAAACGGCATGACCATAGCCTTCTTGTTCATCTTGCGTCAAAATTGTGATTCTGCTACCTAATTCTTGAAGGTATTTGCTGTATTCTTGATTTTGAGGCGAAAGTTTATTGAACAGTTCTTTTTTCGGTGGGTTTTTAAAAAACTCTGCAAATATTTCTTTGTCTTGTGGTTGCACCACAATCCCAACTTCTTCGATTCCTGCACTCATAGCTTCTTCAACAATCGCCATAATCACAGGTTTTGCTCTGCCATCTTTATCGATAATCGGAAAAAGTTCTTTTTTAACGACTTTAGTAGCTGGAAACAATCGAGTTCCGAAACCAGCCGCTGGAATCACAGCTTTTGTTACCTTATTTTGTTGCATAAATCGTCAATTTAAAACATTGCATTTGTGGGAAAGAAGACTCAATAATTTCGATGACTTTTTGTTGACTTTCTTCGTTTTTGACAATAAACTGTGCAGTGCCATCTCCTTGAGAACCCACACCTTTGCCACCAAAAATATAAGGTTGAATCTGTTCATACT
The DNA here is from genome assembly GCF_012912105.1 of Brasilonema sp. UFV-L1. Taxonomy (GTDB): domain Bacteria; phylum Cyanobacteriota; class Cyanobacteriia; order Cyanobacteriales; family Nostocaceae; genus Brasilonema. The sequence continues at coordinate 12,324 of NZ_QMEA01000018.1, forward strand.
TCAGAAGTTGATGTAACACAGGAGCAGTTAACTCTTCTGGACAAACAGGCATTAAATACTTGTCAAATTCTGCTTGTGCTTGTTTCATCAGAATACCAATTTGCTCAGCATCACCTCTTTGCAAAGCATCAATAGCTGCTTGAGTTATTTGATAACTGATAAAACCGAGGTATTTCTGCACATTCGCTTGTACTTCATTCGTCGCAAAAGGATAGCACTCATTGAGTTGACTAAGAATTTTTTGAGTATTTTTGCTAGCACCAAGATCCACAATTACAAAGAACAATTTCTTCGGTACTTTTAACTGTATCAAATGAGTGTCACTGCCATCAAATATCATGGCAATAGGACGATTACCGTAAGCACAAGCTTGATCCATTCGTCCGCATTGAGAAGGTGTGGTAATTTCCCCCAGGTATGCAAACTCCATTTCCTGTTGAAGAGTCATTTTTAAGTCATACACTTGATTAAATGAACGGGCTACCAACACGCAAATCGCAGCACTGGACGATAGCCCTTTCTTGAGTGGTAAATCTGTCAGGTAATTGTCAATCTCCAGTCCACCTACAGCAAAGTGAGTCAGGAATTGATAAGCAACACCAGAAGCATAACTAAAAAAACCACCTTTTTGAGCTGAAGTTAGTAAAGCCTCCTTTTCCATCAACACCGTTAAACTTCTACGAGTTCCATCATTCAAGCATGCGTGAAGCATAAACCGGGTTGGATGAGGTTTTACATAAGCAGCAAGTCCTTGATTGGTACCCACAAGTAGCGTGCAGCCTATCTCCAAATCAGGATTCAGACGACGATATCCTCCTGCCCAATCGCTGTGTTCGCCAAACAGACAAAGACGTCCAGGAACAAAAATGTGCATTCAGTCTACCTCGAAATCTCTCCACTCTCCAGTTATAAATGTCTATGACTTGATGAAATTGAAATGAATAGGTTAACACTAACACATGAATACGTAAAAAAAAGAGTTAAAATTCAAATTAAAAATTGAAAACAGTTTGACTTTTTTTAGATATAATTCTACTTATAAGGTTTCACAGTTATCTTGACTTTTTAGTCAAAAAAAGTATCAGCAGTCATTCCCGTAATGACTGCTAAATTCGTAACTTACCAACTAGGGTCAGTTGACAAACTGTCACTCAGTTAATTCCGCGTTTTATTGTATGAGAGATACTCTTTAATTAGTGCAAGGAGTGATACCACTTCACCATATGTTTGCCACAAGTTATATTCGTAATTCGCCTCACTATGCGAATGTTGCGATTTTCAAATGTTGCATCAAGTAAGTGATTTGGTATTAAATTCTACAGAATAGGCGCTTGAATGAGACAATTTTCAAGCGCTTTTTTGTGTACAAATAACACCATATGACTCTGTGGGTAAGAATAAATTGAAACGACACAGAGTGCATAGAAGTGTAGTATAATTATTGATACTTAGTTAAAAATACTTCTCAAGCATTCTCTCCAACTGTTGTACTGTTGCCCTAGGAGAGGGACGAGGCAGAAGTAACTCCTTCTCCTCTTCTGTGGCTTGTGTACCTCTGCTCTTTGCTAAATAAAGCACTGGCACTTCGTATTGGTAAACTTGAAACCAATCTTCACGAGTTGTAATATCCCGGATTTCTAGCTCAAACTTGAGGTTTTGTATCTGTTCTAGCTTTTGTTGCAAACCTTCACACAAATGACAACCTGGCTTGCTATATAAGATGATTCGCATTTGCTTCAACCAAAATAGATTCTGTTTCACTTCATCTTCACTACAATAGTGACTTTCATTTCATCTCATCGTTACTCGATGAGGAACGCGATCTTAACAAATCAAAGGTCACAATTAAGGATGAATAAGACTCAAAGATGATGATAAAAGTTAAAATATTTTCTACTCCCGCAATGCATACCCGACACCACGCACTGTATGAATCAAGCGTTTTTCGTTATTTTCTTCCAACTTCAGACGTAAATAGCGAATGTAAACCTCAATAATATTAGAATCACCCATGAAGTTGTAACCCCAAACTTTCTCTAGAATTTGATCTCTTGTAAACACCTGACGGGGATGACTGAGGAGATATTCCAATAAATCAAACTCTTTTGCTGTTAACTCAATCGCACGTTTACCCCGAAAGACTTCACGAGTTCGCCGATTTAAGCTCAAGTCTTCAAATTGCAATTTTTCCTCATCTGTTTCTTGAGTGCGACGCAGATGAGCGCGGATTCTTGCTAGCAGCTCTTCAATACTAAATGGTTTGACGACATAATCATCAGCTCCTGCGTCCAAACCTGCTACGCGATCGCTCACTTCATCTTTTGCTGTCAACAAAATCACTGGAACTTTGTTCCCCGTTGCACGCAAGCGACGACAAAGTTCCAAACCCGACAGCCCAGGTAGCATCCAATCTAGAATTGCCAAATCTGGCGATGACTCTCGCGCCAGCGTCAACCCAGTCATCCCATCATGTGCCACACTGACTTTGTAACCTTCACTACTCAGTTCCAATTCAACAAACCGCGCTAATTTAACTTCATCTTCTACTAAGAGAATATGGGCAGTCATACTTTTTACTTATTTCCGATAAAAGACTCCCACCATAGCAACTTGGGGAGTAGGATATCTTTCCAGATGTTATAATAAGGCACTTAGAAAGTGTAAATCTTACCAGAATTTACCAAAAAATTTAGAGAGAGGACGGGTGAGGAATGCACCACTCTCGGCGATAGCTAGCCCCTTAGGGGGCCGGAGCGCTCCGCTTGCCTTACGAGCGCAAAGCGCACGCTACGCAAAGTAAGGCAGATCGCTCAAGCCTTGCTATAATCGAGGGCAAGCTGTTCAAATAATTAGAACTCTACTATGGCTCAAGTTTTAGTAGAAGACATAGACCCTATCATTCTTGAAAAGATTGAAATCCTTGCGAAACAGCATGGTCGCTCTTTGCAAGAAGAATTAAAACACATACTACAGCAAGCTGCGGAACATGAGGCATATCATACGGGCGGTGATATGGCGAAGGCAACAGAAGCAGTAGCACGAGTTCAGGAAATGTTTGTAGGACGCACCTTCAGAGACAGTGCTGAACTCATCCGTGAGGATAGGGAACGATGAGCCGTTACGTTGTAGATGCCAACGTAGCTATCAAATGGTTTCTGCCTCAGGTGTACGCTGATGATGCACGACGTTTGCTTACAGGTAACCACAGTTTGTTGGTTCCGGATTTGCTGTTTCCAGAGGTGGGAAATATCCTTTGGAAAGAGGTGCGTTTTGGCTTAGGCACTGCCAAGGAAGCAAGGGCGAGAAGCTGTCACTAAAAATCTGTAAATATCTGGACATAGCTTCCGGAATGAGTACATAATGAAGTGTAGTCTTGACACGTAGCACTTGAGATGGAAAACACTTCAGAGATGATCATAAGTATTGGAGATGCTGCCAAAGAGTTAGGCATCTCCATCAAGACTTTAAGACGATGGGCTGACGAAGGTAAGATACGTTCTGAGCGTTCCCCATCTGGGCATAGACGCTTTTACTTGGTAGATATTAAACGCATCACGCCACGAGAATTGAAACAACTGGATGACCGCATAACTATCAACTATGCTCGTGTTTCGAGTCATGACCAGAAGGCAGATTTAGTACGTCAAGCACAAGTTCTAGAAGCTTTTAGTTCTGCTAATGGCTGGCAGTTTGAAACCATCCAAGATTTAGGAAGTGGCTTGAACTACCAGAAGAAAGGACTCCAAAAGCTTCTCAAGCGCATTATGCAAGGTGATGTTGCCAGACTGGTTTTGACTCACAAGGATAGATTACTAAGATTTGGTGCAGAGCTTGTTTTTGCAATGTGTGAAGAGTTTGAGACTGAAGTTGTCATTATCAACAAATCCAACGAGGAGGTACCTTTTGAGCAAGAATTAGTGCAAGACATGATTGAACTCATCACTGTATTCAGTGCTCGTCTTTATGGCTCTAGAAGCAAGAAAAATAAGAAATTGATTGATGGCATGACTCAAGTGGTTAACGAGGTGAAGTAAATGTTGTTAGGTTTCAAGACTGAGTTGAAACTGAATAACCAACAGCGGAAAGCATTTGCTCAACATTGTGGAGTAGCGCGTCACGCTTGGAATTGGGGATTGGCGCTGACTAAACAGATTTTGGATCACAACAAAGCTAATCCCGAGTCTAAGATTAAGTTTCCTAGCGCTATTGACCTACATAAATGGTTAGTGGCGTTAGTGAAATCAGAACATGAATGGTATTACGAAGTCAGTAAGTCTACACCGCAACAAGCGTTAATGGCGTTACGCGAATCCTGGAAGCGTTGCTTCAACAAAACTGCTGGCGTTCCCAAATTCAAGAAAAAAGGTAAACGAGATTCTTTCACCTTAGAAGGTACAGTCAAGATACTTGGCAACAACAAAATTCAAGTACCAGTAATTGGTGCCCTCAAAACTTATGAACGACTCCCACAAGTCAATCCAAAATCAGTGACAATTAGCCGTCAAGCCGATAGATGGTTTATTAGCTTCCGATTTGAGGTCGAGACTCAGGAGTCAAAGCACAGGACTGTTGCAGGTGTTGATTTAGGAATTAGTTGTTTAGCAGTTATTAGTTCTAATGGTAAAGCTCGGTTCGTGAAAAGTCCTGCACCTTACAGGAAGCACGAGTCCAAGCTGTCCAGAATGCAATGGTTAAATCGCCATAAAGTTATCGGTTCAGCTAGCTGGAAGAAGGCACAAATTAAGATTGCCCGATTACACAGAAAAATAGCCAACATCCGAAAAGATACACTCCATAAGTTAACAACAATGCTCGCCAAGAACCACGGTGTAGTAGTCATTGAGGACTTAAATGTATCAGGCATGATGGCTAATCAACGCTTGTCTAAATCAATCGCTGACATGGGATTTTATGAGTTTCGTCGTCAACTAACTTACAAGTGCGAGTTGTATGGTTCAAAACTTGTAATAGCTGACAGATGGTTTCCTAGTTCAAAGACTTGTTTTCGATGTGGAGCCAAAAAAGAGAAACTCAGCCTGAAAGAAAGAGTATTTGAGTGTGATCACTGCAAGGTCATCATTAACCGTGACTTGAATGCAGCGATCAATCTTGAACATTACTACAAAGCCGTCAGTTAGACGGTCTTAGCCTGTGGACTGGTTAACGCCGACGTTGCCAGGATGAAGCAGGAAGTAAACGTAGCGTAGCGGTTCCTCTTAGGAACTAGCCCAAGGTAGATATTTCCAATTATGGGTAGCTTTGGGTAGGTGTTATATAACGGTAATAATGGCAGTGTTAAATGCGTTGCCTTTACAGGTGTATCCCTCCCAACCGTTGATGCTCCTTGGTATCGATATCGCATTACAGACGCAGCGAACAGTTTATGACAGCCTTTATCTAGCTCTAGCTGTCACACAGGGATGCCAAATGGTCACAGCCGACAAAAAATTTTACAACGCACTCAATAATAGCACTTTTGCAAGCTCTCTGGTGTGGGTGGAAGAGATTTAAAAAAGCTAAAATGACTACAAAATATTAACAGAATCAAACTAGTACACGACGGCGCAAATAAACATACCATTTCAAACACCCAAAAGCCTTGTCTTTTAAGCATTTTGAATTTTGAATTTTGAATTTTGAATTCCAAGGGAGCGGTACTAGTGTAATATAACTCTGGATATACAAAATTCTCTTTTGGTTATAAAACGTAAAAATCGTAACCTTTTTGAAAGTGTAAAACAAAATCCAATCTCCAAAAATAGGGGATTTTTGTTTAAGAGGTCATTATTTTAATGAATAAAACTGATTTAGCTTTTACTCCAGCATTAGAACAAGCACAGTTAATCCGACGCCGAGAGGTATCGCCGTTGGAGTTGGTGGAAGTTTATTTAGAACGCATTTCTAGGTTGAATCCCCAACTGGGAAGTTATTTTACGGTGATGGCAGAACAAGCGATCGCAGATGCCAAAGCCAAAACAGAAATACTTTCCAATACTTCAGAACTACCACCGTTTTTTGGAGTGCCGATTTCTATCAAAGACCTCAACCCTGTTGCAGGTATCACTTGTACCTATGGAAGTCCCGCATTACTGAATAATATTGCTGACTATGATGATGGAGTCGTAGTCAAGATTAAACAAGCTGGATTTATTCTTTTGGGTAAAACAGCAACATCAGAAATTGGTTCGTTTCCTTACACAGAACCTACGGGATTTCCTCCAGCTATAAATCCGTGGAATTTGGACTACACCCCAGGCGGTTCTAGTGGTGGTGCAGCCGCAGCAGTAGCAGCAGGATTATGCGCGATCGCTCAAGGTTCTGATGGTGGTGGTTCGATTCGTGGACCTGCAGCTTGTTGTGGTTTAGTGGGAATTAAGCCATCAAGAGGACGGGTAACTCATGCACCGGTGGGCGATCGCCTCAGTGGTCTTGCAACAAATGGTCCCATAGCACGTACTGTTGCTGATGCGGCTGCTCTTTTGGATGTCATGTCTGGGTACGTCACGGGCGATCCATATTGGTTACCCAATCCAGAACCATCGTTTCTTGCTGTCACAAAAGAACAACCCAGCAGTTTGCGAATTGCTTATGCGACAAGTACTCCTCCTTTAGGGAAAGCTGACGCAAACTGTGAGCAAGGCGTTCTGCAAACAGTTCAGTTATTACAAGAACTTGGTCACACAGTTGATGCGACAAGTATAGACCTTGGTGGATTAGTTGAACCATTTCAATTTGTTTGGCAAACAAGCGTTGCTGCGTCGGGAATACCTGCTGAGGCTTTGCAACCAATGAATAATTGGTTGTTAGCTAGAACGGGTTCTGCAGGTGAGTATTTGCAAGCAGTTTCCCAAATGCAAGCAGTCGCACGACAAATCGTTGCATTTTTTGACACGATAGATGTGCTTGTGTTGCCAGTTTACCTACATTCACCCATCCGCGTGGGAGAGTGGGCAAACTTGAGTCCAGAAGAAACATTCCAAAAGATTATTAGTTGGGTTGCACCTTGTCCACCCGCAAATGCAACTGGACAACCGGCGATCGCTCTTCCAGTAGGTTTTGATGAGCAAGGTTTACCAATGAGCGTACAATTGGTGGGACGCCCTGCAGCGGAAGCCACTCTCATTCGCTTAGCAGCGCAACTGGAAGCTGCAAAACCTTGGATTCAACATCGTCCAGCTTTAGGATGAACGGTTTTTTTTAATCATGATGCAAGCAAGCATTTATGATGCAGAACCAGAAAGGAAGCTTTCAATTGCGTCTGCGACTTCCTGCGTAACTTCGACAGAAGGCAGATGGCTCCTCGAACTCGATCTATAAATGTGATACCAGTGGTATTTATTTGCAAAAACTTGTTGTGCTTCAAGATACTTAGTATCATCCGGTAGGGAATAAAAGTTCTTTATTTGCGTTGGTGAGTAAATATTGAGCACTGTTGGAGCCGGAGCAAGCGTCTCAAGAAAGCGCAAAGCACTGCCAAAATCTCTGTATGACCTGCCTATTTCTCGACCCGCGCGCGACCACATGTCGAAATCGTAATTTGTCATAAACTCATGGAAAGGTTTAGCGAGGTTAGGATCACCTACCGACCAACCGGTGAACAGTGCATCACGCGCACTTTGCCATTGATCGGGCTTTTGTAGCTTATCCAAAGTCTCAAAGAAGATCTGAGGCGGCTCAATAATGATCCACTCCAGAAAGACCATCTTTGGAACGCGATGAACCAACCTACGCCTTAGTTCAATCGCTATCCATCCAGCGTGTGCTACTGAGACTGTAACGAATTCATTTATGTTAAGTGAATCTATAAGCTTAATAGTTTCACGAATCATATCTTCACTGCCAAAGTCTCCCTCTGGACGCCGTGATTCGTTATGTCCCAGTAAATCGACGTTGATAACTCTTCGCTTTTTACTTTCGACTTGTGCAAGTGCTGCCAAAATCCCCCGATCAGCGCACCATCCTGGAAACAAGAGTAAGGCCGGTTCGCCTGTTCCTATGTCGTCGAAGGCAAGTTTTGATTTTCCAGTTAGCTCATCCATACATACATTCAATTTTTTCAAGGAAAATCTTTATAAACGAGATTGTAGTTGTTGTGCAACATTTAAACTAAACAATTCCAATATTTCTACTTGAATCGATAGTTATGGCATCACCGTTAAAGGTGAAGGCAGTTGCCTGCAAAGCTCTAATCATAATGTTTAGAGCGCCATTCCAATCCCTTGGTGCAGCGTATTGGCACTTTGGGCATTGGAATTTTTTGTTTCCACCAAGCTTGTGGTGGACATGACCACATCTGGGGCATGTTTTACTGGTGTAGGACTCATTGACCTGCGCTACAATGACGCCTTTTCTTTGTGCCGCCTGCTTGAGGTGTTGCTCAAAACGGTAATGGGAAAGCGTTAACATTTGCCGTGCCGACTTACTGTTAATCCTGCGCTTTTTACCTTTCCCGTTGATTTTGACCACCATCTGAGAACTATCAAAGGTTGGCAAGTAAATCAACTTGTAGGAATTGACAAGCAACGAAACGGCTTTGCTGTGCAAATCTTTGACCAAGTTCTGAATCTTTTCTCTGATGCGATCTGCTGCAATCCGCATTTTTCTGCGCTGACGGCTTTTAACTTTGGTGGAACGGCTTATCAAATCATCAAGGTGCAGGCTAAGACGCTGTATCCGCCCAATATCTCCCTTGCCAATCTCTAAAACATTCTCTCCATCGTAGCCAGTCAGAAAAGTGCGGTTACCAGGGTCAAGAGCTATTACTCTGTCGCTTCCGGTTCCCACTACCTCAATCACTTGAGGAAAACATGCGAACCATTTCCCACGCTGGTAAACAAGCTGAGTGCCGTATTCGCACTGATATGGCACTGGTTGAGAAGCTTGGTATTTTAAACCTTTGGTTGTTTTTGGATACCAAGTCCCATTTTTGTAGTTGCCGGCTTTGAACTTGATAGCTTGGCTCTTGGCTTTGCAAGATTTGAACTTAGCAAAACCGCGCTCTAGCTTAGCTTGCCGCCAGGAATCGCAAGCATCGTTACACGCTTCTTGCCGCTGGTGACCCGGTAGACTTACCCAGTCTCGGCATCAATAGAATGTCCACAGACCTGGAGTGATCAATTCAAGGAGGTGTTCATCCGGATCTCGGAAATACAAACTCCAGCCGCCCTGTTTCCAATGAACCTTGCTGTCGATGGGGATACTTCGAGAAGCCAGTCGTTTTTCCCAAAACTCTAGCTCGGACGTTGCAATTGAGAACGCCACGTGCAAGCGACCACTTCCACCATGAGGAGGAATCACTCCTTCTACCGTACCAACAGGAGACGTTGTCCTCCCTGGCTCCTGAGCGATGCTCTTTGGAAACAAGATGAGAGCTTGTCGGTTGGGCACCCGGAGCACACAGATCATTTCATCCATGATCTCTTTCTCAAATCCGAATAGGTCTTTATAGAACTCAACTGAGTGTGCCAAGTCCTCAACATATAACACGGATTCAACAATCCCATTGACAGTTTGCTTCTGGGTCATGGAATATAGCCTCTTCAAGAATAGCTACGACTCTTAAATTATAGTATTAGATATTTTAACGTTAAACTATTTAGTATCTAAAATACATATAAAGTAATATTTAGCGCTAAAATATTAATGGTTGAACTCGCCGCTCTATTCACGCTTTTAAGTTGCTAGAGTGTTGTTTTTGAGCGGTTGAACAGTTCCTGGTCACTCAGTCGTAGGCAACTCACAAAGTTAAAGATGAACAAAGCAGATACGATTAGACAAGTAGCGCTCGACTGGAAAGTGACGCGACCGGAAATCGACCCACGCCCGATGGTGCGAGTGCTGGCAGTGCTTCGTTCAGCCCTAGAACTCGAAAAGGCGACTGAAAAGCTCTTTGCCCGGTATGACTTGAATACGGCAACGTTTGGAGTCCTCGCAACACTGCGCCGTTCTTCGCCACCTGAGGGGATGACCCTTTCTCAATTAGCTCAATTTGTCCTGGTCACACCAGCTTCGATCACCAATCGCGTTGATCGTTTGGAAGCACGGGGTTTAGTCGAGCGGTATGATGCTACGAATGATCGACGGTGTTGGTTAGTGCGTCTGACTCAGAAGGGATATGACCTCATCGATGAACTGATTCCGCAACACGTGGAGAATGAGCGCCAGTTGCTTTCTGGTTTAAATGAGCAGGAACAAGAGCAACTTTATTTGCTGCTACTCAAGCTACTGGCAAGTCTAGAGGATGACTAAGTCATTTTTCAACCAATTGTAAAAAGCTGGTACTTTCTTAGTCAAAACGACTTTTGCAGTAGGCAAACTTTTCTTGAGCAAATCAATATCTAAGCTATCTAGCTGTTCTTTCAGTTCAGCAGAGTTAAGACTCGGTGAGTGATTTTGAGAGTAACGCTTCTGACTGAGAATGGGAGAAATCTAAATATTGAGTGAAAGTTTCCAATGCGGTTTGGTGATTGAGGGTAGCATTGTTCATTTTTGTAACCTCCGAATTTATGCTATCCCTACTTTGCCAGGAACTGATTGTGCTGTCTTTGAGCTAGCTCAAAGTTATGATGGACAAACAGTCTACTTTAATTTATCAGAAGTCCACTGATTGACATTTTTGACTGAAGTGTGAGCTTCCACAGATGCTGATTGGCTCTGTTCAATACGTGTTTTTTCTGCAATGTTGTCAGCTTGGCGACATTGCCGTATGACAGATGATAACTCAAGGAATGCCCCAGAACGATTGTCATTTCCCATATTTGACAACGCCCGTCCGACACCTTCTAGACAAACGCTCATGATCACAATCTCTGAATTTTTTGTGTTGAGCCGGTGGCGGAGCTTTTGGAGTTCTTGCTCATTATTGTTTAGCTGACTCTGTACTTCTTGAAGATGTTTTGTGGTTGTCTTTAACTCAAGATTAGCATTATCTAAATTTTGCTGTAAAGTGCATGCGTGTATTGTCAAGAAAGTCACGACACCAATTGTACAAAAATTGAGTCGAAAAGAGTTGTGCATAGTAGAAATGCTCTCATTCAGACATCAATGATTTTCTGACTCGTTTTGCATATATTACAAGCTTATTGTTCTACAATTTCATAAAAGTTAATATTGCGTTTACTCAAATAGTCATAAACCGTATATTCATTGGAAAGTATTAGTAAGAATTCAGGAGCCAGCAATTCTTGATTCAGAATACCTGAAGAATCAAGAAGAAATTTGATGGAATGAATACTAATCATCATAGACTCCTTATAAATTCTGACCGGAGGCGGAGCTTTCCTTGCTCCGCTTCTGACTCCTGAGTCCTGAATTCTTACAAGTATTAGTCTTTATTTTAAACAAAGCTACCGATAGACTACTTAAGTGTTGAGATTTTTACATATCATTTCATGGATACTTATTTTTACTAAAAAAGTATCATCTATGTGTTGCTTTTAAGGTGTTATAAACTTGACGAAAGAAGTTAATCATGAAAGTTAAACTATCTTCATGATTTTTTGTTAAGTGTGCCAAACTGGCAACATTACCTTATTAGATTTGTTATTCATTGATGTACCCGGACCATTTTATTTATCTCTACCTAATGAACAGGATAAAGCTTTTCATTCAAGGTTATGTGAGAAATATAATAGAATTAACCACCCTTGAACTATCTCATTTATTAGCAAAAAATGTTAGGTAAAGTGTGAAGTATGAACAGAAAAAGACAATGTTTAGATGTCCTTTAGGAAACTTTTTGTTCGCAGACGATTTTCCTAAAGGGATAGAAGAGTATGAAGTATGAACTAGAGGTAAAAGAGTGAAGGGTAAAGTATAAAAACTTTATCCCATATCTGATTCCATATCTTTTTGACTTCATCTTTTCTTTGGGTAGATAAATGGGGAAGTATTGCAGTTATTTTTTAAAATTACCGTGACAACATGATTGGTCAGTTACTAGCAGGACGTTACAAAGTCCTTAAAGTCTTGGGTGAGGGGGGCTTCGGGCAAACTTATATTGCTGAGGACGTTCACCTCCCTGGAAACCCTAAATGCGTCCTCAAACATCTCAAAACTTCTAGTACCGACCCTGACATTTTAGATACTATCAGAAGGCTTTTTCAAAAAGAAGCTGAAACTTTGCAACAGTTGGGCAACCACGACCAAATACCGAGGCTTTTAGCTTATTTTGAAGAAGACCAGGAATTTTACTTGGTACAAGAATTTATCAGTGGACATCCCCTGAGTATGGAACTTTCTCCAGGAAAAAGATGGACGGAACGCCATATTCTGGAAATGCTGATTTCGCTACTGAGTATTTTAGAATTTGTTCATGAGCGAGAGGTCATTCATCGTGATATCAAACCAGAGAACATTATCAGACGTGCTTCAGATAATAAATTAGTTTTGATAGACTTTGGAGCTATTAAGCAACTGCGAAGTCAAACGGCAGTTGGGATGGGGGCGAACAACATCACTCTCATCACGGGAACTCGCGGATATATGCCCTCTGAGCAAATTAGACGTTTACCACGTCCTAGTAGTGATATTTATGCTTTGGGGATGATGGGTATTCAGGGATTGACAGGGGTACATCCGCAAGAACTTGAAGATGATCCGCATACAGGAGAAACACTGTGGCAACATCTAGCAACTGTTAGTTCTGGGTTAGCTGCTGTCTTGACTAAAATGACGCGCTATCATTTTAAAGACCGTTACCAGACGGCGACTGAGGTATTGTTAGCACTTCAAGAATTAGCGGCAAACCCAGACAAATCACTGATAGAGGAAGCTTCTCCTACGACAAATATCCTTCATGAACTCTGTTTAGAGTGGGAGGAAAACGGACAAGTCAAAAATCGCAAAGTTCTCGAAAAGCAACAAAGTAAAAACCCCAGTCGAGGAGTCCGCATCGGTCGTGATCCCCAAGTATGCGACATTCTTGTCTGTGATGCAACAGTCTCTGCTTTACATATTGAAATTTTCTTTCATCAGGAAAAGCAAAGATTTTACTTGCGGAATCTGCGCCAGATGAATCCTCCGATTGTTGATAGACAATTACTTTTAGCTGGTGAAATGCCTCTTTCTGTTGGTAGCAATATACGTTTGGGGCAACAAAATTTTAAGGTGAGGGCTATTGTTTGCAAAGAGTATCCTAATGGATACGTACCTATAGAGTACTCTATTGTTCCAATCGCACTGCAACAACCTGTTGCTCAAACGATACGGATACCAAAAGTTAGAAAGACTGAGGAAACTTCACCAGAAGTTTTGTTGACTCCTGGTGAAGTACTCTCACCTTCATCAATCAAAGTGCCAAGATTACTTGGGATGAGTGTGGCAGCTTGTATCAGTGCTGTTGGTGGCTTTACCTTTTTAAATCCTAATAACATAGGTGGGAGTCAGGCACAACAAAATTTCATCTCACAGCAGCCACAACTATGTCGTATTGTTTCTCCACCTGGTGGTAGATTTTTGGCTGGATTACGTCCTGAACCTCAAACAGAAGTTGGCGCGCTCAAACAGTTGAATTTAGGCGAAAAAGTCTTATTTGTTCAGGTGCGCGGTGACTTTGTAGAAGTTAAACTGCCTGATGGAACTCAAGGCTGGCTTTTTAGAGATGAAGTATACCCTTGTACTGCATCAAAAGTGACCAATCAAAGATGAAAGATAAAGGATAAAACACAGAAATATTCAAAGCAATGAAAAATTTTATACTTCATTTTTCATCTTTTTGCCTTCAGTTCATACTTTAAATAACCATTTGATAGATGTGACTACACAGATGTGAAGAAACTATAAAATGTAATAAACGTCTTCTAGATTTATCCTTATGACGACTAACAACTGTTGAAAAGAGTTTTTAAACTGGAATTATTTTGTTAGTCAATGTAACTTTATATTATTTGCAGAGGGGAATCTATGTCACTAGACCAGGTAAATGCTTTTTACGAGGTTTTGATGTCGGATCAACTCATTTATGAGCAGTACCATAACAAGTGCTGTGTTAGAGGCGTATTTGGTATTTGGGATTGGGATAAAACCAAGATAGTTAATTTTGCTGCTCATCTTGGCTATATATTTACGGAAAGCGACCTAGATGAAGTATGGTTTGGTCAAGAGCCTAGCATTTCTGAGAGTTCCTCAAATTTATCAAAATACCAGCGTTATTCTATTGACCTCTCCCTCGGCTGACACACCGGGGAGAAGTCAACGTCTCATATCACTTACAAATCACTGATAGTGACTACTACAGTTACTCAAACTGCAGTTTGCCATCAATGTTGGCGATATGATCATCGAGATTAATGCTTGTAGAAACAAAGTTTTGGTTTCTTGTTTTACACTCAGCTTTGAGTACGTTACTACCAGACAGTCCTGTACCCCTGCAAGTTTCAATGAAATTACTTGGCTGCCAGGTTAGCTTTCCATCCACATTTTCAATATATGGATTTAAGTTGATCGAGGTTTGATTAAATCCGCCATTCGCTTTTTCGCAAGAAGCTGATAGCTTTGAACCACTGATTGATATGTTTTCGCAGGTGCGGCTAAATTTGCCGAGTGCCCAAGCGTTGTCGGTTACTAAATTAAACGACACAACAAGAGCGAACAAGAAGGCTACAGCAGCCTTTAATAGAAACAATCCTTTCTTCATGTTGGGATAACCTGGGAATTACATTTACAAAATTAGCCTCTATCTGCTGAATTTTTTTGTTTGGTTTTATCCAGCTTTTAGATGCGTCAAGATCAATCTAATACAGAATTTCACTTTTGTGTCAGTCTAATATAGAGACTTTATCCAATTTTTTTTTTGTATACAGAAAAGCTATCCTATCATCAGCGCTCAGTATTGACCGCTTAGAATTATAGATTGGGTTACACAAAGACGGCGAGAAAGCCCGTTCCTTCTGAGGACGGGATGAATCGTCGTACGCCGTCTAAGTAAAACTTTTTATAAATTCACAACCTTATTTGTCGTGCTCAGCTCAACGGAGTGTAGTATCACACCAGTCTGTTGGCTTTAAAGCGCTTTCCTTGAGTCTCCGGCGTGTAAGCGCGCGGAGTTTTTAGCCAGCTGTTCCTAGCAACTTAAAATGATGAGCCTTTGTTCTTCAAAAACTCCGTTTCTTCTGGAGTTGAGACTCTTCCCAAAATTTCATTGCGATGAGGAAAGCGCCCAAAATGCTGTATCACTTGCATATGGCGCATCGCATAATCAATGGAACTTGCACTGTCAGGATCGTTGTTCAGTTGCTCAAACAGTTGTACTGCTTGATGCTGATGCTCCAAGTTTTCGCTATGTTCAAAAGGCAAGTAAACAAACCAGCGTTGTACGGGTAGCAACTTTTGGTCATATCCTCGTGCAACAGCGTGCTGAGCCGCTGAGAGTGCTTCCCAGTCAGTCGCAAAAGCTTCGGGAGTGTCACGAAACATATTTCTGGGAAACTGGTCCAATAGTAAAATCAATGCTAGACAACTTTCAGGAGAATCCATCCAGTCGTCTAGATATCCTGCTGCTGCTTTTTGGTAATCTGTCAGAAACCGAATTCGCAGCTCTTCGTCAAATTCTGGTTTTTTAATGAACCAGAAAGACTTTGGTTTACCGTAGTCTGGTTCATTAGGACTACCAAACCAAAAGTCTAATATTTCTGCCACCTGTGACATGAGTTTTACTGAGCATTACAAAGAACTTGTCGCATTTTACACATATTTGCAGGCAATTCAAAGTTCATTGCTTGTTGAATGAAAATTGATGGTATTGGAATAGTCGGGGTTGCTTGCACAGCATAGCTCAGTAAAGTTCCTTTACCATAGTCTTTGAACTCTAAGTTGGCTGTAAAATCATGAAAACTTCCTTTTTGCAGCCTAAATTGTATGTGCTGCCCAAGCTCTTCAATAACATCAAGGTAAATTTCTACTTGGGCAGTTAGAAAGAAAAAAGATTTTTGTGCCGCTTGATACAGACGTTTGACATCACCGCGTTGTACTGCTTCACTTTTGGTGATATCTGGGAAATATTGTACCCAACGTGGGTAATCTGTGATCTGTTGCCAGACATATGATCGCACTAGGGGTAAATACATCCAGGCGGTAACAGCACCACCCCAAGCTGTGTGCGATCGCGTTTGTACCAGAACTTCGCCCTGCATCAGTAATCTTTGTTTATCTTGAGTCCAAGGCATATTTGAATCTGTAGGAAACGAGTCTGAGATAAAAGACGCAGACATAATTTTTTCAGTCACTCCTCAACATATCACCTAAAAAAGTTGAAACTGGTGAATACTTGCTTGATATTGAGTTCAACTCATTAATTACTAGTTCCAGTATGATATGAGAAGTTTCCGGAAATTGTGATCAATTTGTCATCATTACCAAAACTTTACTCAACTATCTGTCATGTTTATCACTAAAATTAAAGTATTATGTTCTCTAGCAGCTTATAATAGCAATCTTCCGGGATAATCTTTCTTTACCATTCCCACATGTAGTGAATACGATGGTGACTACAGATAAAATGCAGTGATTGTTGAGTTTTTTGGGAAATCAGATGAGTTCCTCTAAATTAAATCGGATATTAAACCAGGCTTTTGGGGTTTTTCTCGGTATGGCGATCGCTGTTTGGGTGCTGCGAGGTTTTGGTATTCTCGTTTTTCTTCCAGGAGGAGTGATTTGGCTGTTGGTTTTTGGGGCGATCGCTATGGCTGTTCTCAGTCACGTGCAAAAGACTTGGTGGCGTTACTAAAAGAAGAATCCATCGTGTTGTGACTATCGAGCATTAAGCCCGACGGAGTGGACAAAGGGGAGAGAGCTAAGGAATTGTCCTTCACTGCCTCACTCCCCTACTGCTCTTTTTGAGGATATTTTAGAACTTGGTGACTGTGACGTTAATACCAGAATCAAGTTTTGGAACTTTGAAATACTCAAATGCCTCTGTAGGTTGAGAAGTCTGGTTGATTTGAGAGGCTTGGTTCTTTGTTTCCTCTAAACATTGTTGGAGGGTATTCCCAGGAGATTTTATCACCTCAAGTGGGTTAAGATTTTTGCATTTTGACTCACGTACCACCACTATTGATTCAGAAATTTTTCTGAGATTGTTGGTTTGGTCTGTGCTATTAACTATTCCGTTATGAATTGTAGCTGGTTGAGTAACAAGAGCAGCCGCCCGACGGTGGTTAGTTATGGGAGAAGAAATATTTTCTTGGTTGGCGAAGGCAGGATGAGCTACAGTGCTAGTGCTCATTATTACGAAGAAGGCTGTCAGTAAGCGTTTCATGATATTTAAGAAGAACACAGAACACAGAACACAGAATCTAATTAGGTAGGGATTCAAAGGCTACCTTTATTATTGTCTCCCACCCAATATTTAAGTGTGGACATTGTGGTTTTGAGCATGACGCCCGACATTAACGCAGCACTGAATATTTCAGCTTTGGGGGTTTGCGTAAACAACCCAAAGTTTTGGGGATCGCTTGCTTGTTGGAAGGACAACACGCGTTTTTTCCGACAGGCGGTACTTTCTGAGACAAAGCCCCACTATACGCCGAAGGCGTTATACCAATTCTCCATGATAGCTTGCCCGTAAAGTGCCATAGATGCACTTTATTTTTAAAACGTAGACAAGGCAGCGGTGAGACAGCGCTGCAGGAGGAGCCAGTACGCCCAGGAGTGTCTCCCGACAGAGGTATCTGGCGTTGGTTTCAAGGGCAGAGGCGACTGCGAATCCGTTAGCGTTTGCGCAGCGCCCCTAAGAGGGGCTAGCGTGCCCGCAGGGCATAGGGCTTCCCGCAGGGTACCGCCAAGAACGCCTTAGACGCGCAGCGGCGTGCCGTAGGCTAGAACGCCAAGAAAAGAGCAAGAAGAGAGATTTAATTATTTAGTGCAAGTTTATAGAGAATCGGTATTAGTAATCGATCGTTTACTAACGATCATCACTCCCTAGTTCTAGTTGCCCATAGACGTTGATATTAAATGTAAATTGAATATTGATATAGTTTTCTGTATATGCTGTGGGAAAAGGAGCAAATGGTGCTGCTCGTTTCACAGCACTCAGTGCTGCCTCATCAGTCGTGCTAAATCCAGAACTTTGTGCAACTCGGAGATTACTTACCAAACCTGCTCGGCTGACAGTGAACACAAGCACTGTCCGCTGGGAAGATTGAGTTAGTCCGGGTATCCATTGCAGCTTCACTAGCTCCTGTAGTTGCTGCACATAAGCGCCAATATCTGCATCTTGACGCGCATCAATGCCTTGTGTTGCTGGATTAAGACGGTTAGAATTAGGTAAAGCTGCCAGATTATTGCTTCCTAAATCACGATTAGATACACGAATCGGACCGCCTAAACTGCTCGCTCTACCTACTTTTGAAGATGGTTGAACTCCAGACAGCTTTCGCGATGTAGTTGGCTGCTTTTGAGCAGGTGATTGTACTGCACTCCGCGTCTGTTCGGATACTGATGAGTTCATCCGATTCTCTAACTGTTCTGAAGAAGATTTTGCAGCAAGCCGCTCCCTATTTTCCCGACGAGTCAAAGGTACTGGCGGTGTAGTAGCAGAGGTAACAACCGTTTGCTGAGGTTTGAGTGCGAGTGGTTTGGTGGGTACAACTGCTGTTGGTGAAGGTTGCTGTTTTGGTAGTTTGGGTGTAGGTTTACTGATTGTTGGGGAGGGTTCGGCTTCTGATGCTGTAGCCTCAGGTGTCACCGTTGGTTGTCGCAGTTTGAATGCGAGTGGTTTAGTGGTGGGTTTACTGGCTGTTGGTGACGCTTGTGGTACTGATGCTGTAGCCTCAGGTGTCACCGTTGGTTGTCGCAGTTTGAATGCGAGTGGTTTAGTGGTGGGTTTACTGGCTGTTGGTGACGCTTGTGGTACTGATGCTGTAGCCTCAGGTGTCACCGTTGGTTGTCGCAGTTTGAATGCGAGTGGTTTAGTGGTGGGTTTAGTGGCTGTTGGCGAAACTTGTGGTTCTGGTGGTGTCGCCTCAGGTGTCACCGTTGGTTGTCGCAGTTTGAATGCGAGTGGTTTAGTGGTGGGTTTAGTGGCTGTTGGCGAAACTTGTGGTTCTGGTGGTGTCGCCTCAGGTGTCACCGTTGGTTGTCGCAGTTTGAATGCGAGTGGTTTAGTGGTGGGTTTAGTGGCTGTTGGCGAAGCTTGTGGTTCTGGTGGTATCGCCTCAGGTGTCACCGTTGGTTGTCGCAGTTTGAGTGTGAGTGGTTTGGTGGCTGTTGGCGAAGCTTCTGGTACTGGTGGTTGGAGTTTTGGTTTACTGGCTGTTGGCGAAGCTTCTGCAAGTGGTTTGGTAACAGGAACTATCGCAATTTTTTGGGGTTTGGGTTGTAGGTTTTGAGGAGGTGGATTTGATGATATTATTGCTTGCTGCGTCTGTTCTGGCTGAGATACTTCAGAAGGTGTAGAAGTATTAGAGGTTTTGGGTACAGTTGTTAATGCTGGCTTAGCATTAGAAATAGATCTTTCAGGTTTTGCTTTGCCACCTGCGACAGAATCAATAGCCGCCCGTCGTGAAGTTTTCGGGGGCGTGTTTGTCTTATTTGGAGGAACTTCAACGTACTCAATTGGTATTGGTTCGGAAAGCTCTTGTTTAGGTGCAAAAGCCCGAAGCCAATAATCACTTCCAAGAAATAGAACAGAGTGCAGCAGGATGGAAGTCACAAGATAAAAGACCAGATTTCCTGGGCGATCGCTTCTTGCGCGGCTCCCTTTATGAGTATCGGCTTCTAAGGTGTGACGGTCTGAGCCATCACTTCTGTTACTGTCTGATACATAAGACTTAGCCATATTATTGTGCTTTCTTAACAGCAGCCTCAACAAGTTTATTCAACAATGTTGGTGTCGTGACTGGCAAACATCAGCACTACTTGAGCTTGCTTTGTGGCAATCTTTGACTTGAAAGATTTACCATCTATATCAATTGATAGGATAGCGCAAATCAGCTGCCATTCCTTGTGGAATCATACCATCAATTTCAGTTCATTCGATTTCATTGGAATATTCGAGATAACGACATTTTTGTCAATAAGCATTATTGCTTAGATTTCGGATTTGATTCGCAAGACTTTCGTTCCCAGGCTGAAGCCTGGGAACGAGACATGAGAGGGCAAACTGTCTGCCAATTCGCCAACACAGTCGATACGTTCAAAGAATCGTTTTTGCTTATAGCGGGGAGTGTCAAAGGAAACGGATATTAGCTTGCTTAAAACGGTGCAAAGCTTCGCCCAAGCGATCGCAATCAGCAATCAAGCTAATTCGTACATACCCTTCACCTGCAACTCCAAAAGCATTACCTGGGGTAACTACGACTCCAGTTTGCTGTAACACCTTGAGAGCAAAATCTGTGGAACTCACACCAACAGGACAAGGAACCCACAAATACATTGTTGCTTTCGTTTTACTCAAATTCCAACCTAGTTCTGCTAAGCCTTGAATGAGAAAATCGCGGCGAGTACGGTAACGTTCTTGTACCTCGTGTAAATAATCATCGCTCAGTTGCAATGCGGTTTCTGCTGCGGTTTGCAATGCGGCAAAAATCCCATAATCCAAATTCGTTTTCAGTGTCCGTAAACCTTGAATGATATGGCGGTTACCAACGACAAAACCGACGCGCCAACCTGCCATATTATAAGTTTTGGAAAGAGTATGAAACTCAACGCCAATGTCTTTGGCACCAGGAATTTCTAATAAACTGGTTGGCTGATAGCCATCAAAAGCTAACTCGGCATAACACAAGTCATGTACGAGCATGATCTCATATTTACGAGCAAAGGCAACAATTTCTTCAAAAAATTCGCGGGGTGCAGTCGCTGCTGTCGGATTACTGGGATAATTAAAATAAAGAATCTTTGCGCTTTGGGCAACACTATCAGGAATGGCAGCTAAATCAATCAGCCAGTCATTCTCAGCTTTGAGAATTAAGCTGTGAACTTTGCCTCCAGCGATCACTGGACCACGAAAATGGGCGGGGTAGGCTGGAGTTGGTACTAAAATTAAGTCACCTGGATTAATGTAGGCGATCGCAAGATGTGCCAATCCTTCTTTAGAACCAAGCAGAGGTAATGCTTCACTATCTGGATCTAAATCGACTCCGTAACGACGATGATACCAGTTGGTAATCGCACGGCGGAAACTAGCTGTGCCTTCAAAAGGAGGATAGCCATGATTTGCTGGATTTTGTAAAGCTTTGATCGCCGCTTCTATCACTGGTTGCGGTGTTGCACCATCTGGGTTTCCCATGCCCAAATCAATCAAATCCAGCCCTTGCTCTCGTGCTTTAGCTTTGAGTTCATCTAGACGGGCAAATACGTAGGGCGGTAATTTCTGTACGCGTTCCGCTGGAGCCATCCAATCTGATATCATTGAAGGAATTATGAATTATAAATGACAAACTATTACAAACTATAAAAAACCACCAAATGAAGAGTCATCAATCGTCATCTACTCACAACTCATCATTTCTGTTGTTGTCTTGTGCATTTGATACGATTTAACAATCATTCACCCTCATTCACAACAGGTGTCAAACTTATATGATTGCGTCCTTCTACTGGCGCAGTCGTGGAAACCATAGCTGCCATTAACTGTTCGAGTGCAACTTGAAATGGAAGTCGGTGAATGTCAGAATGAGGAGCTAAGGCAATTTCCGCAGCTTTTTGTAATTCGTTTAAGGTTATGTCGCCCAAATCCAAATCACTCAATTTTTGGGGTAATCCGATCTCTGCATAAAATTTTAATAATTGTTGCCGTGCTGCTGCTGCTAGCTGATTGCCTTGTACGATTTCTTCTAAACGCAGTTGCACTAGAATACCATAGGCGACTTTTTCGCCGTGAATACTACCACCTTTACAAATGTGAGTTAAACCATTATGCACGGCATGAGCTGCTACGGTACGACACTGTGCGCCTCCTAATCCCCCAATGACTCCTGCTAAAAGAACTGTTGCATCTACGACTTGTTGCCAAACAACGCTTCCGGGTTCTTTAAGAGCAGCAACAGATTTTTGGAAAAGGATATCCCGCAAAACTCGTGCCTGTTGGACTGCTGCTATAATTAGGGTTTGTTCCGAGTGTCCGCTGCTGACTGAAGCTTCGTACCACTTGGCGATCGCATCTCCAATTCCTGCCACAAGTGTTCGTTGTGGTGCTGTTTTCATTAACTCATAATCGAGTATGAGTAAATCAGGACATTTTGCCAATGGAACATCATAAAGAAATGCTCCTTCATCAGAATACACATTCGACAGGGCAGTCCAAGCTGCACATGTTGCTGCTGAGGTAGGAATTGTGACGACTGGTAACTGCAATTGATGAGCAACGAGTTTAGCCGTATCCAGTGCTTTACCGCCACCAATACCAATAATGACATCAGCTTTATGCTCTTTCGTGGCTTTGTGTAAAGCTTTCAAACTCGCTTCACTACAATCAGGAGTGTAGAAGGCTTGGGCAATCTGTAACCGTTGATGCTTGAGAAGTGGTTGCAGACTTTCTTGAGTGACAGATTGAGTGTGTTCACCTGTGATCAGCAGAGGACGACTTCCCAACGAGGCGATCGCATCAGTTGCCTGTGCCAATATCTCCAACCCACGGAGAACCTTTGCTGGAGCCACCGAAAGAGTCAGTAACGGACTAGAGGTTTGAGTAGACAAAGTTTCAGTCGATTGATTAAACATACAACTTATTAATAAACTAACACTACCACTTTTAGATAATGTGTTGGAGAACCTTCTTCAAAAGCGCGAATGGGTGATGGCTAATTAGTTTATCATTCTGCCGTTTTAGTAAGTTTTGATTGTTTTGACCTGAGTCAGTATTTTTGCCAAGGTTTCCATCTTAACAAAAATTCCCAAATATTTGTATTGTTGAACACAAAAAATCACGACTTTTTCAATATGAGAATATTTTTTGAACCTGTCATAATATCTCTATGCTTCAGGCAATATCAGTAGTTTTATCAACTAGTGTAAAAAACTTTCATCTCCGTTGGAGGGGATATGACATCTACCAGTGATACCAGAGATACAACAGAAGAGATCGTACAAATACAAATAAGCAAGCCAGTCCTACGGGAAGGTTCCCAAGGTAGAGCAGTCGAAGAACTGCAAAACCTCTTATCATATTGGGGTGTTTACACAGGACCAGTCAATGGTGACTTTGCAGAACAGACTGAACAAGGAGTGAAAGATTTTCAGCGCCGAGTCTTTTTGCAAGAAGATGGGATTGTAGCAGAACTGACTTGGCGTGCGCTTTATGTCGGTGCGCCAGTAGATATGCCAGAACTCAGTAAAGGCTGTAGTGGTCAACATGTCAAGACAGTACAACGGGCTTTAAAATCAGCTCATGATTACATAGGATGGGTCGATGGTGATTTTGGAGACTTGACAGAGGCAGCTGTCACTAGTTTTCAACGGCGCTGTGAACTTCCAGTGACAGGTGTGGTGGATGAGGACACTTGGTACGCTTTAAGTAAGGTGTAGCAAAAAATAACTCAGTTTCAGGACTCAGAACTCAGCTTAAGCATCCTCATACCCCTTTGGGGAATTCACGCATTCGCAATCCGGAGAAATTCAAAAAAAAATTCTTATTTTTAGTGTTGAATTAATGATGCGTGAATTTTGAATGTTTGAGTCGCGAAGGAGGATTGTATTTTTTTGCCGTTTGTTATAGTTACGACTACTGAGTTTTGAGTTCTGATTTTTAAGAGGTCGTTTGTGGTAATTGAGCAAATTTGTCTTGGTAAATCTCGACACTCATTTGAGAATCTTCACGACTGGAGAGCGATCGCTTCACCTGACCTAGGTAAAGTGGTACAGAAACTCCTGGTTCTGGGTGTATAATAGTGCGTGCTCTAATATTCAACTGATTTTGCGTCATTGCACCCAAGCGACCATAGGAATACAAATTACTAGCTGCTTGACGCAGGGTAGCTTCTAATTCTGATGGAGTAATTTCGACTGGAATGGTGATGACTGCTTGAGTTGCTCCGTTGTCATAAACCAGACTATACCGTACTGCACCTGGAATGACAGTGCGAGACAAAGGGGCTAATGATAAAGCAAATAGACCACCGGTTACCACTAGCATAAAGCCAGCCGAACCAACAAGTCGAAAGCGAATGCCCCATTTAAAAACAAAACCCAAAATCGTCAAGACAGCAAATACTAACGTCGCAATACCCGACCACTGGGTATATTTGAGAAAGTCAGCAGGTGTAAGCATAGAGGTTAGGTACTAGGCGTGTTTTTTGAACTCGTTTTTGCTACACCTATTTTAATGAGTTATGTTCATCTTTATTTCGGTTAAACGGAGAAGGGGGGATTCGAACCCCCGTTAGGTTGCCCTAAAACGCATTTCGAGTGCGCCGCATTCAACCACTCTGCCACCTCTCCCTATTTATTTTTTAGCTGTATAGTATCGAATTGGATATCATTCGATAGCCCTAATTATTATAGCACGACATTTGATATATTGTATTTAAAAACTTTTTTATTGTTGGGGAACATACACCAACCCCAAAAAGTTTTTGATGGAGTCTTGGAGAAAAGTCAAGGATTTGGGTGGGTTGATAGTTTGACATTAGAAGCTATGGGAAGGCTCTTGAATGTAGTTGTTCTGATTCACAAAAGATGCAAAAGACCTTTAAACTGCATAAGTTGATTTTGGTAACATCTATGAAAAATACAGCAAGGAAAGCTATTTGTTGCTTAACTTCTGGCAAATGAAGTCATTTCTAAACTCAACAGCAGTACCAAACAGGGAAAGAAAAATATGTCTGAGACAACAACCTACTTACCACCACAAATCTTTCAATCTTGGATTTCTTCTTACGAAGAAGATGAAGAAGATGTCAGAGTTTATAGAACTGCAGAATTTCAATTTCCTCCTGCTAGGTTTCGGGAAAAATTAAACTTCAAAGAGAATGGAGAATTCATTCTGACTGTTCCTGCAGCCACTGATGGAGATCAAGAAATTTTGGGGACTTGGGAATCTAGCGTCAAAGATAAAATTCTCGTGCAATTTCCCAATTCAGAAATTGAGGGTTTTATCCTGCATATTATCTTAATTGAAGAGGAAATTTTAAAAGTTCGCCGATTTCCTATTGAACCATAAAAATACCCCACCCGCTCTACGGGCACCCTCCCCTTACCAAGGGGAGGGTTGGGGAGGGGTATTGCAAGAATTAGGGGTAATTTACCGCACATGATCTTATGACTAAACAGTAAACATGTCTTCTTCAGCCCAAGTGGGTACCATGTTCTTTGCGACAACGGTAAGAAAGGCATAATCTTGTCTGTTCATTCCTGGTGGTATATCTTTGGGAACTCCCATGAGGGTTTGCGTTTTAAAGACTGTTCCAGGTGCGAGGTCATAGAAGGGGAATTCAGGTTCAGTACAGCCTATGCAAGGCATTCCAGCACGGGTTTTTGAGGAAACGCGATTCCACAAGATACGGTTGCAGGAAGAATGGGTCATTGGACCGCGACAACCTAAGTCGTAGAATAAACATCCTTTGCGCTGACCAAATTCAGCAACGGATGCTTTGTAGGCAAAGTGGATGTTACGGGTACAGCCTGTTTGTGTAAAACTTTTGAAAAATGTTTGTGGGCGATGGAATTCATCAAGAGTTATATCAGTAAGACGTCCTGTGGCGATCGCCACTAATATTTGACTAATCCAATCAGGATGTGCAGGACATCCAGGAATATTGATAACTGGAAGCCCTGCTTTTGATACGTACTCTGTTCCTAAAAAACCACCTTTTTGCCGTTTGAGAAATTGCAATCCCTCTGACTCACTTGGATTAGGTGCAGTGGCGGGGATTCCTCCCCATGTCGCACAATCTCCCACTGCGACAACAAAGTTGGCAACTTTTGAAAGGTCAAGTAACCAATCTTTCATGGGACGTTCAGCAAACCGATTCCAGTGACCAGTCCCATTGGGGGCGTTAACTACTGTACCTTCAAATACTAAGATATCTAAAGGAATTTTGCCTGAAATACAATCCCACAAAAGTGCTTGTAAGTTTTCACCTAGTTCTAACCCTAAAGATGGATGCCAAAGAATTTTAATTCCAAAATCAGCAATTAAATCACAGACGGTAGGTTCTTCGGCATTCAGAAAAGATATGGTGTTACCTGAACAAGCACCACCTTGTAACCATAGTACGTTAGTCATCTGCTATGTCTTTTTATTGTCAGTAATGCGTAACTCTGATGATGAGTTTGGGAAAGTATAAACAGATACAGTTTGGTAAGAATGCTTTCCAACAAAATAGGCTTTGTACATATTCTAAGTACAAACTCTAACCCCTAATTCTGTTGAAATGAAATCGCCCTGTATTTACAAGTCACTTAGGAAGGGTAAAACCTGGCAAAACCGTGTAGAGGTTTTACCTATTCCTGTTTATTCATATTTCCTTTAATTATGATCTATTTTTGGATATTCATCTCTACGAAATCATCTATCTTGATGAAAATATGACACTAAAATCAAGCTCTCTCAGTCAGGAAAATGTTATGAAACTGACATGGACAAGAATGACAAAAAAGTAACGTTGACAAGATGAAAATATTCTGAGCAGCACTTAACATGAGTCAACTCGTATTTTCTCTTTACTAAGAGTAGAGTTTTTAAACTGTATCAGTAAGTCATTTATTCAATTATTTGAATAAATGACAAAGTATCATCAATGACAGACAAATCGTACATTCATTAACTTTCACCTGAGATAGAGTATTTTAAAAAAATATAAACTAGCAATTCATAGAGTATTTTGGCTTTACTATTAGGGTATTGCAACAAAAATAGAAGAAAAGTGCTTTTACAGTAGTTTGAAGTTAGATAGAAACAGATTGACTGTAGAGGCACAGAGTATTGTTGACTGGTGTTAATTGAAGCCAAAACCCTTTTCAAATCATGTTAAAATCTGGTTTCCAGATTCTACCTGGAAATGTCATCCAAGCGGCTCTGCTACGAGTAACGGAGGCAGCAGCCCTCGTAATGGGTATTCCCAGTCAGAGACTGGGAACAAGAGAATGAGGCAATAATTTTTTATAGAAAAATTTTTAGGTTTTTGCTATTGAGGAGAACACAAAATGACAGATTTACTGACAAGCTTAATAGTAGGTGATATTAATCTCATCACCGGATTGATATTGCTAGTAATAGCAACTCTTTTATCTGTTGTTGGTGGTGCTATTGGTGGCATGATGTTAGCTGGTAAGGAATTTGGTTATCAGTTTTCCGCCATGCTTGGTGGGTTATTAGCTCCTGCTGGTGTCATTCCAGTCGTGATTTTAGGACTCGTTATACTGAAGGTTCTCACAAATTAACTAGGAGGAATTATGTTTCAGCTTGGGTGGTTTTCTGCTCAGTTATTTTTCAAAGGTAAGTTAATACGTGACCCTGTGCATTTTGTACAACAAACTGCAATTGGTACTAGCATAGGCTCACTATTATTAGTGTTATTGGCATTTGTGAAACTACCCTTGTTATTATCAGTTGCAATTTCTAGCTTAGTCACAGGTACAATGATGCCATTTCTCCTAAAAGACTTCAAAATGAAGTAGCTTAGCCAAAATCAATGAACAATGAACAATGAACAGTTATCAATGAACAACGAGCAATGAGCAATGAACAATTATCAAATCGATAATTGATAACTGATAACTGATAACTGATAATTGATAATTGACAATTGATTGGTCACAAGTGCTGAGTCCTGAGTAAAACTTTAAGGAATCTATCCTGCGAATTGAACAATGACCGATGACACACTTGAAGAATTAGTCAAAGAAATCAGCCGTTATGAGGCAATTATTTCTGAATGGGATGAAACCCACAGGGGTGTCGTTGTAGGTCTAAAACGAGCTATTGAAACGTTGCATAAAGAAGCATTAACACGTTTAATTAAAACTGTGAAGCAAGAATCCATGCCAGCTCTACGTAGTGCTGTTAAAGACGAAGTTGTGTATGGAGTTTTGCTTTATCACGAACTCGTAAAGCCTCCTAAACCACCACTAGCGCAACGTATTCAGCAAGCGCTTGATGAAGTGCGTCCAGGTTTGAAAAGCCACAATGGCGATGTAGAATTAGTGAATATTAAACCACCGGATACAGTTGAAGTCAAATTAATTGGAGCTTGTGGTAATTGTCCAGCTTCAACTTTGACTTTATCTCAAGGAATTGAGCAAGCAATTAAGTCGTATTGTCCGGAAATTGTGAATGTGGTTGCGCTACATTGACGACGGTTGCATGAACAGCTGTCAACCTTAAGCCCTATGTCTGAAAAACATAGGGCTTAGCCAGTGTCAAATGAATTAACAGTACACAACCTACGCAGTACGAAAACGTGCCAACTCTTTACCTGTCTTGGCATCATGGGCGTGAACAGTACAAACCAGACACGAGTCAAACGATCGCGCCACATGACCCACTTCCACTGGATCAGTCGAGTCGTAAATCGGTGTCCCGACTAAAGCCTCTTCAATTGGTCCACGTATTCCTTCTGCGTCACGCGGTCCAATATTCCAAGTACTAGGTGCCATAATTTGGTAATTCTTAATCTTACCGCCCTCAATCTCTAACCAGTGACACAACGAACCTCGCGCTGCTTCTGTTGCACCCCAACCGCGTCCATCTTTTTCTTTGGGTTTGATATACCAAGGGTCATTAAGACGAAACTCGCGTAAGCAGCGTTCTGCTTGTCTATATAACTTGACAATTTCGTGAACTCGTGCAATCTGTCGTAGATGAATACTGGCACCACCCATTTGCCTGAATGCATCTAGGATAAACCCGTCGAAATGCTGCCAAGACTCTCCATGTTTACCACCCGCGACTAACTGACGTGCGAGTGGTCCTGCTTCCAAACGTCCTAAGTCTTTGTGACGGACAGCTGATGACCAAGAGTACCGTCCTTTGAAGTCTTTGGCATTATTTTGGCTGGGTTTTGTTGTGCGATCGTAAGGGTGAATATCTGATGTTAGTTCCTCATACCAGGAGTGAGTTGTATTTTCCCGGACGAAAGTCTGATCCATAAGAGTGTGGGTGTCGGTGAAACTGTCGTAAACTCCACTCTTCATAATCAAGGCAGAATTTCGTCCTTCTATTGTTGGCTTCTGGTATTTTGCTTCATGAGGTAAATATCCCCAACTGACATATCGACCTACACCAGCACCATATTTATCCAAACCAATATCTAAACCCATGCGCCAGTAAAAACCTAAGTCAGAATTGGCATGACTTGGGCTTTCATCTAGCCACACCATGAAGTCATTATAGGTCTTGATTTCTTCATAGCGTTCTAAAGAACAACCTAACCACACAGGTTCTAACCAATTGGTGCGGAAATATTCCAGAATTGACCACGCGCGGGTGACATCTGTTAAAGTTGGGGCACACATCACGCCACCAGGAACCATGTAGCTAGAATGGGGCCATTGACCACCAAATAAGGCGTAAATTTCTACAGGTTTGGCAGAAATTGTGATGCCAAGTTCGTAAGATTTACCAGTAAAAGCAGCAAAGCGTCTGCAAGCTTCTAGATAATAAGGGCTATACCGATACTTTTTATTAGTCAAATCTATTGCAAATAGACCATAAAAGTAGCGGGGTATGCTTTGGATTGATTCGACAATTTGACCTAAGTTTCTTGCCAAAATTGCATTACGCGGGACTTCTGTTCCCCAGGCGGTATCTAATGCCCAAGCTGCACTTGTCAGGTGAGAAGCACCACAAATACCGCAAACGCGAGGTGTGACGATTAATCCTGCTTGGGGGTCTTTCCCGCGTAGGATAACTTCAAATCCTCGAAAGAGTTCAGCATGTGTCCAAGCATTGACGACGTGTCCATCTTCTATTTCCACTCGGACATCTAAATCGCCTTCTACTCTCCCGACTGGGGATATGTCTAATGTTTGAATTCCCATTTGTTTTTTATCCTGTGTCATTTGTGCTTTGTGCTTTGAATGAATGCTAATGATTAATGACTACTCCCTTCTCGCCAGAAGAATACTTAAACGAACCGCAAAGACGCTTTAGCGTAGCGTGCGCCCTTGGCGCATAGGACACAAAGGAAGAAAAAAAGAAGATAAGTAATCTTAGACCACTCAAGGGAGTAATGACTAATGACTAAACTGTGAAAAAGTCATCTTCTGCCCAATGAGGCATTGTGTCTTTCGCCACGATTGAAAGTAAGGCATAATCTTTCTTGTTCACTCCTGTGGGCAAGTCTTTGGGAACCCCCATGATGGTTTGCGTCTTAAATACGGTTCCTGGCTTGAGGTCGTAGAAGGGAAATTCAGGTTCAGTACAACCTAAACAAGGCATTCCAGCGCGGGTTTTCGAGGAGACGCGGTTCCACAAAATGCGGTTGCAGGAGGAACGAGTCATTGGTCCGCGACAACCTAAGTCGTAGAACAAGCATCCTTTACGTTGACCAAATTCGCTTGTTGATGCTTTGTAAGCAAAGTGGATGTTGCGGGTACAACCTGTTTGGGTATAGGTGTTGAAGAAGGTTTGTGGACGATGCAACTCGTCAAGGACAATATCGCCAATTCTATTGGTGGCGATCGCCACTAATATCTGTGTCATCCAATCCGGATGGGCGGGACATCCAGGAATATTAATCACGGGTAATCCCGATTTTGTCCGAAAATCTTTTCCTAAAAAGCCTCCTTCTTTCCGTTTGAGAAATTGTAATCCTTGAGATTCACTGGGGTTAGGTGACATGGCGGGAATTCCTCCCCAACTTGCACAGTCTCCCACTGCGACTATATAGTTAGCAACTTGGGATAGATCGCTTAACCAGTCTTTCATAGGGCGTGAGGCAAAACGGTTCCATTCTCCAGTCCCGTTGGGTGCGTTGACAACTGTGCCTTCAAAGACCAAAATATCCAAGGAAATCTTGCCCAAAAGACATTCCCAAAGTTTTGTCTGCAAGTTTGTACCTATTTCCAGTCCTAAAGATGGATGCCAAAGGATGTTTATACCAAAGTCAGTCACCAAATCGCAAGCCGTGGGTTCTTCAGCGTTAAGAAATGACATGGTGTTGCCCGAACAAGCACCACCTTGCAGCCATAGTAAGTTAGTCATCACCTATCTTTTTTTCTATTGTTGACCAAAACTAAGGGTGTAGGGGTGTAGGGGTGTAGGGGTGTAGGGAGGAAGAGGGGATTTTCTTTTTAGTACACCTTACCCTGGAACAGAGGGGGACCCCGCCCCCACTAAATCTTTGATCTAGTGGTGACCCCAAGCCCCCACTAATCACATCCCTTATACCCTTACACCCGTGACCCCCCTAGTTCAGTGACTCTGCATGATTCAGGAAACGTGATTTGTAGCGCCTCAACTATATTTGTCATATCATGTATTTTTTTATTCAACTGTTTATTGTTTACATAAAGTTTTACTTGTTTGAATATAAATTTAGTCATTTTTTGAGCAAATGGTTAACCAATAACATTTTTATTTGATAATTAGAGATAAGATGATGCCAATATCTACAGCGCGTTGCACTGAAGTAAAATACAGTGCCTAGACCAAAAAGCCAGACTCTAAGCCCTTTTTACACCAATTTGAAAAAAGAATGCGACACATACACATTCCCAAACCCAAGTTTCGTCTCGGCTTTCTTCATTTTGAATTTTGAATTTTGAATTTTGAATTGGTATTACTTCTGTCCCTTGTGCGTGCCCTCTGGGCATATTCTGACTCCTGCTGTATGTTCTAAAATCTTAATTATATTTCTGATCAGGTTTCATTTTGTCAATCAACTATCCATGACATAAAATCAAGATTTTGACAATCGTTTCGTCATTGAAATCTGAGAGAATTCTCAATGTAATTTCAAAAAAACTTATATAAATAAATAACAAAAAAGTCTATTTTTTTCAAGTCATGTGTTCTATATTAAAAGAGAAGAGACATAGTAAATTAAAGGAGTATTTATCAGTTTTCCAGCAAAAGTACTGAACGCTTAACATCGCCCTTACCCGCTTTTCTCTTCAAGCCTCTGATTTCAAGGGAACTCAAGCGCCTAATTTTGCCAAGAGGGGATTTACCGGGACACAACTCATCATCTGCGTAAATAAGCTTGGTTGGTACAGCCCAAAGACACAAGGAATATGCGTTTTGAGGGTGTGCGGACTTGAAAGACTCAATTCTCCAACCTGCGATAGGAAGATGGTAATGACCCCCAGCATGACAGATTCAGCTGTGAAGGTGGCAATGGATATTATTGCTTCATCTCCAGCAACAACGCAAGAAAAAATCGAGATGCTGCTTGAAATGGCGCAGGGCTTTCAGAAAAAGCCAAAAACTGCCCAAGATTTATGGAATGCAGTTTCGCTATGTCACCAAGCATATGATTTGTGTGATGAGGATAACTTGTTGTGGCAAGCTAGGGCAAAGGTAGGAATCGCAGTTGCTTTAAAGGCTATTCCTGATATTGGGGAACAACTGTTGTTAGAAGCAAAAGAACGATTAGAAGAAGCGCTACCGATTTTGCAACAGACACTTGTTTCACCAGAAGAAATCGCAGAAGCCCAAATGAATTTTGGGTTAGTCTTGCAGTCGCTTGTTCCATTTCATTTGGCGCGAATGACGGATAGTATCCAAGCTTATCAGAAAGCTTTGCAAGTCTTTACCTGGCAGAAGTACCCGCAGGAATATGCGATTTTACACAACAATATTGCAATTGCTTACCTCTCGACGCCCTTGACATCACAAAGAGAAGATTTGCGTCAAGGGTTAGCAGTGCAGACATTTGAGGAAGCGCTGAAGCATATTGAATTGATCAGCCATCCCAGGGAATATGCGATGTTGCAGAATAATCTGGGTAATGCTTTGCAATATCTACCGAGTTCTCATCCTTTGGAGAATATTGTGCGGGCGATCGCCGCTTACAACGAAGCGTTAAAAGTGCGTAACTCCAAAGATACGCCTCTGGAATACGCCAACACAATTTCTAACAAAGCCAACGCCTTATTGAACTTACCGGATGAACCGGAAAAACCGGAAGCCGGGAATCTCAAAAATCTCTTGCAAGCGCGTGCTTATTATCAAGAAGCTTGGGAAATTTTCACTCAGCATGGACAAATAGAACAAGCGCAAGTTGTGGCACAGGTTTTGCAAGAAGTTGAGACAGAAATCGGTAATGCTTAGTGGTTTTTAAATACAAACAACCACTCTCAAGAAACACAGGGGTGTAGGGGTGTAAGGGAAAACATGTTTATTTCATTCGTAACGGGTTGCAACGCCCCCCGTTAAGTGCTGACAAGCAACAAATAACAATTTTTATTCTTGAGATGATAATGACAGACCTTTTGACAAATCCTATTTTAAGAGATTTCTTCACAAGCTTCATGGCTGGTGACTTGAATCTGATGACAGGATTTGTGTGGTTTTTACTAGCAACAGCCTTATCTATGATTGGCGGTGCAATTGGCGGAATCATTTTAGCTAAAGAAGATTTAGGCTATCAGTTAGCTGCACTTCTTGGTGGATTTTTTGGTCCGGCTGGCGTCATTCCTGGAGTTGTCTTAGGGCTAATCATCTTGAATGTGTTGAGAAATTTCTAGGAGGAATCATGTTAGAGATAGGATGGTTCACTGCTAGACTATTTTTTCAAGGAAAGCTACTGCGCGATCCGATGCAGTTTGTCAAGCAAACTGCAATTGGTATTAGCATAACTGTACTTATATTGTTCTTACTTGCACAAGTTCAAGTGAGTCTTTGGATACCAGTTGTCGTCTCTAGCTTTCTGACTGGTCTAGTTATGCCATTTCTACATAAAGACCTCAAATTAAAATAAGTTATGAGCTTTATTAGTCTTAAAATAAATTTAAGACTCAAAGCTAAAACTTGTTTGAACTGAGTCCGCCAAGGATGATACCATTTTGGATTTTAGATAATGGAATTGGGAATTGCTTTGTGTGTCTGAGTTCTGTCAATCCATTTGTCGCAATCATTTTTAAAATTGGTGTTAAAAACCCCTGGCTGATAGTGTAAGTTCTCGCGCATACGACTAAATATCTGCTCATCAGATTTTCAGTCCATTTTAATGGACTTAATCTATTAGCCTGGAACTTTAGTTCTAGGCGGGGAAACTGGTTAATAAGTTTCAACTAACTTAAGCTTTTACCTTCAGAAATATTTGAGGCTTATCAAAGCAGTATTTCTTGATTCAAAATTCACTCATGAACACAGCAACTAAAATGACTATCACACCAAAAGATGCAACAGAAGCGGCAAAAGTTTCCCAACTTTTACCTTTTTTGCCTCAAGGTGCAGAAGTTATTTTAGGAAAGACTTTTGAGGTGAGTCAACTAGTAACACCTGTTGTACCCAGCAGTAGAGAAATGTTTGGTCCTCGTGGTGCTTGTTTAATATCTGAAAGTGGACCATTGTGGGTATCAGACACAGGACATCATCGTTTATTAGGATGGCGAAATTGTCCGACTCAAGATAGTCAACCTGCTGATTGGGTGATTGGACAACCAGACTTTAACCATGAAGGACAAAATGCCAAAGGTAGTCCTGGAAGGACTACATTAAGTGTCCCAACTGGAATCTGTGCTTGTGGTGAAGGTTTAGCAGTTGCAGATGCTTGGAATCATCGGGTTTTGATTTGGAAAAATTTGCCAGAAGATAGCAATGTTCCAGCAGATTTTGTATTAGGTCAAACCTATTTCACTGACAATGAACCAAACAGAGGAACTCAACAAGCAGCAGCAAATACTTTGAACTGGTGTTACGGAGTTTTCTATCATCAAGGAAAGCTATTTGTTGCTGATACAGGAAACCGTCGGGTTTTAATTTGGCATCAATTACCTGAAGAAAATGGTCAGCCGGCTGATGTTGTTTTGGGACAACCTTATATGATGTCCCGCGATGAAAATGGCGGCGGTACTCCTTCAGTATCGAGTATGCGTTGGTGTCATGATATCACTGTTTGGGGAGAAAATTTAGTTGTCACTGATGCGGGTAATAACCGCGTGATGATTTGGCAGGGTATACCAACAGAAAACAATACTCCTTGTGCAGTGGTATTAGGACAGAAAAACTTTGATTCAGTTGAAATGAATCAAGGAGTTTATTTTCCTAGTGCTAATAGTTTGAGTATGCCTTATGGTGTTGCTGCTGCTGACGAGTGGTTGTTCGTTACAGATACAGCTAATTCAAGAATTTTAGCCTGGAAAAAGCCAGAATCTATTCTGTCTTTGCACGGAAGCGAAAGTCATGCAGTTGCTGGACAAAGAGACTTTAAAAGTAAAGGTGAAAATCGTGATTTTGGTCTACCGAAACGAGATAGTTTGAATTGGTCGTATGGAATAAAAGTGTGTGGAAACACTGCGGTTATAGCAGATTCAGGAAATAATCGAGTCTTAGTTTGGAAGATAACTACGAAAGAACGGGCTGTGCCCTTGCACTCTACAGCAACTCCTGAATTAGAACACAGAAGAAGTTTTCTCAGGTAAACAGTCTCCAAAAGGATTGTACAAAAGCTTGATCTAAAAATAGGAAATCATTCTGTATTCTAAGTTCTGAGTTCTGTCTTTCCTTTGCATCTACGTAATTCGTTAAAATCTCATGTCTACTGAAGAAATCATCAGGGTTCGCGGTATCGTTCAGGGAGTGGGATTCCGCCCCACTGTATATAGACTTGCAAAAGCATACGGGTTGCAAGGCAAAGTTTGTAATGACGGTCAAGGTGTCCTCATTTGGGTATCTGGCTGTGAAGAATCTATAGAAGAATTTGTCCAAAAATTACAGAAAGAGTGTCCGCCATTAGCGAGAATTGATGAAGTAACGCGCAAGCGTTATGAAGGCAAATCTGGCTTTGGTGATTTTGTCATTTCTCACAGTATCAGTAGTGCGGTGAAAACAGAAATTCCTGCTGATGCTGCGACTTGTCCAAAATGTAAAGCGGAAATTTTTGACCCCTTCAGCCGCTGGTATCGTTATCCCTTCACGAACTGTACTCATTGCGGTCCCCGCTTAAGTATCATTCGCGCCATACCTTATGATCGCCGCAACACAAGTATGGCTGCTTTTGCTATGTGTGCAGAGTGTGAAACGGAATACAAAGATGTTGAAAACCGTCGTTTTCACGCCCAACCCGTAGCGTGTCACATTTGCGGTCCTAAAGTTTGGTTAGAACGTTCTGATAGTAAACCAATTACATCCCATATGTTTTCTATGCTTGACGATATTGACGCCGTTTGTACCTTATTACAAAAAGGCGAGATTGTTGCTATTAAAGGTAATGGTGGATTTCATCTCGCTTGCGACGCAACTCAGGAAAGTGCTGTGCAAAAATTGCGCGATCGTAAACAGCGCAATCAAAAACCTTTTGCTTTAATGGCAAAAGACATATCAGTTATTGAAGAGTACTGCACCCCTAACGCGAAAGAAAAAGAATTGCTGGAAAGTTCCGCCGCGCCTGTTGTGTTAATTCAGGCGAAAGGGGGAGACGATGAAGAAGAAAGGGGAAGTGGGAGAATACAATTCAAAATTCGTCTTGAAAAGTTTGCTACGGAGGGAAACCCTCCTGGCAACTTTTCGCAAAATTCAAAATCGCGTAGCGTCCGAACCGTGGAGAAGAATCTAATTCAAAATTCAAAATTCAAAATTCCTCCTATAGCCTCTTCGGTTGCACCTGGGCAAAATACTTTGGGTTTCATGTTACCTTATACTCCATTACACCACCTCATTCTCAGGCGAATGAATCGCCCGATTGTTTTCACGAGTGGTAATCTTTCTGATGAACCGCTATGTATTGATAATGTCGAGGCGCGTGAGAAGTTAGAAAAGATTGCTGATTATTTTCTTCTGCACAATCGGGAGATTGTGAACCGAGTTGATGATTCGGTGGTGAGGGTTGTTGGTGATAAAGTCCTAACAATCCGTCGTGCTAGAGGATACGCACCGGTTCCGATCAATTTACCACCTGGATTTGAAAGCGTTCCTCACATTCTAGCAATGGGTAGTCAGCTAAAGAATACTTTTTGTTTATTGCGAGAAGGAAAAGCAATTCTCTCTCAACATATAGGAGATTTAAAAACTGCAGCGACTTTCAAATCTTATCAGGATACGCTCAATATCTACTTAAATTTATTTGAGCATCAACCAGAAGCGATCGCCGTTGATTTACATCCTGAATATCTCTCAACAAAACTTGGAAAAGAACTTGCACACGCTAATCAGTATGGACACGGCACAGCCGTGCCCTTACTCCACATCCAACATCATCATGCTCATATTGCTGCCTGCATGGCAGAAAATGACATAAATATTAATTCACCACCTGTTTTAGGTATTGCATTAGATGGATTGGGTTACGGTGAAGATGGAACGTTATGGGGCGGAGAATTTCTGTTAGCAGATTATCGCCAGTTTAAGAGATTGGCGACATTTAAGCCAGTACCAATGATTGGTGGAACACAAGCAATGAGAGAACCCTGGCGTAATACCTACGCCCAGTTAATATCTGCCTTTGACTGGAAAGATTTCAAACAAAAATACAGAAATTTAGAAATTTTAGATTTTCTAGAACAAAAGCCTCTAAAACTTCTCAATCAGCTTGTTGAAAAAGGAATAAACGCTCCCTTGACTTCATCAGTAGGGCGTTTATTTGATGCTGTCGCTGCTGCAATTGGTATCTGTAGAGAACAATGTAGCTATGAAGGACAAGCAGCCATTGAAATGGAAGCTTTGGTTAATACTAGTTTATTAAAAAAAATATTAAACAATAAAGAATATTTAAATTATTCTTTTAACTTTCTTGTTTCAGATAATATTTATCATATAGATTCACAGCAAATGTGGCAAGCCTTGCTGAATGACTTACAGCAGCATACTCCTCCAGCAGTTATCGCTGCGAAATTTCATACAGGTTTAGCTCATTCTATTGTAGAAATGGTTAATAACCTGCGTCAAAGAAATGACATTCATCAAGTTGTCCTCACAGGAGGAGTTTTTCAAAATTGTATTCTGTTAAAACAAGTTACTGAAGGCTTACAAGCATTAGGGATAAATGTACTGACTCACAGTTTAGTTCCAGCTAATGATGGTGGTTTATCGCTAGGACAAGCTGTGATTGCAGCTGCAAAAGTCAAAAGTTAAAAACTACTCCCTTCGGTGGTGTAAGATTTCCTATCTTCTTTTTGATTTTCTTGGCGTCCTAGCCTACGGCACGCCGCTGCGCGTCTAAGGCGTCTTGGCGGTTCGTTAAATTAGGTATTCTTCTGGCGGTTTGGGAGTAATCTCCTCATTGCCTTATTAACACACCTTTCTCTCCTTCCTCTGTGTCCTCTCTTGCCTCTGCGGTTTATAAAAAAAAGAAAAGATAAAATGTGTTTAGGAATCCCAGGTAAAATTATAGAAATAACCGACGTTCAACAAAAGTTAGCTGTTGTCAATGTTGGTGGTGTGAAGCGTCAAGTCAATATTGCTTGTATCGTTAATGAACAGCATTCAGTTGAATCATGTGTAGGCGATTGGGTGCTAGTTCATGTTGGCTTTGCCATGAATCGAATTCATGAAAAGGAAGCGATAGAAACATTGCGACTCTTGGAAGAATTAGCAGAAGCAGTAGCAATGGGTTGATGAAAAAGCAAGAACCCCGACTTCGTAAAAGTTGTCGGGGTTCTGAATGCACAAAATTGTATAAGCGCTGTCCATAAAATTCAAAAATAATCTCAAATTTTAATATGAAATACGTTGATGAATTTCGAGAACCGAAAAAAGCTGATGCTTTATTCCGCGCCATTGAAAAGTTATCTCAACACCTCATAAAGCCAATAAAAATAATGGAAGTGTGTGGCGGTCATACTCACTCTATTTTTAAATATGGTATTGAAGAAATTTTACCTGAGGCAATTGAATTAATTCACGGTCCAGGTTGTCCTGTATGTGTGATGCCAAGAGGAAGATTAGATGATGCTATTTCTATCTCTCTAAATTCTAACGTCATCTTTACCACTTTTGGAGATGCCATGCGAGTTCCTGGTTCCCAAACAACCTTGTTGCAAGCTAAAGCACAAGGCGCGGACATTCGTATGGTTTACTCTCCTCTAGATAGTCTACGAATTGCTAAAGAGAACCCTGAGAAAGAAGTTGTCTTCTTCGCTTTAGGTTTTGAAACAACTGCCCCCAGCACTGCTTTTACTATTCTGCAAGCAGCATCTGAAAAAATTCAGAATTTCAGTATGTTTTCTAATCACGTCCTCGTGATTCCTGCCTTAAAAGCACTTTTAGATAATCCTGATTTACAACTCGATGGATTTATTGGTCCTGGTCATGTCAGTATGGTGATTGGTACTGACCCTTATGAGTTTATTTCCCAACAATATCAAAAACCTATTGTCATTTCTGGTTTTGAACCTTTAGATATTATCCAATCCATTTGGATGCTATTGCAACAGATTGTAGAAAATCGTTGTCAGGTTGAGAATCAATATAACAGATTAGTCGAGAAGATCGGAAATCAAGTGGCGATCGCCACTATGAATCAAGTTTTTGAAAACCGAGAAAGTTTTGAGTGGCGGGGTTTAGGAGAAATTCCTTATTCTGGATTAAAAATTCGTCCTGAATATGCCGAATTTGATGCAGAATTAAAATTTCCCCTTCCTAATCAAAAAGTTGCTGATCATAAAGCTTGTCAATGCGGAGAAATCCTCAAAGGAGTTTTGAAGCCTTGGCAGTGTAAAGTATTTGGAACAGCATGTACTCCAGAAACACCGATTGGAACCTGCATGGTTTCTTCTGAAGGTGCTTGTGCAGCTTACTACAAGTATGGTCGCTTTTCTCACTTAGCTAAAAAAATGATGCTTGACAAAGAAAAGATAAAAGCGTAAAAAAATCACAAGTCAACAGTGAAAACAAAAAAATACAGAGGAATTCATATGCCATTTGTCACTATCCAAATTGCTGAAGATCATTCTATTGAACTTAAGCGAAAACTGGCGCAAGCAGTCACCAACGCACTTGTTTCGACTTTAAACACTAAACCTGAATGGGTAACAGTTCACATAGATGAATTTGAACGCGAAAATTGGGCAGTTGGAGGTGTACTGCATTCAGAGAAGTATAGTGGTAGACACGATGATCAAACCACAAAATCATTCCACATGACAACTGATAACTGATAACTGTTTTAACTTTTTATCCCGGTCACTCATTGACATTTCTCGCCAGTTGATAAAGCCAACTGAATGGCAGCAATTCTCCCTTTCAAAATCGATATACTGCTGGAATCTATTCTGAAATGAAAAACCATTATTTTTTCTGACTGAGGACTACACTGACGTACATATTTTTCAACTCGTTTGTCAACGCAAACAACATCAAATTCTGACAAAAATTGAGGATTTTTCTGAAGATTATCTAAATCTAGAGTTTGAAAAATTATATGAGAAATACCAGCCAACTCCAGCATCCGTTTGATTTCTTCACTATCCGCTTTTGACCGACTCACAACTAGCATCTTTGTGTGACGAGGTTTTGACGAAATCTGTGTCAGAAGTTGTATATCTGGCTTGAGATTAACTGTAATGACTTCCTGTTCGGGAGAAGATAATTGAATAACTTCCGATTGATATTCTGCTGTCGTAATTATAATATGAGCAGTCAACAATTCCTTCAAAACTGTTGGCTCATGAGCTTTGAAATCTTCCAAGCTGATTCTTAATACAGGAAGTCCTATTTCTAATTGAATGGCTTCATATGCATCTATATCATGTTGGAAGCATTCTATAAATACTAACTTTAAAGGGTATGGTTGATGCTGACTCAATCTCACAGCTTGTGCGTATGCAGCCACACCGAATTCAGATGGAGATAATCCGACTGTTGCTGCAGCACTAAAGGCTTGACTTAGCAGATTGTAAAATTCCTTGTGGATAATAATATCTTGTACAGCTTGGGTGTGAGCAACAAAAGTTCCTTTCCCTCTAGTTGCTACCAGATAACCAGATTCAATTAAAAAGTTATAAACTGCAGCAATCGTGTTGTGATTGACTCCTAAATGTTTGGCTAATTGAGTCACAGTTGGTAAAGTATTACCTGGCTGTAGTTCTCCAATAGCGATTAGTAATTTAATCTGTTCAACAATCTGAGCATTAATTGTTATCGGTGCTGAGTTATCAATAGTAATTGGAAGCCAAACGGGAACAGAGAATACCATATGGATAGACAGAAGTGATTACGAATTATCCTTCATCGGTGAGTTGACTGGTATTGATATTATACTGTTTTAGTAAAAAAACAGATTATCCAGGACAGAATTCTTCTGAGTTGTTGAGTTCTTTGTTGGTCACTTTCAATGGTAGAGTCAAACCTGTAGACTTTGACCAAGTGACATAAACTCTACAGATGCATCTCCATGCAAGTCAAAGCGGACATCCACAACAGAACTCACGACGCCCTCGCGTCCTTATTGTAGGTGGTTCAATGGGTGGTTTATGTGCAGGGTTAGCGCTGCATTGTATCGGTTGTGATGTAGAAATTTTTGAACGCGCCTCCTACCAAGAGATAACGCTTACCCCTGGTGGTGTGCAAAGTCGCGGTGCTGGTTTGATTGTGCAGATGGAAATCAATCGGTTTCTTGCAGAACATAATATTACGACAGCACAAGCACTGGGTGTGACTTCGTGGAAGAGACAATACATAACTGGAGATGGAACCATAATTTGGGAAGAATCAACACCTCAACTCATGACTTCTTGGGATATCCTGTATCGTCAACTGCGGAAAGTTTTCCCAGAGGAACGTTATCATCAAGGCAACAATGTCATTGGTTTTGAGCAGAATGACGACTGCGTGGTGGTGCATTTTGAAGACGAACGGGAAGAAAAATGTGATTTACTCATTGGGGCTGACGGTATTGATTCAACGATACGTCAGCAACTGATACTAAATGCTATGCCTCAGTATGCAGGCTATGTTGCATGGCGAGGACTAATAGATGAAAATGTTCTTTCATCAGACGTTGCAAAATTCTTTGCCGATAAATTCACCTTCTTTAACGGACCAAGCATGCAAGCTTTATGCTATCTGGTACCCGGACCAAACGGGGAGTTAGACGAAGGAAAACGCCGCCTCAACTGGCTTTGGTACTTTAATGTCCCAGATGGCGAACAGTTGAATGCAGTCATGACTAACCACCAAGGACAACTACGAAAATTTTTCATGCCTCAAGGAGAGGTTCGCCAAGAAGTTGTCCAACAGATGAGAGTATTAGCAAAGACATATTTACCAGAAATTTTTCAATATCTATTTGAACTGACAGAGAAACCCTTTATTCAACCCATCTACGACTTATCTGTACCACGTATGGTTTTTGGACGGGTATGTTTAATTGGCGATGCTGCATTTGTCGTTCGTCCTCACACGGCCGCAGGGACTTCTAAAGCTGTGACAAATGCTATTGAACTCGCGCAAGAGTTACAGGAATCTGGCGGTGATGTGATAGGGGCGCTAGAAAAATGGGAACCAATTCAGTTAGCGATGGGGAATTACCTTAAGGCTTTGGGAATTACTCTGGGAAATCGTTCTAGATTAGGTCACCCCCTCCGGGGAATTCAAAATTCGTCTTGAAAAGTTTGCTACGGAGGGAAACCCTCCTGGCAACTTTTCGCAAAATTCAAAATTCAAAATTATCAATTCCACGGATGAATCCGCTAAAATAATCAAACAGAATTTAGAATGAACTTTTCCAATTCTCACTCAGCACAGCATTCCTTATTTCAAAAAATCGAAAAAGTTCGCCGTCATCGAGGGAAAGTGCGAGACACTCATATCACCCTCGCGCATGGTAGCGGTGGCAAAGCAATGCGTGATTTAATTGATGATATCTTTGTCCAGAATTTTGATAATTATACTCTGTCTCAATTAGAAGACCAAGCCAGTTTTGATTTGGCAAGTTTTATAAAACAGGGAGACAGACTTGCTTTTACAACAGATTCTTATGTTGTAGATCCGTTATTTTTTCCGGGTGGTGATATTGGAACATTAGCCATCAATGGTACGGTTAATGATTTAGCAATGAGTGGTGCCAAACCGTTATATCTTAGCTGCGGTGTCATTTTAGAAGAAGGACTTGCTGTAGAAACTTTACGGCGTGTTGCCCAAAGTATGCAAGCTGCTGCTCAAAAAGCTGGTGTAAAAGTTGTGACTGGTGACACAAAAGTTGTCCATCGCGGTGCGGCAGATAAATTGTTTATTAATACTTCTGGTATTGGTGTTATTCCAACAGGAGTAAATATTTCTGCCCACAATATTCAACCAGGAGATGCAGTCATTATTAATGGTGAGTTGGGCAATCATGGTACAGCAATTTTAATTGCCCGTGGAGAATTGGCATTAGATACTGATATTGAAAGCGACTGTCAGCCGTTGAATGG
Organism: Brasilonema sp. UFV-L1; assembly: GCF_012912105.1. Taxonomy (GTDB): domain Bacteria; phylum Cyanobacteriota; class Cyanobacteriia; order Cyanobacteriales; family Nostocaceae; genus Brasilonema. Next base: position 55,716 of record NZ_QMEA01000018.1, read on the forward strand.
TTTAGTTGAAACTATCCTAAATGTCTGTCCTAATATTCATGCTATGCGGGATGCAACACGCGGTGGTTTAGCCACAGTGTTAAATGAATTTGCTCTGGGTTCTGGTGTGGGAATTCGCTTAGATGAGCAATCTATCCCAGTGCGTGAAGAAGTCAAAGGTGTTTGTGAACTTTTAGGTTTAGATCCATTGTATCTGGCAAATGAAGGTAAGTTCGTAGTTGTAGTAGGACAAGAAAATGCTGACACTGTTGTCTCCGCAATGAAATCTCACCCAGCTGGAAAAGATGCTTGTATTATCGGTGAAGTGATTCCTTCACCTGCTGGTGTTGTCTTTTTAAAAACTGCTTTTGGTACAGAACGTATTGTCGATATGCTTGTTGGCGATCAATTACCAAGAATTTGTTAATTTTTGGACTTGGAACAAAAAGTAATGGTTCGCGTGTGCTTTGGCTTTGTTGGCGAAATATTTCTTAATATTAGGAATCTTACGAAAAACCCATGAAGACAGCTGAATGGCTTCGTGTTTATATCCTTCGAGTAGCATCTTGATGGCGATCGCGTAGCGGCAACTTCTGCATCGCCCGTTAAACTTCCCGCGTGTCTTGATTGTTCTCTATGAACTTAGATAATAATTCCGTCCAAATCATTACACCTTATATTTAATCACAATTAATACTATAGTATTTTCTCACAAATCATTTAGGATTGCTATAAGTGTGGGTTTGCATTATAACGTCCAATAAAATTATTAGGAGTTTTGAATGACAACTGGCTTTAGGTTTGAGATTTACGCAATCAAAAAAACGACTGACTATAAATTAATTAAAAACGTTGAACAAGTACAAAAAATTTTGGATAACTTAAAGAAAGATTCGCTTTGGGGTTGGTGTGAGGTTGTAGTTAAGGTGTACTTTGATAAATTTACAGAACAGGCATCACTAGCGGATGCGTCGTATGCATCGGAAGAAGATTTTAAATCAAGTCCAGAGTATGAATTTCTCAAGGAAAGAGCAATTGAGGAATTACGAATCTATTTCGATTTTGTACTAAAAACGCTTGCGGTCAGAACAGAAGAATATTATCAAAATATAGGTAAAGAAAATCCCTAATTGTAAATTTTCTTAGCTTCTAGTCGTTTGACTCAGTTTGAAAAATCATTGAGATTATTTATGATGAATGAATTGATTTTTGCGTATAATAATCTATGCGAATTTCCTCTTTTGTGTCCAAAGTTCAATAATTTAAAATTTTGTTAAATCTGGTACGTTACACTCCGAAAACTGACTCTACCATTGAAGATTGATTAAGCTTTCCCTCAGCACTTCAATGCATGAATTAGGAATTACTCAAAATATTGTGGCTATTGTAGCTGAATATGCCAATGGTACACAAGTCAAAAGAGTATTGTTAGAAATTGGTAAGCTTTCAGCTATTTTGCCAGAAGCAGTACAATTTTGTTTTGATATTTGTACTCAAGGCACTGTTTTAGAAGGAGCAAAGTTAGATATTTTAGAAACCCCAGGATTAGCAAAGTGTCGTCAATGCGGTGCCGAAATTCCTTTAGAAAAACCTTTTGGAAGCTGTCAATGTGGTAGCGTCCATCTGGATTTAATCGCTGGGGAAGAACTGAAAATTAAGGAAATAGAAATAGAGGAAGTATGTGTGTAACCTGTGGTTGTTCTGATGATGCTGAAGTGAAAATGACTAATCCTGAAACAGGTGAAGTCGCAACAATGGACTCTCCAAATAATACCGACCATCACCATCACCATCATCATACTCATACTTTACCAGATGGTACTGTCATTACTCATTCCCATAATCACGACCATTCCACTGAAGCATCTCAAATTCATGCCAAGGTACATGGCACAACTCTCGCTTTAGAGCATGATATCTTAGCAAAAAATAACCTGATAGCTGCTCAAAATAGAGGATGGTTTAAGGGTAGAAATATCCTCGCATTAAATCTGATGAGTTCTCCTGGTGCAGGAAAAACAACTCTCTTAACTCGAACTATCAATGATTTAAAGCATCAGTTGCCTATCAACGTTATTGAAGGCGACCAAGAAACAACAAATGATGCCAAAAAAATTCAAGAAACTGGCTGTAAAGTTGTCCAAATCAATACCGGAACAGGCTGTCATTTAGATGCAGCAATGGTGGAAAGAGGGTTACAACAACTCAATCCACCTCTCGATTCAGTGGTGATGATTGAGAATGTTGGCAATCTTGTTTGTCCAGCTTTATTTGATTTAGGAGAACTTTTTAAAGTCGTCATTCTCTCAGTCACGGAAGGAGAAGATAAGCCGATAAAATATCCTCATATCTTCCGCGCTAGTCAGGTGATGATTCTCACGAAAATAGATTTGCTACCTCATGTACAATTTGACGTGCAGCGTTGCATAGAATACGCCAAGCAAGTGAATCCTCAAATTCAAGTTTTTCAGGTTTCTGCAATAACAGGAACAGGATTAGAGAATTGGTATGAGTGGCTATTAGATAACGTAGCCTTAACCACTTGATACACGTTCTAACTACTCCTTTCCCGCCTTAAGATTACCTATCTTCTTTTTTTCTTCCTATGCGCCAAGGGCGCACGCTGCGCGCTCCGTGTCCTATGCCCTGCGGGCACGCTACGCTAATGCGCCTATGTCCTGCGGACACGCTGCGCTAATGCGGTTCGTTAAATTAAGTATTCTTCTGATGGAAAGGGAGTAACAGTACTGGATAATGAAATTTTGCTGGTTTTTAAAAATCATCCCGCATGGCTATCATTGCTGAAACTGAACGCCTCATTATCCGTACCTGGATTCCAGAAGAAGATGCAGAACACGCGTTTCAAATTTATAGTGATCCTGAAGTCACCCGCTTTCTCATAACTAAAGTAGATAGCGTTGAAAGTTCATACAAATTACTCCAACGATGGATTGCAAAATCGCAGGAGTGGAACAATGGAACTGGCTTGTGGGCGATAAGCCGGAGGCTTGACGCTACGCGTATCGCACTCAAAGAAACTGGAGAAATTATTGGAACAATCATCCTCATCCAACTACGAGATGAGGATGAACAATTGACGCAGGATTACGAAATTGGATGGCATCTCAAGAGAACTGTTTGGGGTAATGGGTATGCAACTGAAGCTGCAAAAGCAATCTTGGATTACGGATTTAAAACCTTAAAACTCTCCGTCATCTATTCAATTGCTCGTTCTGAGAATACAGCTTCACTTAAGGTGATCCAAAGGTTAGGAATGACGCCAATAGGACGCACAAGCCAATACTACAAAATGGAACTCGAAATGTTTAAATTAGAAGCAACTACTTAGACAAAAACAACATTCAGTTGTTGAACATTATCTAACTAATTACTTTGGTCACTCAAGACTGTTATAACCAATCTCGATAAGCCGATATTTCATTGACGCTAATTTCAAATGGTGTCCCCTTCCCAAATGGCGGATAAACCCGAATTCTAGCGCTACTGGCAAACCGTTCTAGCCTATTTCCAATTGGTGCAATGTTGCTGACGATATGCCAGTAAGTCACGATGTCAGGACAGTCAATGACCAGCATTATAGCGCCAGCTTCTGAGGTAATATACCACTGACAACTAGACAACAATGCTCGTGTTATCTGGTCGCATGCTTCAAAAAAGCATCTACCAGTGGAATGTTCGAGTTGCGATCGCAGTATTTTATCTAAGTGCGTCGCTTCTGTTGAAGGTAAATCATCTGGAGGAAGGAAGGGTTTATTTTTCATAGGAACCCCTTCAGGTTATGAGTGAGTTTAGAAAAAGTTGCGTGTACGATTCTTCTTATGTTGTCACCCAATGCAAATCTAACCACAAACGTGGATATATATGCTTGAGCTTCGACATTGGATCGCGTAGCAGTCGCGTTGCGTTGAGGAAAACAACCTGAACTAGCCCCATATTTTCTGCTATTTCTCTCAAAACTTCTTTGTGAGTTTGCACATAGGGCATCATTTTTTCAGAGCAATAAATTCCTACATATCGCAAGCGTTTAGGAGGTCGTCCCCAATAAGAGGAAATCACTTTCACATAACAGTCGTCTAGTAATTCTCCTACTTTTGGGTAATAGTGAATGACGACCCTCATGAATTCTTGTGCTAGGATTTCTTCACTAATCATGACAAACTATTATTTTGTAGGGATTGTCACATCATTTAATATAACATACCTTTGTGATATTTCTAGGAAAACATATCCTAATTTATTCTAAAATTAAAGTTTGACCTTGATCAGAATATTTCATATTTTTTCGTGAGTCATCTTAATTTAATAGCTTTATATAAAAAGTGTAGAGTAGACAATGCCTACTCTACACTTTTCGTTGTCCAATAAAGGAAGATGAGTCAAATTTTAAACAAAACTCATCATTGTTGAAGAATTCAGAATTCAGAAGCGGAGCCTCTGATGCTCCGCCTCCGGTCAAAATGCAATGAGTGGGAAATTCAAACCCGCTACTAATTGTAGACCACCCTTTTCACAATTTTGTGGGGGTATTAAACCCATTTGTTCAACCGAGCGTCGCACAGCACTTATACTGAATTATGACGACTGACGCCTCTATTTTTTCTTATTAATCTTGCACAGTTATCGTGACAATTGTAGTTTTCAACTATCTTTTCTATCGGGCATTACGCTCTGATAGCAACACTTCTGCCACTAGAACTGGTAAATCATCAAGGTCAACATATCCTTGAGAACCACGGATAGGTGAAATAAAAGTATAATCTGGATCGCAAGCTGCAGTGTCGTAAACTTGGATATACCACCTATCAGGAAATCCTGCGACAGCAAGTTCCACAACGTACCAACTTTGACCAATCAAGCGAGAGTTAACAATGATAAACCATTGTCTGTCTTCTTCTGACATATTCCACTCAGCCATGAGGAATTCTAACGCTATATTTCCCGCGTCAGTTGCAGTCAATAACATTATTTACTCCTTTTTTGGAATCTCAGGATACAATCCCAGTTGCTTAGATAGTTCACGTGCAACATGGATTAAAAACTGCGCTCCATCTTGATTACCTTGATGTGCAAATCCAGTCGCTACTTGTAACATTGTTTGTATTAAACCAGCATCAATCAATTCTGGCTGAGCTTCTATAACTTCTGGTTCTTGACCATTAGGACAACGAAGTAGTTGGTCAATAAGATTAAAATACAAGTCTTGTCTTTGTTCTGTCATGTTCATGTTATTGTTCAATCCCTTCTTGCCAAAGTCTTTCTAACATTTCTACTTGCTGCTCAAAAACAGCAGCACGATAAATCAGATATCTGTCATATAAAAAAATGAGTATTCCAAGAAGAACAGGAAATAACAAAAAAAACCATTGTAATATCTTGACAACTTTGTCTGGTTTTGTATTATTTAAAGATTGTTTGACAAAATTGCTGAGAGAAGATTCTACATGAGATTTACCTTGATCTGATTTTATCCCTTCTTGCAGAACTAATGCAGCTTGATTTGTATGACTCTGATTCACTTCACAAGCTAAACCCTTTGTTTGTACTTGCTCCATATGACGCTCCCAAACCATACTAAAAACCACTATTTCTGGAGAAAGCACCACTAAAGTCACTGTACAAACTGTGAGTAATTGAACAAGTTTCAATTTCATTCAGCGATCATGAGAACTGTTAAGTGTTAACTGTTTAAGGACATAAGTTGTCATGCGTATAAAATGCACACAGCAACAAGCTGGACGATTTGCTATCACCGACTTTGTTCATTTTGTGCCGTACGAGGGTAAGTTCTTGAGTTCTTACAGACACACTATGATACATGCACCTTACTGTCTTACTGTTTTTCTTCATTCTTCATTCTTCATTTTGAATTTTGAATTTTGAATTTTGAATTTTGAATTTCTTAAGAAGTCCCCCCTCGTTCCTAGACTAGTATCTAGAAGTTTGGGGGGTAGAGGGGAATCTCTGCGTAAATCCTATATGTTTTATATCAGTTGTCTCGGCAGAGGAGGGTTTATCCAGGTTGGATTAAGATTATTAAATTAATTATGGTTGTACTCAAAGCCTGTTATTCTTACCTAATAAGTGTTCTAGAATTTTTTTGGGGCAGAGGTGCTAGACTTTTCATGCTAGGGTACTAGTATTTACAGTTGGAGGCTCTAGCTTTTGTGTACTCAACATCAAACTTATATAGAGTTTAGTATTGATAAGTTTATTCTGCTATTTTCTTGAAAATCAAGCTTGTACTCAAAAGTTGTATGGTTATGCAAATCCGCAGTTTAGTATTATGAAAATAAATCAAGATTTTCATGATGCGTGGACTTTGTTCAAAGATAACAAAAGATTAGTTAGAATCTTCAAATTACTTAAAATGAACTAGAATAACTTTTTCAAGTTTCTATTCATGCACTGACTAGCTGTCGTTTTCTTTCTACACACTTTGATCAAAAGATATCTTTTTTAGGAGTTAATATATGCGGATTGCTCATGACATTACAGAACTGGTTGGAAGAACTCCTTTAGTTCAACTAAACAAAATTCCTCAAGCTGAGGGGTGTGTCGGCAAGATTGTTGTGAAGTTAGAAGGAATGAACCCAGCAGCTTCAGTAAAAGATCGTATTGCAGCTAGTATGGTGAAAGCGGCTGAGGAAGAAGGGTTCATTCAGCCAGGAAAAAGCATTTTAGTTGAGCCTACGTCTGGTAATACAGGAATTGGACTGGCGATGGTGGCGGCGGCGCTTGGCTACCGTTTGATTTTGACAATGCCCGAAACAATGAGTTTGGAACGACGCGCTATGCTAAGAGCATATGGTGCTTCTTTGGAATTGACACCTGGGCTTGAAGGAATGCGAGGCGCGATTCGCAAAGCTGAAGAAATCGTTGCTACCACTCCTGATGCTTTTATGTTGCAACAATTCCGCAACCCAGCTAATCCCAAAATACACAGAGAAACCACAGCAGAAGAAATTTGGGCAGATACCGACGGGCAAGTGGATATTGTGATTGCAGGTGTCGGTACTGGCGGAACAATCACTGGTGTTGCAGAAGTTCTTAAACAACGTAAACCAGAGTTTAAGGCTATTGTTGTAGAACCGAGTAACAGTCCTGTCCTTTCTGGAGGTCAACCAGGATCACATAAAATTCAAGGCATTGGTGCCGGATTTGTCCCTGAGGTTCTCCGCACGGATTTAGTAGATGAAATTATTACAGTCAGTGATGAGCAGGCGATCGCCTTTGGACGACGATTAGCAACAGAAGAAGGTTTATTATCTGGTATTTCCTCTGGCGCTGCTTTGTGTGCAGCGATTCAGGTTGCGAAACGCCTAGAAAATGCCGGTGCTTTAATCGTGATGATTCAGCCTTCGTTTGGCGAACGTTACCTCAGCACCCCAATGTTTCAGGATATGGCGTTGCAAACTACTCGATAAAGTTGACGTACTCCCCTGCTAAAAAAGTCAGGGGAACGCTCCTTCTGAATTGACACTCTCCGGACTAAAGCCACGGAGATTCTTAGAACTTTTCAGTCCTAATATCCTGATTTCTCAGGTTAAGCGGCTCAACACGTTTGCACAAAAGTGCGTATTGATACGCCAGGTGCTTCAACCGGGGGGACCCCAACGCCAGATGCCTGCGCCAGGGTTACCCTCCCGCAGCACTGGCTCGGCAACGCACTGGCTCATCTCCTCAAGGTTGTTTCGGGCGTCTACTTTCCCGCAGTCCACGGGTAGGTTTTTAAATCTTGTACTGATATCGTGAGTGTACCACAAATTCAAATTGATGCTAAGCCACAATTTTCATGAATCAGGCATAAATGCCTTCAACCGTTTTCATCTCGTGGCTCAAGCCACAAAGTTTTCAACGAGTGTCCTTATAATAAATACAAAAGGAAAAGGGTTCTATCAAACTCGCCTCCTTGAATCTATTTTAAAAAAAACGAGCGGCGTTGTGAGCGAAGAAGAATTTAGTCAGCGTATCCAAACTATCCGTCAGCAGATAGAGGCACTACACACATATATTATGTTAAATCCAACGCAGCAGCAACAGGTCGCTAAAGCGATGGAGGAAATAGCTGCCTCCTTGGAGAACCTGCTTGTACTTAGTGAACAAATGCAGACTAGCTCAGAAGCAATGGAGGTCATAGAGGAAGAACTGCTCAAGCAAAATGAGTATCTGGCAGAAGAACGTCAGCGTTATTATGACTTGTTCGAGTTTGCACCTGATGCTTATTTGCTGACAGATGCTCAAGGAGTGATTCTTTTAGCGAACCGCGCTGCTGGTGCATTATTTAACGTCTTGCCCAACATCCTGATTGGCAAACCATTAGTCAATTTTGTAGCTGAGGCACAGCGTTCGGTCTTTCGTATTAAACTCAACCACCTGTCCTCTGTATATTCTTCTATGCAAGAGTGGGAAATACCTATGTGTCCGCGTAGAGGTCAATCTTTTGACGCTTCACTCTTAGTGGCACCTGTCCGTGACTCTTCTAGAACGCTGGTTTCGCTGCGAATAATTGTGCGCGATATGACTCAGTACAAGCAGGCGAATTTACAACAAATCCAATCAGCAGCACCTCAGCTGCTGCCTCTGGCAGCAGCTGTAGAGACTCCTCGTTCGCTCGATGGCTTGCAGGTACTGTTTGTGGATGATGAAGCCGATGCCCGCGAGTTTATCACCGCAGTGCTGGAGCAACATGGAATTTGTGTGACAGCAGTTGCCTCAGTGGGTGAGGCGCTGGAGGTGCTAGAGCGATGGTCCCAAGGGGACCCGCCCAAAGGGCGATCGCATCCCGATATGTTAATAAGTGACATCAGAATGCCTGATGAAGATGGCTATGCTTTGATTCGGAAAGTTAAGGCACTAGAAGCAGAGAAAGGATGGCGAATTCCCACTGCTGCTTTGACAGCTTATCTTGCAGAAGACCGAGCAAAGGCAATAAAAGCAGGTTTTCAGTCGCACTTGCATAAACTTGCTGAGCCAACGGAGTTAATTGCAATGGTTGCACAGCTTGCTGGGCGAGGTTAAAAGTGAGCAGTACACAGTACACAGGAAACAGTAAATAACTGATAACTGATAACTGTTATGAGAACTTTAGCAGATTTATCGCAGGTTAAAGATGGACAGTTTAACCGAAGGCAAGAAAGATGCTCACGCTTTGGATGTGTTTGCAGGCAGTGGCGAGATGGGTGAGTTGATGCGTAAGCACGATTGGTCAACCACCCCATTAGGTCCAGTCGAGAACTGGTCGCAGAGCCTGCGGACCTCTGTCAGCACGATGCTCGCGTCTCGCTTTGCCCAAACCCTTCTTTGGGGGGAGGACTACATCCAGCTTTACAACGATGCCATGATTCCCATCTATGGCGCAAAGCACCCCGAAGCGTTGGGGTACAGTCTTAGAGAGATATGGTCACAAGTGTGGGATGACCAGGTTAAGCCGATGCTTGAGGGTATCAAGAATACGGGCGAAGCCGTCTTTGTGGAAGATCAGCTTTTTCACCTCTTGCGCTTTGGCTACCTGGAGGAAACCTATTTTACATTCTGCTATAGCCCCGTTTGGGATGAAACGGGCACGATCGGGGGGTTACTCAGCACCACAACTGAAACCACCAAGCAAGTGATTAGTCAACGTCGCTTGACGATGCTGCGAGAGTTAGCCACGGCTGGAAGCGGGGCAAAAACGCTACAGTCCGCCTGTCGCGCCGCCGCCGATACGCTCAACCCTTACGATATTCCCTTTGCCTTGTTCTATCAAGTCAACGAGCAAGGCAACTCGGCAGAACTGGTTGCTAAGCGTGGACTGACCGCAGACAGTGCCGCTGCGCCCCCGACGATTGCGCTAACCCCGCACACTGACGCAAACGGAGTCGCAACGCTTGCGCGTCGCTGGTCGCTGGTTGACGTTCTCCAGAGCCGTGAACCACAGCTGATTACCGATGTAGTCGATCAATTCGGAGCGCTAAGCGTCGGACCGTGGTCAGAAAGTCCCCGTTCTGCATTCATTCTTCCGATCCTAACGAGTAACAATGAACTTGTAGAATGTCTGCTAATTGCTGGAATCAGCCCTCGACTCCAGTTCAATGCCGAATACCGCTCATTCCTCGAACTAGTGGCTCAGCAGGTGGAAAGTTCGATTGCCACGGCTCGCAGCTATGAGCAAGAACGCCAGCGCTCCGAAGCATTGGCAGAACTCGATCGCGCTAAGACAGCTTTCTTCAGTAATGTCAGCCATGAATTTCGCACGCCTCTAACATTGATGCTCAATCCACTTGAGCAAGTCATCGCCCAAACACACGGTGTACTCCAGCCCGAACAGCGCGAACAACTGGCGATGGTTCAGCGAAACGCCATGAGATTGCACAAATTAGTCAATACCTTACTTGACTTCTCGCGAATTGAGGCAGACAGGATACAAGCTGTTTATGAGCCAACCGATTTAGCTGCATTCACAGCTGATCTTGCGTCAGTGTTCCGTTCAGCTATTGAAACAGCAGCGCTGCAATTGATTGTGGATTGTCCGCCCCTGAGTGAGCCTGTGTATGTAGACCGCGAAATGTGGGAGAAAATTGTTCTTAACTTAATCTCCAATGCGTTTAAGTTTACCTTTAAAGGTGAAATTGCTGTTTCATTACACCCAGTAGGTGACAAAGTAGAGCTAAAAATACGAGATACAGGCACAGGCATTTCCTCCGAAGAGTTACCTCGAATTTTTGAGCGCTTTCATCGTGTACGAGGCGTGCAGGCAAGAAGTCATGAAGGGTCGGGCATTGGGCTAGCTTTGGTACAAGAACTCGTTCACTTACATGGCGGAACTGTAGAGGTAGAAAGTGTTTTGGCTGTGGGAACAACTTTTACAGTGACATTGCCCACAGGTTCATCGCACTTGCCAATTGAGCAAATTGGTACTGAACGCACACTGACATCAACCTCAGTAGGTGCTGCCCCTTACGTGGAAGAAGCACAGCGGTGGATACCCCAAGAGGAGGGGGAGAGGGGGGGAC
>NZ_QMEA01000190.1 GCF_012912105.1 Brasilonema sp. UFV-L1
GACACTGAAATTCTGTACTGATTCTATTTTACGTTTTTTTAGGTTGACCTACTTAATTTTGGATTTAATGACACTAACTATGCGGTAGGAAAATCAGCCGATTACTATCAAGGGGAATGGTTAGAAGCTAGAGAAAGTAACAAGATTGATTACATCGATATTTGGTTTAGCGCAACTACGTACCAATAAAATTAATTTTGACAGAAGTATTTTTTTCTCAAAAATACTTAATCCTCCTGATTCAGTAAAAAAACTCAGTAACACTGAATCAGTGAACCGGAATAGAGGCTTACAAGAATGTCAGCAACTATAGATGACCGAAGTTCTCAGCATAAAGTATACTACACTCGGCTGTTAGACTTACTAAAAGCCGGAAAGTGGAAAGCACAACAAGAAATCGCTTTCATGCTTAATGAACTTTCACATGCCTTTGCTGCTACACTCAATCACAGAGCGAAATCTGCGCAAAAGCAGCATCTGCGGGTATCAATCCGAACCAGGACGCGGTTTTGGATTGGTTCTGTCGTGGTACTGTTGTTAATAGTTTTGTCAGGACATCCTCATAAACTAGTAGAAGTAGCAAATGCGGCATCCATTACATACAAAGGTGTTAACCTTGCTGGTGCCGATTTTGGCGAAGGCTCCCTACCTGGTACTTACAATGTCGATTACACATACCCTACCCATGCCGAGGTCGATTATTTTGTTGGCAAGGGTATGAACACCTTTCGTCTGCCATTCCGTTGGGAACGATTGCAACACCAACAACTCGGCAACTTTGATGCAGATGAAACAGCACGCATAAATGATTTTGTCAACTACGCCACTAGCAAGGGAGCTTTAGTCGTACTCGATCCGCACAACTATGCTCGTTACTATGGCAAGGTCATAGGTCAGGATGTGCCAGTCGACGCTTTTACTGATTTTTGGAGCAAGCTGGCAACCCTTTACAAAGGTAATAGTCGGGTGATATTTGGTTTGATGAATGAGCCAAACAACATGCCAACGGAACTCTGGCGTGACGATGCTAATAAGGCTATCCAAGCTATTCGCAGCACTGGAGCTACTAACCTGATTCTTGTTCCTGGTAATGCTTGGACTGGCGCACATAGTTGGAATCAGTCATGGTATGGCACTTCCAATGCTACGGCGATGCTTGGTATTACTGACCCGGGCAACAACTATGCTTTTGAGGTACATCAGTATCTGGACAGCGACTATTTTGGTACATCCGACCAGTGTGTAAGCAAGACAATCGGTTCCGAAAAGCTTGTGGATTTCACAACATGGTTAAAGCAAAACGGTAAGCGCGGCTTTCTGGGCGAGTTCGGCGGCGGGCGCAATGATACTTGCTATGGTGCCCTCGACAACATGCTGAGCTATATCGACAGCAATTCTGATGTTTGGTTGGGCTGGACTTATTGGGCAGCAGGTCCGTTGTGGGGCGAGTACCGCTACACGCTAGAGCCAGTTTCTGGTAGCGATCGCCCGCAATTAGCGCCACTCAGCAAGCACCTTGGTTCGACAACACCGACACCCACTCCGACAACAACACCAACGCAAACTCCTACACCAACTCCTACACCAACTCCGACACCCACTCCGACAACAACACCAACGCAAACTCCTACACCCACTCCGACACCCACTCCGACAACAACACCAACGCAAACTCCTACACCAACTCCGACACCCACTCCGACACCCACTCCGACAACAACACCAACGCAAACTCCTACACCAACTCCGACAGGTTCATTACAAGCAGAAGCTAACATCCAGTCGGATGGGCAAACTAGCTTTTGTGTCAATTTTCGGGTGACTAATCGAGGTAACACTAGCACCCAAAACTGGCAATTAAAATTCCAGATGTCGCAGGCACAAATCACTAACAGTTGGAATTTCAACTTTACTAAACAGGGTTCTCAATACATAGTCACTCCACCCGATTGGGCACGAGTTATCCAGCCAAATCAAACACAAGAATCTCTGGGTTTTTGTGCTAATAAGCTAGGGTCAGACTACAAACCAACGCAAGTTTCAGCTACTAGTTTGTAATCAACGGATTTGATATAGAACCACAGATAAACACAGATGAACACAGAATATTATCAGTGTTTATCTGTGTCCATCTGTGGTTAAAAATCATTAGACCTCTTGCAAAAGTCAGAGATAATAAAGTCAGTAGATCACAAAGTTTTTTAGAACCCCGACCACATGGACATTTCAACAAAACACCCAAACACCAGAAAATAACCGATTAATCAGCGTTTCAGGCGAACCTGTTAGTTACCTCAAGGCGATCGCCCTGAAACGAACGCTGTTTCCCCTCTGATTCACTCCGGGCTGAAACCCTCATTTTTACGTCAGTTTCCGAAAGTTTGTGATCGACTGAAAGTGGGAGAGTTTTTATAGGCGATCGCCAGAAAAGTATAATAAGGATTTGTTATGTTTGTTGCAGCAAGTGGCGAAGTTCATAATTATACAAACCTGCTATCAAATTAAACCTTAAACTAAACAGGGCAAACGCATCTTAATTTAAAGTGATGGTAAATAATGCCCTGTTGGATGAGTCAGTTCAAGTATTTTAATGATGAATGCAAAGAATGTTAAGAGAACAAGCAGATATTGAAATTCTTTCAATTAAATAATGATACTATCGCTGTTTAATTCTCATGTTAAAATTACACTAATCGTAGCGTTAGTCAGCAGATATAATTAGTGCTTGAGGGTGAAGATAAAAGATAATTTTTTAGCCAAACAGAACTTTCAATAAATAATCGTCATCCCATCCAGCACGGTTACGTTTACGTTTGACACCAACTCTTAGGGATTTTTCTTGATTTAAAAGATTATGAGCTATGTGACGCAGGACGGCAAAGTTTTCAGGAGAATTATCTTTGCGGATTCTCGAATCGTCTTCATTGAATTGAACATCTAATACCCAATGAAGAGAGTTTTCAATCTGCCAATGATTTCTCACATATTCACCAAACTTTTCAGCTTTTAAAGATAAACTACTAATATAGTACCGAGTTTCAAGGTTTGGCTCTCCTTTGATAGTCCTGAGATAATCTACTCTACCAACACTTATGAAAGCTGCCCATTTATCTTCTGGATCAACTAATTCTTTGATATTACTTAAAGTCGTGTAATGTCTAATTTCTCTTCGACCGTGTTCTAGTTCTCGTTGACGATATTCACTATACGTAAATCCTTGATAGCGGCTCAATACAGCCTGTTTAAATAACTCTTCTACTCTTGAATATAGTGAACCTTGGTTCTTTTTTAGGGTGATAACGTAATCTCCTCCTCGCTCTTCAATTAACTTAACAATCTCTCTCTGACAACCCATCGCATCAAGAGTGACAATGCAATCATTCAAGTCTAAAACTCTGAGCAGTTCAGGAATTGCTGTAATTTCATTTGATTTAGAATCAACTTTTACTTGTCCTAAAACTAATTTTTGAGAAGTTGCCCAAGCACTAACCATGTGAATCGCTGCTTTTTCACTTCCCGAATCATAAGAATGCCGTAAAGTCTTACCATCAATGGCGACAACTTCACCATCTGTTCGTAGGCTAATTGTGTTTATCCAATTCAAAAAGCATTGTTGAAATTGTTCAGGATTAATTCGGGCGAATACTCTTGCAAATGTATCGTGACGCATTGTCCCCTTCAAAATGAGGCAGGCTTTGTTTTGTTAATCTGTCTTCGTAGTCGCGTACTCGTTGTAGTAAGCCTGCCTCATTTTGATACGTGTTAGACCCCGTGTGACGGAATACCATTAGGTAATTCTAGAAATTTTTTCAACCATTTATATTTAGCTTCTCCATACATTTCAATATCTACCCAAGTATCGGCTCCAGAAATCACTGCACAGATAGCAATCGTAATAATATCGATTAGTTTATGTAACTTACTACGTTCGATTCTGGGGTCTGACATGGCAGCAAAATGGTCAGCAATTGTAATTCTTGGTTTGAGCTTCACTTTATAGCAACCGAAAACTTTTGCATTCTTTGTGATAATTATTCTAGGTTTCTTTCACTTTTTTTCACAATATCATCTCCGAATTATATCATAATGATAATCATTACATCAAGGGGAGAGAAAAGCCAGCTTTGCTGGCTTTTCTCTCCCCCCTCCCCCTTTTGATTATCATTTTCAGTAAAAGATTTTGAAAATTTGCTGATTGAGAGTCATGCACTTTTTTGAGAGCGAATCATGGATGAGCAAAATCAAGGTTTTCTATACATATATTTACTTTTAAGTCAACCTTGATTGTGTCAGTTTAAGGTGCGTTTGCCCTGAACAAATACCTGCGTTAGCGACCCCAATAAATCTCATACAGAGCGTATAGACAAGGATTTTCAATCTCTGTTCTAAAACTGCAAGACTCACTTAGAGATATGTTTCCTAGTTCAGTCCGCTGCTCGTGCCATAGACCCAAGTAGCTGCCTCGATTCTCATGTTTATACATTTTGGCCTGCATATTACTTTTTTTTCGATTAGGTGGTGTGTAGTCTATTTTCAACAGTTCTGTGGGATGTAAAACCCAAGTAGCTCCAGAGGCGCGGTCAGTTTCGTGTACCTTACTACAGGAGTAGTTAATGGTTAAATCAATCTCTTGTCCTTTTTTTAGAGGCTCATGGAAGTGGGCGCTGATGAAACTTTCTTTGTAAAGATAATCTCTGTCCCTTTCCAGGTCAAAGCGCTCATCTTGGCAGTCTACTCTTACTGGTTCTCCTACGCACTCATAAAAGTCTAACTCCTTTAAGGTTTGCAGATTCTCCTCTAGACACTCTATTTTGAAACTTTTGCTCCACTCCAAACTACCGTTCTCAAAGAATATGGCTTTAGACTCAACTTCCAAAAATCTGAAACTACTACCTTCTGCTTCTGACTCGTTATTCTCTATCAACAACCCATTATCTTTAGAATCAGTATAGTCTTGGGGGTTAAAAATTGCTTCCAATTCTTCCTGACTACAACCTATGGCTTTGCTTATCAAGAGCAGCATCTCTGTTCTTGGTTTCTTCTTTCCTGATTTGTAGTGGCACAGGTTGGATTTGTAGCCGTTTACCTTTCTGGTTAAGGCTTCTTTGTAATCTCTTTCGTTGTAATTGTTCTTGTACTCTTCTAAAGTAATCTCTGCCATTCTTCTAGCAATAGCATAATCTGTTTTATCCTCACTATACTTATCTATTATTTTTCTCAACTGGCCTTCTACCATTACATCCTTCCTTCCGTAGCTTGACCTTGAAAAAACAATGTAGAACTAACCCTAGACTAGAGCCAGTACTACTTTTCGTAGTATGTGAATATTTGCTGGTCTTATCTTAGCTCATATCCTTGCAGTAAGAAAAATTATTACACTTTTTTGGTTGGTACGGTTTTCTATACCTATAGGAATATAAGCGTCTAACTGTGGCTATACCATTAAAACAGTGATTTAATTCCTGCAAAACCTTGCACCATGAAGCTATTAGTTTTACAGTGGACTTAGCAAAGACTTATTTCTAGCTAATTAGGGTTGTCAGGGGGTCAAAGCCTTACATCTATATTGCGATAGAATTATTAGTGTGAGATAGATAAGTCTTTCAATAGTTGACAGATAAGCTGCCGCAAGTTCACATGCTCTGGCAGATGATTTAAGGCTGATATTTGCCAAAAAACCTAAAAGTTATTTGTTTTTAGGGTAACCGGCTTGGTACAAGCTGGACAGGAAGCTTGGACTAGATTTTCTCAAGGAAATTAGTGCAAGTACTTTGCACTTTCTAACTCAGCAGTTATCTCTGATAGGTTATATGTCACATACAATACTGTCTGTAGGTTGGCTAAAGTTCTTCACCCAAGACACTGACACCGACATAAGTGTGAATAAGGAAATTCGCACAGTTTACCGTACGCTGCGCCAAGAAGGAGTAGACGTGCAAATAGCTAGGATAGACGAAAACTGTAATTGTCAAATAGTCAAAGAGGAGGAGATTAATGAAGAACAGGAAGAGGTAAATTATAGGCTAGAGGTTGATTTGGCTAACTCAAATATACCTATGAAGCGATTTAACGAACTCCTTGAGATTTGGGGAGTTACTGAAGTAAGTAACTGACTAATTTTTTCATACTTTTTACTCAGACTGGAAGCTAGTTTAACTTTGAGCTTCCAGTTCTCTTTTGCCTGAAAAAGGTTTACTTTGACTTTCGGTTGTTGATAGCTACATCTTGAGTACCTTTTGTTAATCTCCTTGGAGCATCGACTTATCATAGTTGCCAAAAGACAACTAGTTGCCTGAAGATTCCAGAAATGAAGCTAACTAGTTGCCAAGAGACAACCAAAAAAAACTTGCGGGCAACTATTTAATTTTGGATTTTTGTGTGCGATATTATCCTCATGTCCAGTCACAGAAAGAAAAATTCTAGTTCAACCCTCTTAACGCAAATTATGGCAACAATAAAAACTTGCTCAACGTAGTTAAATGACTTCGTTCTAAAGCTGTTAATCTGTTAAGAATTTACTTTTAAAAGTGGTACAGACATGAGCAGACAATATCATCTTTGTTTGACCAAGTATCCCAAAAAGAAGCCACAACGGCAGTTTAACAGTCTACCCAAAACCACTCTCAACCCAAGATTGATGAACAATTCCAATACAACTACCACAACCAAAAAAGTAGAAAAATCAAAAGCCAAAACTGGCTCACTGGTAGCAACTGCACTTTTTGCCTTACTGGGACTGGGGCTAGTTAGCGTCCTACCCCACTTGGGACAGAATGCCAGTAAACAAGTTGCTACTTCCTCAGTGCCAATAATAAGCATAGAAAATAATGGTCAGAAAAATGATACTATCCATGTTTCTTGGAGCCACTCCGTATCCCAAGCTCAGTTCTGGTTGGATAACTCTCCAGTTAATACTCAATGCGACCAGCACAACTGCACAGTGCTAAAAGGCCAGGGTGTAAGCAAACTTTACTTTCAGTGGCTGAATACTTCAGACAATAAATGGTACTACTTCGAGGGCAACACCGATTATCGAGGTCAGTTTAAAGGTATTCCTTTGTAAGGCAGAGATGGTACTTAATTTAATCGCCTGCAAGCAACAACTTACCTTTTGCGCTTTCTTAACTCAATGGTATATGGAATTTGTCGCATCCAAAAGCTTAAGGCAGGTAATCTTAAACCTTCCCTTCAGCACACACGCAGAAAGCGTTTCACTCCTAACGCTAATCCAGAAAAGGAGCATATCTGCATCATTGGGGAAGAGAAGGAGGAACTAGATTCTTTAGTTAGAAATCGAATTGGAAATCAGTCAATCCGCAAGAACGCAGTTCTAGCAGTAGAAATACTTTTGAGTGCCAGCCCTGAATACTTTCGACCAGATGATAGAAGCGAGGCAGGATACTATGAACCATCACGCTTAGAATATTTTCAGACAGCCGCTTGTCAATGGCTAAGTGAAACCTACGGAGACCGCATTGTGCTGGCCTATCTCCATTTGGACGAAGCCACACCGCACATTCACGCCTATCTTGTACCACTGGATGAGAGAGGCAAGCTCAACTGTCGGGGGCTGTTTGGAACTCGCTCTAAATTGAGCCAACTGCAAGACAGTTTTGCTCTAGCCATGAGTCAAATTGGACTGGAAAGGGGTATTAAAGGCAGTAAAGCTACCCATACTCAGATTCAGAAGTACTATACTGCGGTCACCCAAGCCCCTAACCTAACTCTTAGTGCAGCCGATATTCAGCACCAATTGGCTGATAGGGGACGGATACTCAAAGAAAATGCAGAGTTACAACTAACTGTGGGAGCTTTAGCTAAGCAGTTGAAAGCTTTGAATAGACACAATCTTGAATTGGAAGTAAGTCTTGCATCACTCAAACTTGAGCTAGAAGCATGGCAGCAAAAATACCGCAGCTTGGCGTGCAACCAGGAGTGTATTCCCCTGTCTTTAGTAGCCCATCAACTAGGCTTATCACCAGATAACAGGCAGGTATGGCGCAATCACGATAAGGCACTAAAAATCACCGACACCAAATTTTCTACCCTTTCAGAAAGTCCGCTTAAAGCAGGCAGTAGTGCGCTTGATTTAGTAATGACCGTTTTAGATTGTACCTTTTCGCAGGCTGTAATTTTTCTTAATGACCGTTTTGGACAAGAGGCAGCGTCTCAGAGTGTGGGTTACTACGCTCTTGAACTTATCAAACAGGCACCAGCTAAAACGGAATTTAAAAACATCCAGCCAGAAAAGAACAGCCGAAAGCCACTGGAGAGAGCGCTTTGTGCGGATGAGTACACTAAGCAATTAGAGCCAAATCAGGAGCAGGCGCAAGTTCAGCAGAATCGAGGAGTCCAAAGGTAATGTTTAAGTACGGACAAGAAGACTTGTTTAATTTGTGGCAAATGGGCTGGCAAAGCCTAATTCGCCTGACACTGCTGGCAATCTCGATTGGAAGCGTGGCCACAATCTTCTGGTGGAGCCTGCATTCTCCCAGCCACTCTTTTTACTACCTTTTTCACTATTGGTACAGCTATCTGTACTGCTTCATCCCTTTTGGCTGCTCTCAAGTAGCACGAAATAACTTACAAATTTTACAGCCCTTTATTGACCGTCTTAGCGAGTTGATTAGAAGCTGCACAGTCGTCTTTGCTCTCACCAGCTTCTTCTCTGGAGTGGGCTTGCGATTATTTTTCGTCCAATATAGTCGCAATCTGGAAAAAGCCCGTTACCTGCGGGGAGCCAGACTGCTTAGAGCAGAGGAACTAAACAGCGAGATTGATACCGCTCGTGATAATCAAGGCCGACTCAAATATAAGCCAAGTGGTTCAGATTTGTACTTGGGCAGAGAAAAAGTTAGACTCCCCGCCTCCTTAACCTTTCGCCACATCGGAGTAGCAGGAATCAGTGGCACAGGCAAAACTCAACTAATCAGCAGCATACTGCAACAACTGGCCTTGCGACGAGGACAGAAATGTTTAATTCTCGATTTAAACGGACAATATTATAGTCGCTTTGGACAAGAAGGTGATAAAATCCTGTCTCTCTTTGATAAGAGAAGCGAAAGCTGGTCTTTCTACAGTGAGAATGTGCCTGCTCAGTTTTTTGCTCAGGCTTTAGTAGAAGTTAGCGAGGGGGGCAACAATAAATTCTTTGGTAACGCTGGACGGGCGCTTATGACCGATATTATCAATTGCAACACCAGTGTCAGTGGCGTTTGGCAGGATTTAACCAGTCCGCCTGCCGAAATTTTAAATAAGTTAAAAGACGGAATCAGTCCCGCTCTGCTAGGCGCACCCGAACAAGCAGCAGGCGTAGTAGCCACTACCTCGGTGGAATTAGGTTTTTTGAGGTATTTAAACTGTTGGAATAAAAGTGAGGAATTCTTCAGCCTGTCTGATTGGGTTTTATCCCAAAGTGAGGAATGGGTTTTTCTGATAGTTAAGGATATTGATTTAGCAGCTACCAAACCTTTGCTGCGGTTGTGGGTAGATTTGGTCGTCGGCGGAGTCTTGCAGCGAGAAGAAAACAAAGATTATCCCCATTTGTGGGTCATGGTTGATGAGTTACCTGGTTTAGGATTTCTCCCTAGCCTGGGCAAACTTCTTAGTCAGGGACGTAAGTACAAGTCAACAGTAGCTGCGGGTTATCAGACGCAAGGTCAAATTCAGGAATTGTACGGTGATAAACAAGCCCAAGAAATATTTGCAGGTTTGCAGAATAAAAGTTGGGTAAGGTTTGAGCGTCACCGCTCTCCCCTCCCCTAAGAACCGTGCATAAGACTTTCGCACTTACACGGCTCAAGCCTTACTTCAAGCGAGTTGACTTGGTTTTAGAATGTTCCTGTTTGTGACACGTATGGTGCAAGTGCTGTAGGTTTTCAATGTCGTCTTGTCCACCTTGAGCAACGGGAACTATGTGATGGGTGTTTAATTCCTCTCCATTGAATAAAGGTTCACCACAGATAGGACATTTCCAATTTTGGCTTTGAGCGATTTTATAATTGCGAGAGTTTTTCTCCCAGTGGCTCTTTCCATATTTCTGGTGACGCTTTTCCCAGTATTCTTGGAGTGAAGGGTCATCCGGTGATGCTTCCCCCTTGACCTTTACATGGCGTTCGATAGGCGTGTACGCTATCGGGTATAGGATTATATCCTTTTGTTTACCTCGGCGGTCGCTAGTTGTCGTAGCGAACGTCCATTTATTACCATTTATTGTCTTGAAGTAACGCTTCCGAACCCATTTTGTATTTTTGTTGGGATGTCTACGTTTAGCCCAACTCCAAAGGTATCGCCATGTTCTACTTTTGATATATCCAAAAGTTTCTTTACTGACAACACCTTTGTAATAATTGGAAAATCCACGGAGAATTGGATTAAGTCTTTTTATGACTGCTTCTTGTTCGCTCCCATTCATTGCTGTGATTTCTCGCCCAATTCGTTTGCAGAAGTCCAGGACTTTCTTCTTCGAGGGCTTGATAAGCAATTTGCCATTGTAATGGCGGTGGTTGAATCCAAGAAAGTCAAAACCATCCTCCATCGACGTTATCAGCGTCTTCTCCTCGCTGAGATTGAGTCCTCTTTCTGACAACCATTGCTGAATCTGGATTTGGGCTTTTTCAAGACTTCCTTTGTCTCTAGCTGTGACAATAAAATCATCAGCATATCTAACCACGCCAAGTTTTGGATTGGTGGATTTTATATAGTTTTCTAATCCATGCAATCCGATATTGGCTAGAAGAGGTGATAATAGAGTAGGGACGGAGCGCACCTTCAAACCTCACGACTTGCGTGTTTCTCTA
>NZ_QMEA01000191.1 GCF_012912105.1 Brasilonema sp. UFV-L1
CGCTTTGCTCTCTACCCCACCTCCCGATCTCCCCATTCTGGGTTGTAAAATCATAGGCTGGTGTGTCACATACTCTGTGCTTTATGTCTTTAGATCCTGATTTTGCTCCTAAATTGCGTGCTTGCGCTGACCGATTATTTTCGGTGTTAGAAAAATTTACTTCCGCACGGGTACTAGTTATCGGAGATTTGACTTTAGATGAGTTTCTCACTGGTCAAGTGGAAAGAATTTCTCGCGAAGCACCAGTGTTAATCCTCCGCCATGAAACCACCAAGCAAGTACCAGGAGGTGGGGCAAATGCGATTTATAATTTTGCTCAACTGGGGGCAAAAGTTTTGGCAGTAGGGCTATTGGGCAAAGATGAACAGGGAAAAGCACTACGGACTCTTCTGGAAGCTTCAGGAATTAATACTGATGGCGTTTTTGTTGACATCAATCGCCCAACAGTCACTAAAACGCGGATTTCTGGTCATTCTCGTCAATCGGTGACACAGCAAATTGTTCGCTTAGACCGAAAATCAGATGATTTGCCAGAATTAGATTTACAACTCCAGTTATCAGAGTATATCAAAACACAACTTAATTCCGTAGATACCGTCATCTGTTCTGACTATGGAGATGGAACTCTAACTCAGCCAGTGATTTCAGCAGCGCTGTCTGCTTCTCGAACAATTGTGGATGCCCAAAAACATCTGGAACGGTATCGTGGGGCAACATTGTTTACTCCAAATTTGCCGGAAGCAGAACTGGCTGTGGGTTATGCAATTACTGATGAGGCAACTTTGACTCAAGCAGGACAAGACTTGCTCGCATTAACGCAGGCGCAACACATATTAATTACTCGTGGGGACCAAGGGATGAGTATGTTTAACCGCGAGGAGAGTGAATTTCACATCCCAGCTTTTAATCGGACTGAGGTGTTTGATGTGACAGGTGCTGGAGATACTGTGGTAGCTGCGTTAACTCTGGGTTTAGCTGTTGGGGCGTCGGCTTGGGAAGCAGCTGTTTTAGGGAATTTAGCAGCTAGTATTGTGGTGAGACAGTTTGGCACCACAACGACAACTCCTGAAGAAATGAAGGTCGCGTTGCAACGGTTGTTGGAAGAAAGTTAACATTCGCCACTACTCAATTTTCGCACGCCGTGGGAGTGTCAATATACATACTTTCCCGACTCAGCGCATAGTCGCACAGCGGTGGTACATTATGATGGTGATTGACAGCCCATTCAAGAAAAGCTTTTACCCATTCAGACGCAGTTGCCTTTATTACAGCAGATTGCAAGTTGGTGAAGTACAAAGATACCCCACCCGCGCACCTCAAGCACCCTCCCCGAGCTCGCGGGGAGGGTTGGGGAGGGGTGTACTCCATTTAGATGCAAAGCGCTGTATGTAACGCCGTTTTTACCTTACCCAAGAAACGAAGCTGGAAAAAATGGATAATCCAAGCAATCAAATAAGCAAATTGTATGCTTTACTGATAGGTATAGACTGCTACTTACCCAATCAATTGCCTGATGGAGGTTCGTACAATAATCTTGGCGGATGCGTGCGCGACATTAGGTACGTAGAAGACTTCCTGAAGTTAAAGCTAAAAATGCCACCAGAGCAGATTTTTAAGCTTACTGCCTCTGATATTGGGAAACCAGAACCAGCAGAACCACCAGAGAAGCGGCCTACCTACGAAAACATGGTAGCGATGTTTAATCACCTCACCTCAGTTGCCGAACCTGGAGACCAAGTATATATTCACTACTCTGGTCATGGAGGTCGTGCTAAGACTAATTATCCTCAACTCAAGGGAGAAAATGGCATTGATGAAGCACTCGTTCCTACTGATATTGGCAATTCCACAGCACGGTATCTGCGCGATATTGAAATAGCTAAACTTTTAGAAAGAATGGTAGCTAAGAAGTTAGTTGTCACAGTTGTATTGGATAGCTGTCATTCAGGTGGAGCAACAAAAGGTGACGATGCTGAGATTAGAGGCTTGGACACCATTGATGAAACTCCCCGTTCTACTGAAAGCATGGTAGCATCGGATGAGGAATTGGCGAAAACATGGAAAGCTTTAACTAAATCAGAAACTCGTGACTTTCAGTTGGGTAGTGGATGGTTGCCACAACCAGAAGGTTATGTTTTATTAGCTGCATGTCGTTCAAATGAATCTGCCTTTGAGTATGCTTTCAACGGTAAAGAACGCAACGGTGCGCTTACCTACTGGTTGCTAGATTCGCTTGACCCATTAACTCCTGGGCTAACTTATAAAGTACTGCACGATCGCTTGCTTGCCAAAATTCACAGCCAGTTTCAGCGACAAACCCCTCAGCTTCAGGGAGAAGGAAGTCGTTTGGTCTTTGGTAGCGATCGCATCTCTTTACAGTATGCCGTAAATGTTAACCAAATAGATGCTAACAAAAGACTTTTGCTCAATGGAGGCCAGGTGCAGGGATTAAATAAAGGCGCACAGTTTGCTATTTATCCACCAGGCACAACTGATTTCACAGAGGTGAACAAGCGATTAGCTTTAGCTGAAATCACCTCTGTTGGTGCAACAGAATCTTGGGCTGAAATTAAGGAAACTTTTCGTTCTGAATCTATTGAACAAGCAGCTCAAGCATTGCTCATTAATCCTAAATCTGTCAAATTAGTGAGAAAAATCCGCTTGGTTGAGAAAGCAGAAGGCACGCAAGAGGATGAGTTGCCGACAGAAGTTGATCAAAAACAGAGTGCAGCCTTGCAAGCGGTTGCAGATGCTATGCCAATTGGGAATGGTTGGGTAGAATTAGTTTTTGGCAATGAAACTGCTGATTACCAGGTAACTGTTAACAGAAATAGCGAGTACGAAATTTGCGATCCTAGTACTACGCCAATTGCCAACTTACGACCCGCTTTAAAAATAGGCGAACTTGATGCTGCTGCAAGTATAGTCAAGCGTTTAGTACATTTAGCTAAATATCGGGCAACTCAGCAGCTTAACAATTATTATCATCGGTCAAACTTACCAGGAACTAAGCTGGCATTTACCTTAGAGATGATTGGAAAGCAATCAAATTACGACCCCGTAGAACCACCTGAACCGCAACCTTTTGATGAGCCAGGAAATACACCGATGCTCAAAGTTAACGAATGGGTATTTATTCGGCTTCGCAATGATTCTTCTCAACCGCTTAACGTCGCTATACTAAATCTAAAGCCAGATTTAGGTATTTCTCAAGTCTATCCTTCTGGAAGTGGAAACTTTATCACATTTGACCCCGGACAAGAAGAGATACTCCCACTTCATGCAAGTCTGCCAAACGGATACGAAGACGCTCAAGATATTCTTAAGGCGTTTGCAACTGTTGGTGCAACTGATTTCCACTGGTTGGAATTACCTCCCCTCGATCAACCAATTCTTTTCCCTACTGGGAAAAACCCAGAAAACCCATTGGAAGAACTTTTAGCTGCTGTTGCTGCTTCTCAACCGCCAACTAAAAATTTAGAACCAGCTAGATATCCTGCTAGTGAATGGATTGCAGAACAAGTGGTTGTGAGAATAACAAATGAAAAATAGAAGGGGAGCATCCCAATTTTGCAAAAACATGTTTGTCATTCTGAGCGGAATGAAATGGAGCGAAGAATCTAAAACTCACGTTGACTCAACAGATGCTTCGTTACGCTCCGCTTCACTCAGCATGACAGTAAACTTGCACATTTGGGATGCTCCCAAATAGAAGAGGCTTTTCTTCATGAAAAATCTTACCCCAGTCACTACCACTATATCTGTAATCAGCAGCGCTCATGCTTTAGTAGTTGGTATTGCTAACTACCAGAAAATAAAAGGACTTCCAGAAACCGTTTTAAAAGATGCAAGGGACATTTACGAACTTTTGATTAATCCGCAGCATTGCGGTTATTTACCTGATAATGTGCAATTACTGTTAGACACTGAAGCAACCCAGACAGCCTTACTTCAAGCATTAGCTAAATTAGCCGAACGTAGCAACCAGAACTCTACTGTTTTCATTTACATTTCTAGTCATGGAGGACAGCTAAAATCTGGTTCCTATGCAGGTGAGTACTTGTTGCCAGTGGATACAGACTTTACATCAGAGGCGTTATTAGCTCAAACTGCGATTTCTGGAACTCAATTTACAGAAGCTTTACGTGCTATCCCATCTCAAAAATTAGTGGTAGTCTTTGATTGTTGTCATTCTGGTGGTATTGGTCAACCAAAAGATGCTGATGCAGCTGAGATAAAAGCTGGTTTATCAGAAAGCTATTATGATGTTCTTAAACAAGGACGAGGGCGGGTGATTTTGGCTTCCTCCCGCAGCACCGAACAGTCTTATATATTACCCGATGCTGCTAATAGCCTTTTCACCCAACACTTGTTGGATGGACTCAAAGGGGAAGTAATTGCCCCAGGTGGAGTAATTCGGATTCTCGATCTTTTTAGCTACTTACAGCCTAAAGTTATTTAAGAAATATTTGCAAGGAGATCCTGAAATGGAAGAAGCCACAAAAATGAGGGATTATCCAAACAGTAGTGACATTATATCAGAAGCACGGGAAGCTTGTTTTAGTCAGGAGATTCCTAAAGAATATTTAGAGACACTAAAGTCTTCTGTACCTTTGGAAGCCTCTGCCTATCTTAGACGTGGTAAGCTACGTTTTTTGCTTGGAGATTATCCAGGCGCTAAAAGGGACTTCCAGGAAGTTATTAAAGCCGATCCCAACTTGGCTGCTGATGCTTACTATCAAAAAGGTAAAGTCGCTGCTTATGAATTTTATTTCGCAGGGAGTGATGATATTAAAAAAGCCCAAGAAGCCAAAGAAAGTTTTGATGAAGCAATTAAAAGAAACCCTAATCTTTCCGATGCTTATTTTGAACGAGGTTATCTAAAATCTAAGATGAGTCTAAAGGATAAGTTTTCTACAACAGAAGATGTTGCTCGGATTGATAATAGCCAGAATGATTTTAAGCAAGCTATTAAAAACGATAAAATTTTTGCTCAAGCCTACTATTTAATGGTAGTTGCAGAAAGGTACAAATTTAGAATACAAAAAGGAGAATCAGATACAATAAAAATCTCTCCTACAGAAATTAATAATTTAACTGAAGCAATTCGTAGTGACATTTATTTCTATTCAGACTTTATTGGACATAACCGTTTCCAAATGAAGAGATCGCTCTGCGTTGACTTAGGTAATTCTAAGCAAGATAATACAACAAAATCAGCAACCATGATTCCATTTAAGTCGAAAAAAGAGGAAAATTACTATACTATAGCATTAGGTAATTATAGAAAAAAAGAATATAAGCAAGCTATTGAAAATATTAGCCAAGCAATAAAAACTAATCCTGATATTTCTGAATTTCATCTAATTCGAGGGGCAGCGTATTATTTTTATAAACGTAATAATGAGGCTTTAAAGGATTTGGAAGCATCAATTAAATTAGATCCAAGAATTTCTCCTTTAACTCCATCAGGAGTTTTGAATTATCAGATTATTGATACAACTTATTCAAGCTCTATTTCTCATTTTTTAATAGGACGTATTAAGGAAAATCAGGACAGTCAAAAAGAGTACCAAACAGCATTGTCATATCTGCCCCAAGCAGACTGGCTTTATCCTCAAAGAGGAGATCCAACTCAAACCCAAGACACTGTTAGCTCAAGATCTGCAAAGGTTCCAAGTAGAAAGGTAACCGTTCAGGGGAGGCGTTCATGCGAGTGCCGATAATAATCTTCAAAATTTGTAAAGCTCGAACTTATAGTTATGACACAGAGTGCAAAATATGATTTGTTCATCTCCTACGTCAATGTAGATAAAGCTTGGGTAGAAGGTTACTTACTTGATAGTTTCAGACAAGCTGATATACGCTTCTATTCAGAAGCTGCGTTTACCTTGGGTGTGCCTCGTCTAAAGGAATTTGAAAATGCAATTCAGTATAGCCATCGCACCTTACTCATTATCTCTCCTGCCTACTTAGTTGATAATTTCAGCGAGTTTATTGACTTATTAGGGCAAAGCTATGGATTGGAAACAGCAACTTGGCCAGTTATTCCTTTGATTTTGCACCCAGTTAAACTGCCACCCCGTTTGGCAATGTTAACCAGTCTCGATGCAACTGAGCAGACTCAATGGTCTAAAGTTATAAAACACCTTTGTAGAGAATTACAGCGTCCAGTCCCTCCTGTACCGCCAAAACCAGAGTGTCCCTATCCGGGAATGATACCTTTTAGCGAATCAAATAACGATCGCTTCTTTGGGCGTGAGCAGGAAGTAGAATATCTTTTAGAACATCTGTATCGGCATCGATTTATTACGGTTATTGGCTCTAGCGGTAGTGGAAAGTCTTCTTTAATATTTGCGGGACTCATTCCTAAACTACGTCAGAGTAGACGTTTTGGTTCGGGTGAGTGGTTAGTTTGCACGATGCGCCCTGGAGAAAACCCTTTGAGTCTCCTAAAAACGACTTTAGGGAGCGAACAAGCTGATCTATCTTTAGCCGTCACAGAAGTTCTAAATACTCACCCGAATGCTCAACGGTTGCTATTAGTCGTAGACCAGTATGAGGAACTCTTTACAATTGCTAAAACCGAGAAAGAAGAGTTTCAACAAGCTTTGCTGGAGTTGCTTCAAATTTCCAATTGTTATTTAATTTTAACTGTTAGAGCCGATTTTTATGCAGACCTGATGCAATGTCCCCTTTGGGAAAACATCCAGTTACATCGCTTGGAAATCGTTTCTCTAGATGAAATAGGGTTGCAAAAGGCAATTCTTAAACCTGCTGACAATGTTGGCGTATTTATAGAATCAGCTTTAGTAGAGCGTTTAGTAAAAGATGCTATTGGTGAACCGGGTATTTTACCCTTAATTCAAGAGACACTGGTACTGTTGTGGGAAAAATTAGAGCGACGGTTTTTGCCTCTCAAAGCCTATGAAACCTTAGTGCTTTCCCGTAAAGATTACGAGACATTGGGAAATAATAAACGCACGGGATTGCAAGTGGCGATCGCTCGTCGTGCTGATGCAGCTTTGACAGACTTGAATCAAGAAAACAAAGAACAAGGAGCGATCGCCCGTCGCATTTTTCTACGTTTAGTGCAGTTTGGTGAAGGACGAGCTGATACTCGTCGCCAGCAACCCGTAAATGCCTTACGTGCAGGAAACGATGCACACTTGTTTGACAAGACATTGTCTCATTTAGTGAACTGTCGCCTACTTACCCTGAGTGGTGGGGAAAATTCCATTCGCAAAGTAGACATTGCCCATGAAGCTTTGATTATTGGCTGGCCTACTTTACAGCAATGGCTAACTGAACGTAGAGAAGCAGAACTGACACGCAGACGACTAGAAGCCAAAGCTCAAGAGTGGGAACGTTTAGGAAAGGGCAGTGGGGGTTTGCTAGATGAAGTACAACTGGCTGAAGCTCAAGGTTGGCTCAACAGTCCTGATGCTACCGAGTTAGGTATTGACCCAAATATATCTGCACTAGTACAGGCTAGCGAGCAGGTAATCCTGGAAACCAAACGTCGAGAAGAAAAGAGTAGACAAAGAGAACTCCAACAACAAAAAAAGCAAATAGGGTTTTAATAACTTTCATTATTGTGTTGAGTGGATTAGTTTTGCTAGTTCTAAATCAAACTATAAATGCCAATATTAAGACACTTGAAGCTCAAAGTGCTTCTTCAAAAGCCAAGTTCACTTCCGGTGAACAACTGGAAGCGTTAATTGCCAGCATAGAGGCTGGAAAATTATTAAAATGGATGCCTTTTGCTCCTCTGAATGTTAAACAACAAGTTTTACAGGCATTGCAACAAACAGTTTATAATAATCGAGAAATTAATCGTCTAGAAGGTCATACTGATGGGGTGAATGGGGTGAGTTTTAATAACGATGGTACAATGCTAGCCTCAGCTAGTAATGATAGAAATATTAAAATCTGGAGTTTAAAAGGAGAAGAAATAATAACGCTACCCCATGATGATCTAGTCAATGATATAAGTTTTAGCCCTCAAGGTAATATTCTTGCTTTTACTAGTGAGGATAAAAAAATTAGATTATGGGACTTAAAGGGAAAACTACTTCGAGAGTTTCCAAGTTTAAAATTACCAGCTTGGAGTGTAAACTTTAGCCCTGATGGTCAAAAAATTGCTTTTAGTAGTAAGGACGGCAGCATATTTCTTTACAATTTAGATGGGAAACAATTGAATTCTTTTCCAAACGCAAATCATTGGTCTATGTCAGTAAGATTTAGTCCAGATAGCAAATTTATTCTCTGTCCTGGAAAAAATTACACAGTTGAAGTTCGGACTTTAGATGGAAAGTTAATTAGTGTTTTACAAGGACATAAAGATTTAATTTATATAACAAACTTTAGTAGCGATGGAAAAATTTTAGCTACTGCAAGTGAGGATACTACTGTTAAAATATGGAATCGTAATGGCACCTTAATAAAAACTTTACCTCATAACCAGCCAGTTACATGGGTGACTTTTTCCAGAGACGATCAGATGCTAATATCAGGAACTAAAGATGGCACTATAAACCTTTGGAATGCCAAAAATGGTGAGTTAATTCAAAAGTGGAAAGCGCATATAGGTACTATTACAGATATAAGAGTGAGTCCAGATGGTAAAATTATTGCTTCAAGTGGTATAGATAATACTATAAAACTTTGGAATCTACAAGGAAATTATTTAGGGCGACATAATGAGTGGGTTAAGAGCATAAATTTTAGCCCCGACGGTAAAAGTATTGTTTCTGCTAGTGCTGATAAAAGCATTAAAATTTGGGACTTAAATGGAAAGTTGCTTCAAAGTTTTACAGGGCATACAAATAAAGTTTGGGCTGTAAATTTTAGTCCCGATGGCAAAAGTATTGTTTCTGCTAGTGCTGACAAAACCGCTAAAATTTGGGGATTAGATGGAAAGTTACCCAAAACGTTAAAGGGTCATGAAGATGAGGTTACAACGGTAAAATTCAGTCCAGATGGTAAAACTTTAGCAACTGCTAGCGCTGACCAAACCGTAAAGATTTGGAGCGTAGATGGACAATTATTAAAAACTTTCAATGCTCATAATGATAGTATTACTCGACTAAGCTTCAGCCCAGATGGTAAAACGATAGCTACCGCTAGTAATGATACTACAGTCAAACTCTGGACTCTAGATGGAAATTTGCTAACAACCCTTGGAGGGCACAAAGATTTCGTAAATGATGTGAGTTTTAGTCCTGATGGTAAGATAATTGCTTCTGCTAGCGATGATAACACCATTAAACTATGGAACCGAGATGGAAAGTTACTGCGAACCTTGACAGGTCATAAAGGCATAGTTTGGGCTGTGAGTTTTAGCCCTGAGGGCAAAATGATTGCTTCTGGTAGCGATGATATGACGATAAAGCTGTGGAACTTAAAGGGTGAAGAACTGGCAACATTTGAAAGTAATAGTCAGATTTGGAGTCTTAGCTTCAGTCCTGACTCCAAAAAAATAGTTTCTGGTCATCTTAACGGTGTAGTAGCTTTGTGGAACCTGGATTTAGATGATTTACTAAAACGCGGTTGCAGTCAGTTACGCCCATATTTAAGCAGTAAATCTAAGAAAAACGATTATGACAAACTTTGTAAAGGATAATTTTTCTAGTGCTCCAACTGTCGTTTTTTCTCCTGCTGACGTCCCTTTTTCTCCTCAGAAAGACTATCAAAACAAGATGGGCAAGAAACACCTTCTTGATACTTGGGGGATAATTTATCAGCTTCAGAAATGGGATGTCCACAACTTGGGCACATATCATAACTACCTAGTTCTAACCCATGACGTACAGCGATGCGCTGGTCAAATACAAAACACTCACCATCCCATAAACTTTCAGGCTCTGAGACTTCTTCTAAATATTTGAGAATTCCACCCTTGAGGTGATATACTTCTTGAAACCCTTGGGACAGCATGAAGGAAGAAGCTTTTTCACAGCGAATTCCCCCAGTACAAAATAGAGCTACCTTTTTGTGTTTCTTGGGATCGAGGTGGTTGCGAACATAGTCTGGAAATTCACGAAATGATTCAGTCTGAGGGTTTTGTGCTCCTTTGAAAGTTCCGATGCTCACTTCATAATCGTTGCGGGTGTCAATCACCGTCACTTCTGGATCACAAATCACAGCATTCCAATCTTTGGGAGTGATATAGGTGCCGACTTGTTCGTTAGGATCAACTCCAGGTAATCCGAGAGTGACAATTTCTTTTTTTAAACGCACTTTCATGCGGTCAAAAGGTGGCTCGTCAGCATAAGACTCTTTGTATACTAAGTCTGTAAAGCGAGAGTCGGAGCGCAAAAAGGAGAAAATTGAGTCAATCGCTTGACGAGAACCGGCAATTGTACCGTTAATACCTTCGGGTGCTAATAAAATTGTGCCCTTAACGTCATGTGCTTGGCATAAAGAAAGTAGAGGATGTTGTTTCTGGGCAAAATCTTCCAACTTGACAAATTTGTACAGTGCTGCAACAACTATAGTCATTTTTTTATGAATCCTTTGGCAAAAACAATAGTATACTTTCACCAACTATTAGGTTAGAATAAAAAAGTTCAGAATCTTTCTTTTTTGAATTTTGAATTTTGAATTTTGAATTTTGAATTTTGAATTGTTTAAGGGGGTATAGCTCAGTTGGTAGAGCGCCTGCTTTGCAAGCAGGATGTCAGGAGTTCGAGTCTCCTTACCTCCATCAATCGTTTTCATCGAAAATTTGGGTAGAAACCCC
>NZ_QMEA01000192.1 GCF_012912105.1 Brasilonema sp. UFV-L1
GAGTTGGGGGAGTTGGGGGAGTCGGGGGAGAAAATACTTTCTCCACTTCCCCATCTTCTTTCACTGCGACAGTCTTAGAAACAGACGAGGCAACTGGAGGACGTCTGTTACAATTTGATTTACCAGAAGGGATATGTTTAGTGCAGTTGTTGGATGTATTTGGTGAAGTCCCTCTACCACCTTACATCACTGCATCTGAAGCCCTTGGCGAACAGTATCAGACAGTTTATGCAACAGTTCAAGGAGCAGTTGCAGCTCCTACAGCTGGGCTTCATTTTACTCCAGAATTACTACAAAGGTTGAGCGATCGCGGAATTCATCAAGCTTTTATCACATTACACGTTGGCGTCGGGACATTTCGCCCTGTAGAAGTAGAAGACGTAAAGACTCACAAAATGCATGAAGAATGGATTGATGTACCTTCTTCCACAGTAGAGCAAATCCGTGCAACTCAAGCATCTGGTGGTCGAATTATTGCTGTTGGTACAACAGTAGCACGAGCTTTAGAAGGAGCAGCAGCCAAAGGTGACTTGCAGCCATATTGTGGCAAAACCGATTTGTTTATCTACCCAGGCTACCAATGGCGAGTTGTAGAGGGTTTAATTACCAATTTTCACTTACCACGTTCTAGTTTGCTCATGTTAGTGAGTGCTTTAATTGGTCGGCAACGTTTGTTAAGTATATATCAGCAAGCCATATCAGCTCAATATCGCTTTTATTCTTTTGGCGATGCCATGTTAATCTTAAAAGAAGCAAGAACAGTACACAGTACACAGTAAACAGTACACAGTGAGCAAGCAACTGATAACTGATAACTGATAACTGATAACTGGTTTCAAATTGGTAAGCGATTAATATCTTTATTACAGCCAATCACAACCATTGCCGAGCCGCGCTCAAGACGTTTATTCGGGTTAGGATTAATTTGGAATTTACCATCTTGACTCACAGCCAGCAAATTTAAACCATAGCGGTTACGAAGTTGTAATTCAGCGATTGTTCTGCCGTGAAATTCGTCTGGTACAATCAATTCTACAATACTGTGATCTGGATCCAAGTCAACTCTGTCAAGAATAGAGGGTTTTGTAAGTGTTCGCGCTAGAGCACAACCTGCTTCATACTCAGGAAAGACAACGTGATCTGCCCCTACTTTTTGCAACAGCTTGCAGTGAACTTCACTAGAGGCTTTTGCTATGACATGAGGTACACCTCCTTCTTTCACATTCAATGTTGTAATGATGCTTTCTTGAACGTAATTGCCAATTGCGACAATAACTGTATCAAATTCAAAAATTCCAGCTTCTTGCAGCGCAGCCGATTCTGTTGAATCTAATTGCAAAGCATGACTAGTTATTTGTTCGGTTAACGCCTGGGCTACCCGTTTTTCATCTATATCTGTAGCGAGTACTTGGTAGCCGAAATTGTGCAGCGTTGAACAGACTGAACGCCCAAAACGACCTAAACCAATCACCGCAAACTGGTGATTGTCCTGACGCAGACTACGAAAAAATCCTAATGATGCCAGATTCACAGTTGTTATCCTTATTAACACTGTTTTGTTTATGGTAAAAACTCGGTGTTAGCGAGTTGAGAAAAATTATTTTTTTACCTCATTCTGTAGATTCTATCATTATCCGAATACTACATTTCATGAGTTGTTTTCTTGGTTTCCTGTTTTCTCAGTACTGTTTATCCTACAAGTA
The DNA here is from genome assembly GCF_012912105.1 of Brasilonema sp. UFV-L1. Lineage (GTDB taxonomy): Bacteria > Cyanobacteriota > Cyanobacteriia > Cyanobacteriales > Nostocaceae > Brasilonema. The sequence goes on from NZ_QMEA01000192.1 coordinate 1,704, forward strand.
AATTTTCTTCTGGGTAATGAATTCTACTGGGTTTGGGGTCTCCGAGTATAGCTGACATGAGTAGTAAAACACCCACTCTGCCAATATACATTGTCACAATTAATGTGAGCTTTGCCGCAGCAGATACGCTGCCCGTAATTCCGGTAGAAAGACCCACTGTAGCAAAAGCTGATACGACTTCAAACAAGATTTGAATAAATTCTAATTCTGGGTCTGTTAGCGCAATTAAAATAGTAGATGCAATGACAGTTGTCACAGAGCCAATAAACACCCCAACAGCTTTTAAAATTAAATTTATAGCTATCTTACGCTCGTACAAAAAAACTTCTTCTTTCCCCTGAAGAATTGCTTTCGTGCAACTCGTGAGAACTCTCAAAGTTGTTGTTTTGATTCCGCCTCCTGTACCGCCTGGACTTGCACCTATAAACATTAGCGCAATCGTAAAGAATAAACCAGCATTTGTCATTTTGCCTATATCTATAGTATTAAAACCAGCAGTTCTAGGAGTCACAGATTGAAACCATGCTACTAAAAACTTGTCAGAAAAGCTCAAATTACCAAACGTTTCCGGATTTTTTAACTCTACAAAGAAAAACGCGATTGTCCCAAATATCAAAAGAACTAATGTTGTGCTCACAGCTACTTTAAAATCTAGAGACAATAAGAGATTTATAGGTTTTTTGCACAAGCGATCGCGTAACCAAAAGTAAGCTTCCAAAATGACCTGGTAACCAATTCCCCCAAAGATAATCAATCCCGTTATCGTGAAAACAACTAAGAACGATGATTGATATCCAATCAAGTTATCTTTAAACAAACTGAAACCAGCATTATTCCAAGCGTTAATGCTATGAAAAATAGCTAACCAAAGTCCTTCATTCCATCCATATTTGGGAACAAAAGCTGGTAGCAGTAAAAATATCCCAGTAATTTCAAAAATCAAAGTTGTTGCAATAATAGAGCGGATAATTTGGGTACTTCCCTCCATTCCCGGTCGGTCTAAAGCTTGTTGAATGGCAATTTTTTGTCGTAGGTCAAATCTACGACCAAGAAGCAAAATCAAAAAAGTTGTGGTTGTCATGTAGCCTAAACCACCAATTTGTGCTAGCAGCGCAATAAAGAATTGACCCCAAAAAGAAAAATAGGTACCTGGATCTACAACTGATAAGCCTGTCACACACACTGCTGAAGTTGAGGTGAATAAAGCGACAATTGGGTCATTCCACGTACCATTGCTAGTAGAAAAAGGCATCATAAGTAGGATAGTACCTACAATGATGACTGCTAGAAATCCCAGGCAAACTGTGCGAGAAACAGTCATAAATTAGTCTTCGTTATAACGCTTCATAGCTATAGAGACATGGTTCTCTTGACCCAGAAGCAAAAACACCTTTATCTAATTAAAAACACACATGGTAGCCTACTGTATGTGTTTATTTCTCTTTTGATGATCGCTTCCGTTATGAGTGCAACACTTTACCAGCAAATTCAGCAGTTTTACGATGCTTCCTCCAGTCTATGGGAACAGATATGGGGCGAACATATGCACCACGGTTACTACGGTGTAGATGGTACAGAGAAAAAAGACCGTCGTCAGGCGCAAATTGATTTAATTGAAGAAGTTATCAAGTGGACAGGAGTCCAACAAGCTGAGAACATTTTGGATGTGGGTTGTGGAATTGGTGGAAGTTCTCTGTATTTGGCAGGAAAATTTAATGCTAGAACAACAGGAATTACTCTGAGTCCAGTACAAGCTGCAAGGGCGACAGAACGCGCTTCTGAGTTTGGCTTGAGTGCAAGAAGTCATTTTCAAGTGGCTGATGCTCAAGCAATGCCTTTTACTGATAACTCTTTTGATTTAGTATGGTCACTAGAATCCGGTGAGCATATGCCGGATAAAAGCAAGTTTATGCAGGAGTGCTATCGTGTGCTGAAACCAGGTGGAACGTTGATTATGGTGACTTGGTGTCATCGACCAATTGATAATTTACCACTGACGATAGATGAGGAGAAGCACTTAGCAGAGATTTATCGAGTGTACTGTTTGCCTTATGTGATATCTTTACCGCAGTATGAGGTGATTGCTCGTGAATTAGGGTTGCAAAATATTCGGACTGCTGATTGGTCGAAGGCTGTTGCTCCTTTTTGGAATTTTGTGATTGATTCAGCGTTTTCTCCAATGGCGATTTGGGGTTTGCTGTGTTCGGGTTGGGGTACTATTCAAGCTGCGCTGTCTCTGGGGTTGATGAGTCGGGGTTATGAACGCGGGTTGATTCGGTTTGGGTTGTTGTGTGGAAATAAGTAACGAACCGCCAAGCGCGCAGCGTGTCCGCAGGACATAGACGAGCCAGTGCGTTGGGCGGCTCCGCCGACTTGAAGCACCTGGCGTGCCAAGAACGCCAAGACAAAAACGCCAAGAGGAGAAAAGAGAATGGATCAGGTTTCATCAAGAGAGTTTCAGGGGAATTGGTTTTATAGTTTTTGGAAGTTTTCGCGTCCGCATACGATTATTGGGACGAGTTTGAGTGTGTTGGGGTTGTTTTTGATTGCTGTTGCTGTTAGCGATGGTAATTATTCTTTATTCCCTCTTTTAGGAGCATGGGTTGCTTGTTTGTGTGGCAATATCTATATTGTGGGGTTAAATCAACTTGAGGATGTGGCGATTGACAAGATTAATAAGCCTCATTTGCCTGTTGCTGCTGGGGAGTTTTCTTTAACGACTGGCAAATTGATTGTCGCGATTACGGGTGTTCTGGCGCTGCTTGTTGCGTTGCTTCAAGGACCGTTTTTGTTTGGAATGGTGGCGATTAGTTTGGCGATTGGTACTGCTTATTCTTTACCGCCTATTCGTTTGAAAAGGTTTCCGTTTTGGGCGGCGCTGTGTATTTTTTCTGTGCGCGGGGCGATTGTGAATTTGGGACTGTTTTTGCACTATCGTTGGGTGTTTGAACAGAGTCAGTCAATTACAGCAGCTGTATGGGTGTTGACTGTGTTTGTTTTGGTTTTTACTTTTGCGATCGCCATCTTTAAAGATATCCCTGATATGGAAGGTGACTTACTGTATAACATCAAAACTTTTACTCTCCAAATTGGTAAGCAAGCTGTTTTTAATCTTGCTCTTTGGGTGATAACTGTTTGCTATTTGGGGATGATTTTAATTGGTGTGTTGCGGCTGGCTGAGGTGAATTCTGTTTTTTTGGTGATGAGTCATCTTGTGGCGTTGGTTGTGATGTGGTGGACTAGTAGACAAGTTGATTTGCAAGAGAAAAGTGAAATTGCTCGTTTTTACCAATTTATTTGGAAATTGTTTTTCTTGGAGTATCTGATTTTTCCTATAGCTTGTCTTTTGGCTTGAAGATTTGGTGGTAGGGTCTGTGCAGAAGTAGAATAATTCGACAGGAAAACTAGATGAAGCGCTTGCGAATTTACATTGATACCTCAGTAATTGGAGGCTGCTTAGATGTGGAGTTTGCAGCAGAATCGCAACGACTTATAGAGGCTATGCAAAATAAAAAAGCAGTGATGCTTTTAAGCGATTTAGTAATTAATGAATTAGTAGATGCTCCTGTAGATGTCCGTAATATATTACCGTCAGTTCCTACCGAAGTCATCGAAAATGTTCCGCTAACCGAAGAAATAATTGCCCTCCGAGATGCCTATATAGCTGCAGGAGTTGTCACCTCCAAGTCCATCAACGATGCTGCTCATGTTGCTGCTGCTACCGTAGCTAGAGCCGATGCTATTGTTTCGTGGAATTTCAAGCATATTGTTCGACTTGATAAAATGAGAGCATACAACTAAATTAATCTGCTTAACGGTTACGGAATCTTAACTATTGTTTCACCCAGAGAGGTTTTCTTCAATGAGTCAGACGAAAGTTGAAAAAGATTTTGATTGTCTAAAATTTAAACAGCAAGCTCAAGAGAAAATTTCTGAAGAAATTCAAAATCTCACTCCTACTGAACAAATTGAATACTTTCGTCAAAAAGCTGAATCTAGTTCTTTAGGTCAGTGGTGGAAATCTATTAAAAACCGATCAGCTTAAGTTGACACCAATAGGAAATAGCTTGGGACTATGCTCCCAAAGGGAGCCGCAGTCATGCGATTACACAAAGTACCCGCCCAAAGGACGATAAGACGGAGGCTGATCGCATGTGCATATCGCATGACTTATCAATTTTTTTTCATTGTGGGCTTTCCCCAAGCATGATGAACAGTCCGATTAATAAATATCACCCCATTTCATCTGTCAAGCCATCTGCTACTGTCACATCCCAATCGCTGTCAACTTCAGCAGATGCTTGTCGGTAAGCTTCCTCTAGTTCTCGGTTTCGCAGCAATTCTAATGCTTCTTCAATCACTTGAGAACGAGACTTGCATCCTTTATTAAGTTTGTCATTTTCGATAAACTCTACTAAAGACGGTGGCAAGGAAATGGATAGTTTTTCGACATTCATATTCCTACCAATTAGTAGTACAAATTATTCCTACTAAGATAGTAACTTAATCTCAACCTCAGAAGCGCGATCGCTGTTAGTATAGGATTTTTGCAAGAGTGAAGGTCACTCGCTAGCCCCTAAGGGGGCGCTACGCAAACGCTGCCTACGGCACGCTACGCTAACAAATTCAAAGTATGCCTACGGCACGCTGCGCTAACAAAATTCACGCATTCACGCATTAAAGACAATCGGTGGGGGCGGTGAGTACCCACCACCGATTTCAGACCGCTCTCCACTTCGTTTTCAGCGGGAGCCTGTACTCAGAATTATGAAATTTAAACCCCGTCCTTAAGGACGGGGACTTCAATTCAAAATTTTTTCTTCTTCATTTTGAACTTTGAATTTTGAATTTTGAATTCAAAAAGCGCTGGGTTCTAATCGAACCATCCACACCACTCCAGTAAAAGCATCATTCCATCCAGTAATTGGTACAATAACTTTCAGCCGTAGTGTGCCAATTTCATCATTATTAACAATAATTGCGGGGCGGGTTTTGCCAATTTCGTCTCCAACAGTGGGATCACAATTAAAAAGCCAAATTTGACCTCTATGCATAATCTTCATATTCATAGAAGTCTTCTGTATCCCGATCAGCGAAAATGACTAACTCACTTCCTTGTTCGTAAAAAGAACGCATGACAACAGCCGCTTCAGCTAAACTCAGTTCTTTTTGAAGAGGAACTTTCGATTTTGTGGTAATTTCTTCACGAATTAACTTTGATGCCATTTCAATCACTTCCAAACGTTCTTCAGTCGTCATCTTTTTCAGCGCTTCTAAGACTTCTGCTTTGGTCATAACTCATCTGACTCATCTATAGGATTAGATAGGATTTGTTGCGAACCATGTATGACAGCAAGAATATCAATTTGTTCTGATTTGATGTAGTAAATAATTCGATATGAACCTTCAAAAACTTCTCGAATTTGCTCTGTTTGAAGCTCTGGTACAATTCGACCTGATAGAGGAAAATTTGTAATTTGCTCAGAACGTCTGGTTATAGTATCAACCACTCTAGCCGCATACTGTGGAGAGTTTTGAGCGATATAAGTATAAATGCCCGAAAGATTTTCTACAGCTGTTTCAGTCCAATAAACTTTCACTGTGGCAGTCCAAACTTTTTCCGTACATCTTGTACGGAAGTTACTTTACCAGTTTTGCTATCAGCTAGTCCAGCTTCAACAACTTGTCGAACGTAAATTTGGTACATTAAATCATCCCATGTCGAATTTGCTGGTAATCTCTCAATTAATTTACGAGCCTCTTCCTTAATGTTGGCATTTTCCATTTGCTGTTAACCAAATATTTTTCTCGCATTCATTTGAATATATTGTAGAAGCAAAATCTGCGTCGATGGGTTGTGTAAGATATCCAAAAGGGTGAATGTTAACCGATCTGCAAAGGATCGCAGCAGCTAGCTTAACGCCTGAGTATGATTCCGTTTGAGCGATCACCCCAGGCGCAGCTAGCTTAACGCCTGAGTATGATTCCTCGTCCGCAGCGAGTGGAACGAAGACAAGCGTTGCAATCCCAAACCCCTGCGATACGCCCTTGGCGTCTGCGCTCCGCGCAATCGCCTGAGTATGATTCCTCCATGCCATCGCCCTTTGGCTGCTACCTTTGCAAGCGATCGCCTAGGACTTACGCCTTGACAAAAATCCTCAAATATGGATTTTCATTTTTCGACTGTAGGGTGGGCAGTGCTCAGTAAAACCTGATGTTCTGGACATAAGTTTAGGGCACTGCCCACTAAAACAAACTGCATTAAAATCTTCGCCCTTCTTCAATCATTTCGCGGATTGATGTTTTATCCAATGCAACCTCTTGACGCAGTTGTCGCATGAGAGCGATGCTCCAAAGGAGCCGCTTCGCTAACGCATGACTTATCGATTTTTTCGTTGTGGGCTTTCCCTAAGCATTGTATTGCACTTGGGTTGACTCTGATGCTGCGGTTTCTTGATGAGATAATGGCTGTACAACTAAAACCACCTCAACAGAGGTATCTTTAAAATCAGTGGGCATTTGGATTTCCAATATGCCATCTGCCCCAATATGCGTTAGCGCCTTGCGCGGCTCCCTTTGGGAGCATCGCACTTTCATTGTTTCCATATCCACCTCTAATCATTCACTGCTACACGTTCATCTATTTCAATTTCCAAAATCAGATGCTCGTTTGTGTCAAGAAAGCATTACGAACAGTCCGATTAATAAAACTTAGGTAATCGTCAATTTCTTCATAAAGGTCGAGTTCGCGTTCTTCATCCAAAGTCAGTGGATAAATTTGTTGTTTTGTCAAGAGTTATTCAATACGATTTTGTACAGTGCGAGAAACTCTAAAGATAGGAATTCCCTCAACTAGTTCGATGCGAACTGCACCTTCAATGGGGAAACTATCGGGCAAGTTTTGTAATTTTGGTGGGAGTAACATTGTCAGATTTTATCTATTTGTAAAAGTCTACTTGTTTGGATCAATGTTAAGTTAAACTATCACTATCTTGTAGGTTGGCTTGAGCTTATGGCAGTATAGATTTTTACGCAATAAATTTAGTATACATCATCATGAGAACCCAAAGTTAACAACAAAATCTCTTCTTCTCCTGAATCTGAGTTATTAACAAACTGAAATAAGATACGATTGCTATAGTCAATAGAACACGACCATATACCATCTAAATCACCTTTAAGTTTGTGACTGTGTAAACTGGGAGAAAAAGGATCTTCAGATAGTTTTTGTAGTGTTTCCTCTACTTGAGAACGTAATTGTGGATTTTGACGTACTAAACGTTTAAAAGCACGAACAAATGCAGAACTCCAAACTAAATTCTTCAATCTTCTAACTCCGCCATCAAATCTGCAACAGAACCTCGCCGCACGTTTCCCTGTTCATAATCATGTTGTGCTTGTGCAACTTCCTTTAACAACTCATTTCGTCTATGTTGATTGAGGCGCTTGGTAATAATATCTATCAGCAAAATTTGAGCATCTATATCTAATGCTTCTACAGCTTCAATGACTTTTTGCAATGTAGATGTTTTTTCTATCATACTCGTAACGAATTGGGGAATAAGTCTAATTTAACAGAGTCACTCAGCGCACAAGGAAGTAAGAAAAATAAAATTGATCTCTAAAATTAGCGATCGCCCGAAAGATGATCGTGTGAAGTTTATGAGAATTTTTACCCCTCTATTTCTGGCATTTCCTCATCGACAACGATTAACCTCACACCACAACGAGTCGCCGCTTCAGCTAACCGAGTATCCAGAGTTGCCAACGGTAATGCCAATCGCAGCGCTAATTCCAAATAAGCTGCGTCATAAGCAGCTAAACTTTCCTGTCGTCCTAGTGCTATAGTTGCAGCTAATGCATTGGCATCTGTAGCTGTATCAACTTGAATAAACAGTGATTGTAACAAGTTAATAGCTTGCTGTGATTGTTGCTGAGTCATACGGTTACGCCGTTCAGCTACCAGTAGGGTATTCGCAACCTCTAATGACCAAATTCCTGGTACAAACGCTTCAGAATCTGGCATGATTGCCAGTATGGCATTAGCGGTGGGGTTATTTTCATCCACCAAACACCAGCTAATCGCCACCGAACAATCCAAAACAAACTGCATTAAAATCTTCGCCCTTCTTCAATCATTTCGCGGATTGATGTTTTATCCAATGCAACCTCTTGACGCAGTTGTCGCATGAGAGCGATCGCATGACTTATCGATTTTTTCGTTGTCGGCTTTCCCCAAGCATTGTATTGCACTTGGGTTGACTCTGATGCTGCGGTTTCTTGATGAGATAATGGCTGTACAACTAAAACCACCTCAACAGAAGTATCTTTAAAATCAGTGGGCATTTGGATTTGCAATATGCCATCTGCCCCAATATGCGATCGCACTTTCATTGTTTCCATATCCACCTCTAATCATTCACTGCTACACGTTTATCTATTTAAGTCATATCTCAAAAATTGATCATCTTAATGAGCGATCGCTTAACTCTAAATTCTGTATTCTTCTTCAAACTCAACCCAATCCCAAATGCAATTTTAATGCAGTATTAATTAATACCATCATTTTCTCATTGAAACTACTTACGACTTCGACAATAATTCGCTGCTTGGAAATTGTTCGCACTTGCTGTGCCTGTACTTTAGAAGGTTTTGTTAAACCACTATCCTCTGGATTGAGCAAAACCTCAAACGGATAAACACGGGTAACATTGGAAGTGATTGGTAAAATCGTCACCGTGGTAGCAGCACGATTATTTGCATCATTACTGACTATTAGCACTGGACGGCGTTTATCCATTTCTGAACCCACTGCAGGACTAAGGTCTGCGTAATAAATATCACCCTTACGGATTCGGCAGTCGCTACAACGGGGGGAACCCCAACGCCAGATACCTACGGAGGGAAACCCTCCTGCAGTACTGGCGCAGCAACGCGCTGCCTCACCACGTTTCATCTGTCAAACCATCTGCTACTGTCACATCCCAATCGCTGTCAACTTCAGCAGATGCTTGTCGGT
>NZ_QMEA01000193.1 GCF_012912105.1 Brasilonema sp. UFV-L1
TACGGGGATTTGAGAAGCCCACACTGACCCGTTAGGGCAGTGTGTGGTAGTTCACCGATTTCTCTTTATAACTGGACGTTGATTTTTGGGATGTTTGAGTGGGTAAGCCAAGCCCCTTGGGGCAGTTTGGAACTAGCGCGGACTATGTCAATTCAGGCGTTAGTCATGGGCAGAATTTTTTATCTGCTCAGTATTAGCCAGCTACTCCCCTCATTGATGGCAAGATTAAGTGGTAAAGCCCAGCGAGTGAGCGGTGCGCCTGCGGTTTTAGGTGGCATTATTGTAGCACTGATATTGCAACTGATTTTCAGTAATTCTGCATTTGTTAATTCAGTGTTCCAAACTGCACCAATGACTTTGGATCAATGGATTATTTGTCTGTTGGTTAGTTTACCAATGATTGTCATCGCGTCTTCTGTGAACCGCTTTGACCCTCCCAACTAAGTTTTTGCAAAGGTTTTTATTTACAACTATTTTTAGTTAATTGAACCACAGATTTTCGTAGGGGCACTCGTGTGCCCGTGCCCCTACCTCGTGGTTTATTTACAAAGAAAAGCGCTGTAATTAACCGCAGAGGATCCAGAGGATCCAGAGGAGGAAAACAGAGAGTTAAGCGCAAGCGCAGGCACTTTCACACGAATGATTTAGGACTGCTATATACGGAAAGTTTCACTCTAGATATCCTCGTTCAATCTCAGGAAAATCTCAGACTCGTGTTCAATACAGGGAAGTGGTATGTGGAGCGATCGCCCCACCCACTAAACTGTAATGCTAGTGTTATTCTTCTTCGATTAACTCTAGTTCTTCTTCATCTTCTTCGTCTTCACTTGTCTTGCTCACAGAGTTCGCAGAAACAACAGCCCCCATCTCTAGTTTTTCACGCACTTGCTGCTTAATCTTTTCAGTGAATTCAGGCTTCTCTTCTAAATACTTAATAGCGTTGTCTCGCCCTTGAGAGATATTTTCACCGTTGTAGCTGTACCAAGCTCCCTTGCGGAGTAAGATACCAGTTTCTTCTGCCAAATCGACAAGACAACCCAAAGTAGAAATACCTTTACCAAAGATAATGTCAAATTCTGCGACTCTAAAGGGTGGTGCTACTTTATTCTTCGCAACTTTGACTTTGACACGGTTACCAAATTCCTCTGTACCTTTTTTCAAGGTTTGAATCCGGCGAATATCTAAGCGTACTGAAGCATAATACTTGAGAGCATTACCGCCAGTTGTTGTTTCTGGGTTACCGTAGCTGACACCAATTTTTTGACGCAGTTGGTTGAGAAATATTACTGAACAACCAGATTTACCAATATTTCCAGTAATTTTACGTAGAGCTTGACTCATCAATCTTGCTTGAAGACCAACGTGGGCATCTCCCATTTCGCCTTCAATTTCAGCACGAGGAACGAGTGCTGCTACTGAGTCAATAACAACAATATCAACTGCAGCAGAACGCACAAGCTGATCGACAATCTCCAAAGCAGCTTCCCCTGTGTCAGGTTGGGAAATGAACAAATTTTCAGTATCAACACCCAACGCTGCAGCATAGGCGGGGTCAAGGGCGTGTTCTGCATCAACATAGGCAGCAATGCCGCCTCTTTTTTGCACTTCGGCGACTGCGTGTAGTGCTAGTGTGGTCTTACCGGAACTTTCTGGACCATAAATCTCAATCACCCGTCCCTTGGGTAAACCTCCACCTAATGCCAGATCCAGGGTCAGTGCTCCACTAGAAATTGTTTCTACTCGCATCCGGGTGGCATCACCCAAGCGCATGATTGTTCCTTTGCCAAACGTACGCTCAATTTGGTTGAGTACCATGTTAAGCGCTTTTTGCTTGCCAGCATTATCTGTGGTGTTAACAGCCATTCGATGCCTCTGTTTATACTTTATCTATAAATTTGTGGATTTGCTTATGAATTTAGAGAGTGGAGATTTGGAACTCTGATGAGAACTAATGTACTACTTAATTTTATTTAAACACATTTTGCGAATCTGGAATTTATTAAGAGGGAATCGTGACAATATCCTAACGCAAGAGCTGTCTGGTTTGGGTAAGTAAAAATAACTATGTAGTAAATTTTCTAACCAATATTGTTTTTGATGTTGATCAAGCCTTGATTAAGATCGCATGACTTGTTCTATGTTTTTTGATAGTCGATAGCTATTAAGCTGTTACTTTTCATAGTGTATGTGAGTCGCATGCTTTTTAGTACTCAAAGCAAGGAATATATTGAGTAAATAACCCTACCCTATGCTTTGGCTTGAGTGGAAGGTGCAGGAATACATCATTAATAATGATAATGATGATGAGATTATGAGAGGCACAAAGCGGCTGTAGGTTAAAGTAAGGTAGGGTAAGCTGATACTAAATGAAAGAGCTGGGTCTGGTAGAGAGAGTAGACGATGGCGATAGTAAAAAACGACATATTAAAGCGTGTAGTCATGTTGCTCTGTTTTGGTACAGCATTGCTATCTCTCGCTGTCCACTGGCGCATAACGACTTCTACGAATCCTGATACAAAGTTAGGAACAGGTGGAAATATTTTATCTGCCCAAGCTTGGGCAGCGGAAAAACCGTCGCAACTGACACAAGAAAAACCAAATATCATTGCATCCAGTATCGCAAATTTGTTATCGTCCAAAGGTTCGGCTCAACAAAAATCATCTATTAGCTCGGCAGATGGAAAGACTCTATTGGTAGTTGCTTTGAGCGATCGCCGCGTTTATGTTTATCGTGGAGATATTGTGATGGCAAGCTACCCAATCGGTGTGGGGAAGAAAGGCTGGGAAACCCCCATTGGTTCTTTCCAAATTATGAACAAGAAACTTAATCCTATGTGGCGTCACCCAATTACTGGTAAAGTTTTTCCATCAGGTGAGGATAGTCCTTTAGGAGACCGATGGATCGGTTTTTGGTCAGATGGACGTAATCAAATTGGCTTTCACGGTACACCAGATGATGAGGTTGTGGGCAGTGCTATATCTCACGGCTGCTTGCGGATGCGTAATCCTGATGTGCGTCTGCTTTATAAGCAGGTGAGTTTAGGCACACCTGTGGAAGTACGTCAATAGTTAATAGTTAAATTTTAACTATTATTAACTATTAACTGTTAACTATCATTTTATTTTTGCTCAAAATGGTGTGCATATGCTTGGAGTACGGTACTGACTTGGCGCAGAACCTCGTTGCCAGTATTTTTAGTGATCACAGGTGTCCCATCATTCGGTCGGTCTAAGCTGCGAATAATTGCTTGACCGACTTGTTGAGCAATCAATTCTTGGAGTTCTGCTTTGGCACGTTGGCGCTGATAGTTAGCACCTTCTTCTGTCGTAGCATACAAAGGTGGTAGGCGGTTGAGGGCGTAAGCAGCAATATCCCCAACATCCAGAGAACTTTCGCTAGTCACCTCAATTTCCGCTACGCGGGATATCGCTTCTGTCAGTACCAATTCTTCCATAACGTTGATAAATTGTTTGCGCGGTACCGCTACCACTTCCCCAGTCAATAGCGCTCCCATCAGCTGATCCAACGCCATGTACTCTTGTCTTGAGAGTGTACTACCACTATCACAGATTCGGCCGACTTCTGCTTCCATTGCTGGTGTAAGATAACCATCTTGGACAGCTTGTTCCACAATTTTTTCAATACTCATAACGCTCATCATTTTTTCGCCATCTAAGCAAGGGGGCACGGTACCAACCAATCAATCCTACATATTTTGCCCATATGTGAGCAAAGAATATGCAAATAGTTGCTATTTTACTGCTTGATTTCTCCAGGGTACTGGGTCAACAGATTTTCCATTAACATAAAGTCCCCAGTGTAAATGCGGACCTGTAGATGCACCAGTTGAACCGACTGCACCAATTAATTCACCAGGTTTGACAAAATCACCTTCTTTAACATTGATACGACTCAGATGCATAAAGATACTAGCCACTCCTTGCCCGTGGTCAATTCCAACAACATTACCATGAACTCGGAACCCTTGAGAAACCTGACCTACCAAAACAACTCGTCCAGCCGCTGGAGCAACAACAGGCGAACCAGCTGCGCCAGCATAATCAATGCCGCGATGGTAGTAGTCATTTGCAAATTTACCATTATAGTAGCGACGTACACCATACATTGTCGTTAAGCGCCCTTTATTGGGTGCTACAAAAGGACCATCCCAAAACTTTTCTGGTGTTCGTACCTCCCGGAAAGATTTTGCACGATTGAGTTCATGCTGTGTGGCTTTCACCCCTGCTTTTCCTGGCGGTAGATTAATGCGTTGTACGGGGAATTTGCGATCGCGTACCTGTATTGATAAATTCTGCACTTGACCTTCACCAGAAACCTGAAGAGTTCTGGTTCCAGCTTTTTCCAAAGGCGTTGTCGGGATCAAAGCCCGATACTGATTCGGTGCTATTTCATATGCTGGGTAAGTCTCATCACCATTAGTGACTGTCACATTGCTACCATTTGCGGGATTATCTAGATTCACCACAACTGATATGGTATCGCCAAGTTTCGGAGTTGCTGGATTGACTTGTACTTGTAACGCTTTTGCAGGCGCTGCTAAAGCTATGGGTAAAGCAGCGAATATTCCAACGACAACACTGATGGCACTGAGGTTGGCTTTGCTCGCTGGAACGCCTAAACCCAGGAATTTCTTGTGAGAATCGCTAGTATGATATTCGACAGTCATAGAAATGGTATAAATCTCAATTCTTCTGTTGTTCAACAGACTAGCTTACTATTCTTGGGAGTTCCCAGTCTTCGATGCTCTTTCTATTTGTACGAGAGTAAATCTGTCAAAAGGCTACACAGTATAGATGCCATCAAAAGAGCGATGAGCAGCATGAATGGTGTATTGGTGTGGGCGTGTGATAGTCATAAGCATATTACTCAAATTCTGGAGGCCACAATTCTGATACCGTTATTTCCCAACCTGGTAGCAAATCCGGCAACGTCAGTTTATTGTTGTCTTTTAAAACCACTGGATCTTGGTTGAGTCGGTAGACAGTTACTGTTAGTTTGTCAGGGTCAATTAAAATACCAACCGCACACCCAAGTTGCAGGAATAACTGAATCTTTTCTATCAATGGCTTAATACGGTCGGACTTAGATTTCACTTCTACCATTAAATCAGGAACAAGTTCTACAAAATCGCGTTTGCTTTTTTTTAGTCGCTCTGCCTTCACAAAAGATACATCAGGAGCACGGAGGTTTCTGCTGATTCCATTGCCGACTTCTGTGTCTTCTGTTTGTATACTAGGCAAAATAAAGCCAGCACTGGAACCAGTCACTCGCCCTAATTTCCTCGGCATTACCCACATATTTAAGAACGTTAGCAGCCTGGAGCCAATCTCTTCTGACTCGTAATCGGATGGTCCCATAACTACAATACTTCCATCTACCAGTTCCATTTGCCATTCCGGATGCTCTACTTGTAATTGCTCTAAGTCTTTGATACTAAACATAAGACAACCAAGAATGCGTCTGTCCTGATCATAAGTAACAGATATATAGTTAGCCCTAAAAGTGCTGGCAATTGTTCTTTAGATACTCCCCACACTCATGGAAAAGTTTGTATCCTGAGTTTATTAAGTCTTAACCGTTTTTTTTAGAAGCTTGTGCAGGAAGATTTTAGGTTAATAGTTGATTTAGTTTCAGTTTTCGGTGTTGCCGCCTGTGGGGGACTCCTGGCAGCACTTTTAAGACAACCGGTTCTACTAGGGTATCTCATTGGTGGGATGGTCGTTGGCCCAACCGGACTGGGAGTCATTAAAGAATTGGTTCAAGTAGAAACATTAGCTCAGTTCGGAGTCGCCTTTTTACTATTTGCCTTGGGAGTTGAGTTTTCCTTTACTGAACTTAAGAAAGTTCAGGCGATCGCTCTTGGCGGAGGAGGACTACAAATTGGTCTGACAATTCTCGTGACAGTTTTGCTCTGTGGGGCTGTAGGGGCTTGGGCATATCTTCCCGCTAAAGGCATATTTTTAGGGGCAATTTTGTCTTTATCTTCCACGGCTGTTGTTCTTAAATGTTTGATGGAGCGTAATGAAACGGAAACGCCCCACGGACAAGTGATGCTGGGAATTCTAGTCGTTCAGGATTTAGCACTAGGACTGATGATTGCAGTCTTGCCAGCCCTTCACCAACCTGGAGAAACACTTGTCGTAGCAGTTGTATTGGCACTGTTGCATATTGGTTTATTTGCTGCTGGTGCAGTTGTTGCGGGGATTTGGCTTATCCCTCCTTTGTTGCGACTGCTTGCCCGTACCGAAAGCCGAGAATTATTTTTATTAGGTGTGGTGGCATTGTGTTTGGGTATTGCCTTACTGACAGAGTCTTTGGGGCTTTCTATTGAAATGGGTGCGTTTGTCGCTGGCTTGATGATTTCAGAAGTGGAATACGCTGACCAAACTCTTACATATGTTGAGCCATTGCGAGATATTTTTGCCAGTTTATTTTTTGCCTCAATTGGGATGTTAATCGACCCAATGTTTTTATGGAACAATCTACAATTGATTTTGGGATTAGTGGCACTGGTATTTATTGGTAAATGTTTAATTATCACGCCATTGGTAAAATTATTCCGCTACCCGTTGAAAACAGCATTAATCGTCGGGTTGGGACTGGCTCAAATTGGGGAATTTTCCTTTGTTCTCGCTAGCGAAGGACAAGCACTAGGGTTGGTTTCTCGACAAGTCTATTTACTAATTTTAGGAACAACAGCAGTCACATTAGTGCTGACACCCTTCGTATTGCGTTTGGTGCCAATTATATTTAACTGGATAGAATCAATGCCTTGGCTGAAGCCCTATTTCAACACAGAGGGTAAGGCATTGGCAGTTGCGGAAGAACTACCCACGAAAAACCATGTAGTCGTTTGCGGCTATGGGCGAGTCGGACGCAATTTGGTGAAGTTGTTACAACAGCATAATTTGCCTGTCGTGGTGATTGATCAAGCAGAAAGTCGAATTCAGCAGTTGCGCGAAGCCGGAGTTTCTTATATTTATGGTAATTGTGTGAGTTTTCACGTTTTAGAAACTGCTGGAGTTAACACCGCACGAGGATTAGCGATCGCACTTCCTGATCCCATGAGTACCCGTCTTTGCCTCAAACGCGCTTTGGAATTGTCTCCTGATTTAGATGTCGTTGTTCGCGCCACCAACGACAAAAGTATTGAGGTACTTTATCAACTGGGAACACGGGAAGTTGTGCAACCAGAGTTTGAGGCTAGTTTGGAAATGGCGACTTACATATTAACTAATTTGGGTTTGTCACCTGCTGTGGTGCAGCGAGAAATGCAGGAAATTCGCAATCGTCATTATTTGGATTTGCGCCCTGAACAATCTGCGTCTGAGGTTTCCCGTGATTTACGACAAGCAACTCAAGATCTGAATAAACGTTGGTATGCTTTACCATCTGGTTCACCCCTCATCGGTATGACTATAGATGAAGCAGATATGCGCTACTTAACAGGAGTGAGTTTGATGGCAATTCGTCGTCAAGGAGGTGAGGAAATCGATTATCCTCCTGTTCAAACTCAGCTGGAAGAGGGCGATCGCCTTTTGGTAGTCGGATCGAGTGATGAATTTGCGGCTTTGGATGAGTTTGCTAAAGGACAAGCTACTGTTCCCGGAAAAAACACTGCTTGTCAGTGGGTTACTATCAGTTCCGATAGTCCAGTAGTTGGAAAAACTTTAGCAGACTTGAATATCCGTAACAAATATAAAGTCATGGTGCAGGCAATACGACGAGATGGAAAGTTTATCCGTCTTCCCGATGCTAACAAGGATTTGCAAGTCCACGACCAAGTTTTGTTGTGTGGAAATTTGTCTTCTCTCAATCAACTTGTACACTTGCTGACCCCAGAAAGAAGAGAAGTCGCATTATCTATCCCAGTCGTGAAAGCAGGCGAAGCAGAAGCACTCAAAGAGTTTTTGCCACTGGATAGTGTGTTAGATTAGTCAAAAATCAATCAACAATTATCAAATTGATAACTGATAATTGATAATTGATAACTGATTGGTCATTAGTTATTAGCAAAAGACAAATGACTAATGTTTGGGCTTGATGTATGCGATCGCTTGCTTCCAAATAATCGTTTGTTGATTGTTTTCATGCATAAGACACATACACTGAGAATCCTGCCATATCATTCTTCCAATCAAGATGTCGCCAGTTAGCAGTTTAATCTCAATTGTGAGTGCCTGTTGTATCAAATTTTGTACTTGCCGAAAGCTTGGTAGTGAGGTGTCAAATTCTGTAATCATAGTCAGGAGTTATTGGTCATTGGTCATTAGTGATGAGTCAGTGATAACTTATACCAAGTTGCATTCATACAAGTAATCTTCTTTTTTCTTCCTTAGCGCTCTTAGCGCCAAGGGCGCACGCTACGAAGAGCGCGTCTATGTCCTATGCCTGCGGCACGCTAAGAGCGAACGGACACGCTGCGCTAACGTGGTTCGTTTATGAAATTATCTCTTTGAATGCAACGCGCGTATTACTATTGACAAAGAACAATACACTAATGAAATAGAAACTCAATATAATTCATAAACTTTGGTTATGGCAATAGAATTTACCAAGTATCACGGTCTGGGCAATGATTTCATCTTGATTGACAATCGCTCGTCATCAAAGCCTGTCTTGACTCCAGACCAAGCAATTCAGTTGTGCGATCGCCACTTTGGCATCGGTGCAGATGGTGTCATTTTTGCCTTACCTGGAGAACACGGCACTGACTACACCATGCGGATTTTTAATTCTGATGGTTCAGAACCAGAAATGTGTGGTAATGGTATTCGCTGTCTAGCTGCTTTTTTAGCTGATTTGGAGGGCGGCGCGAAAAAAAGCGACCAATATCGTATTCATACTCTAGGTGGTGTGATGACACCACAACTCATGCCAGGTGGTCAAGTTAAGGTGGACATGGGTATACCTGGGTTACTCGCTAGTGAAATTCCCACGACTATGAACCCAGCTAACGAAAAAGTTATCAATCAACCGCTAGAAGTAGCAGGCAAAACTTGGGATGTTACTTGTGTCAGTACGGGAAATCCTCACTGCATCACCTTTGTAGAAGATGTAGCAACAATTCCTCTAGAAGTCATTGGTCCTCAGTTTGAACATCACCCAGCTTTTCCTCAACGCATAAATACTGAATTTATTCAAGTGGTGCGTCCCGACTACGTAAAAATGCGGGTGTGGGAACGAGGCGCTGGTATGACTTTAGCCTGTGGAACGGGTGCATGTGCATCGTTAGTAGCGGGTGTGTTGACTCTGAGGTGCGAGCGTAAAGCTACAGTGGAACTTCCTGGAGGACCTTTAGAGATAGAATGGTCAGAAATCGACCAGCGTCTTTATATGACAGGACCTGCAGAGCGAGTTTTTACTGGGAAAATTGACTAAAGGCTCTTGGTGGGTACCTTGCCCACTACGCAGCTGAGTAAAGTTATTTGTTTTGGCGCTGTAAGCTGTGTCATATCATATTGGTCTATCCATGTAACTAATTAGATGTGGAACAGCTTATCACCCACCACTCACTGGCGGAATTAACACCACTTCATCGCCATCTTGCAGAATGGTATCTGGTTCAACAAATTGCAAATTGACTCCAAAACGGGTAATGTCCCGCAGTTGAGCGAGTTCAGGATGTTCGTCCAGCAGGCGATCGCGCACTGCGACAACTTGTGTATCCTGGGGAAATTCCAGTACTAGTTCTGGAACTCCATAAGCTTCTTGATAAGCAGCAAATAATTTAACGGTAACGGTAATTTCAGACATAAAAATAGAATATCAGTTGCTAGGTTAATCATCTTTCCCTAGCTCAAAACTTTATCAAAATACAATTATACGAAAAATCATGAAACCGCCTCAAAACATATGTTCTAAAGTCTGAAAATCGCGTTGTACCTCATGCCACAAAGACTTATTATAAGGGTCTGTTTTGATGGCTTTTTTTAGGTAAATTCTTGCTTTGAGAGGCTGTTTTTCTGCAATCAGCGCTCGTCCCCAAAGTTGATAAGAAATAGCTTGCCACTGACGCACTTCTGCATCTTCTGGTAAACGTTGTGCTAATGCTTCCGCTAAAGATATCGCCTGTGGGAAACGTCTTTCTTTCAAAAACTGCTGTAACTGTTCGTAAGTTCTCCACTTCAACCGCTGTTCTATTTCCAAAGAACTAGGTGGCTTTGTTTTCTGTTTTGGCTTTTCCTTTGTAGCTGTTCCTGGACGCGCTGCTTGTGTTGGCTGATGTTCAACAACAGGAAAGTCATCAGAAGGCGGGGAGGTCTCTTGTTGCGGAATTCTTTGCAACAGTAGCTTGTATGCTTCTGTCACGGCAATAAATTTTTCTTTTGCCTTTGTGTCATCCGGATTGATATCAGGATGATATTGCTGCGCCAGTCGGCGGTAAGACGCTTTAATGTCGGCGAAAGAGGCTCCTGACCTTAAACCTAATAAACGGTAACAATCTTCAAGATCCATCTTGAGTTATCAGCATCGCGAGTATCAACATATCAGCTTAATACCTGAAGTTTAAATCATAAAGACTTCTATTTTAATTGAAAGTTCGTACTTCACAGTTTGATTAACGGGAAGTCGGGGGGCTAGGGGTCCCCTTTGGGGT
>NZ_QMEA01000194.1:0-10550 GCF_012912105.1 Brasilonema sp. UFV-L1
AAGCTGGGAGATGTCCATGAGGAGATGCTATATTAAAAGTGAGTTGATCACATCCGATCCATTTTTGTTTAACTCTCCATTGCAGGCGATCGCCTAATTTGTTCCAAGGTTGTTCGTCATACCTGCCGTCGATCTTACCGCCGACACTAAGGTAAATTTCCTTCTGAACGCTGAAGCCAAAGCATCCATTGCTGTACTTTACCCACAATTGGTCAATTGTGCGCAGGTCAGTACAGGGAAAGTTTAAGAGTTCTTCATCCCTAATCCAGTCCTTTTCCTCGCGATCGACAGCTTGCAGCATCACCAGGTAAGTTTCATAGTCAGCTTCTTTCCACTTTCCTGCTGCTAGGAAATCTCGCAGTTTCGTGTAGTCTACGCCTTTTTCTGAACTGAGGTCATCAATGCTTGTATGCAATTGACAAGTCTCAATGCGAGAAAACAGACCACCAACAAATACACATAACCATGCTTTGGTACTGCTTACCACAAAACGGTATGGGAACGGCAGGTGTCCGTCTGGTGTAGAGGTATCAAAAGTAAGTTTACCATATGTGATCCAGTTTCCCAAAACTCTCCAGCCTACGTAAGCGCCAAATTTATTCCAGACTTCATCACCATAACTGCTGTTGAGATGACCACCGACACTCAGATAAATTTTCTTTTGAACGCTGAAGCCAAAGCGCCCATTGCTGTATTTTACCCACAGTTGGTCTATTGTGCGCAGGTCAGTACAGGGAAAGTTTAAGAACTCCTCTTGCCTAATGTAGTCATTTTCTTCGCGCCCGACAGCTTGAAGCATTACCAGATAAGTTTCATTATCAGCTTCTTTCCACTTTCCTGCTGCGAGTAAGTCTCGTAGTTTCGTGTAGTCTACGCCTTTTTCAGAACTGAGATCGTCTTCGTCAGTTATTGAGGGTGGAGGTTCAGGGGTAATATCTTTTGCTATCTGTTCGTGTGAACTCGTCGCCTCATCCGCCTCCTCTTCCTGCTGACGTGCTGGGATTAACCCCGTCTCAATTGGTGCAATATCTTCATCTCTGAGTTGCAAAACTTGCTGCAAGCGCTTCAAATCCTCTCGCGTGTGACGGCTGAGAGTACCTTCTTCCTCTAACGCCTCAGTCAGTGCTTCTTCATATTCTTGTAGATTTTGCTGGCGCTTGCGGTAAGGAACAAGTACTTCATTCTCAATTTCTTTTGCTTCATCCGCCGACAAACCCAGTTCACTCTGGCGACGATTGAGAATCCGGCGTCCTACACGTGAAAGTTGACCATCTCGAATGCAGCGTTCTACTTCTTTACGATACTCCAATTTCGGATCGCCTATCGGAGCTTTTGCCAGCTGAATTTTGTAACCCTCTTTGATGACATAAATCTCTGGCTTCATTGCGGGTGCTGCTTCCTGCACTTTCTTGCGCGCATACTCATGCAATTCATCCACGGAAATCACACCGTCATTATCCGTGTCAGCCGCGCCTTTCTCAATTCCTTCTACAAGATAGCGGGTATAAACTGATAACTTAGAATCCTCTTGTTCAAAAGAATACTGAATGGCGGTGGAAGAAGTCAAAACTGCCCGTCCTTCGACTTCTTGTAGTTTCTTGGTTTCTGCCAGTTGGTTCTTGATATCCAAACTGCCATCATCTTTTGCTCTCATGCCTTGGGCAAACGCACCGCTAAAGCAACAGTCAAGAATAATCACCTGTCGCCGCGAACCCCTATTTTCCATGAGGTTGTGTATCATACTAGCAGCAACAGCAGTAGTTCTGACCAATTCTCCCTTGGTGTTTTTACGAGTGTTAGATGTTGCCAGGTAAAGTCTGCATATGTCATCTTTAATACCATGACCAGAAAAATACAGCAGCACCAAGTCATCCTTTTGTCGATTGAAGAATAGCGTTTCAATTGCTTCTTCCATCGCTTGTCGTTGAGGATTTTTCAGTACTTTGATATCACCTGGTGCAAACCCGCCCATGTCTGGATGCTGCAAAACTCGCTGCATGGCATCGACATCTTTAACAGCAGCAGCTAGCGGGTTTAAGCCCGGTTCGTACTCACTCACTCCTATCAATAGTGCTACTTTCGCCATGTTTGTTAGTTTACTCTGGTTTCAGCAATTTCTGTATTGCCTTGATTAAAGTAATGGTTACTTTAACGTTTGATGTCTTAGCCATAATATTTTCAATATTCGTTTTATTATGAATAATATTATACTTGCGAAAATTCCACCGTATGTAGATATCAATTCAAAAATAGACGATTCCGGAAACTTGGGCGATCGCTCTTGCAGGTGACCTCTAAAATGAATATCTATACTAAAGGGAGCATTTGAAATAGGAGTAATTCGCTACAAATGTGAACCAAACCACCCATAACAGGCGGTATATGACGCTAAATATTAGCCGACGTAAATTTGTTTTGTATGGTTGGGCGACTTTTGCGACTAGCATATTGCTGAAAGCTTGCAGCACTAACCAAACTACGACACCAACAGCTGGTAGTGGTGGGGAAGAATTTAAAATCGCGATCGCACTTCCTGGAGTCATCAGCGATCAAACTTGGAATCAATCTGGTTACGAAGGCGTAAACCTAGCTAAACAAAAGCTAGGTGCAAACGTCGCTTATGTCGAACAAGTCGCCCAAGCAGATCAAACAGAAGTATTAACAGACTTTGCCCGCAAGGGTTATAATCTTGTATTCGCTCATGGTGGACAATTTGATGCTGCTATGGAACAAGTCGCGGCACAATTTCCCAATACATTTTTTGTCTGTGTCAATGGTAATACTAAGGGAGAAAATTTTGCCTCTTTGCGAATAGATCACTTGCAAGGTAGTTATTTGTGTGGCATCATTGGCGCTGCTATGACGAAATCTAATAAATTAGCTTATATTGCTGGACAAGCTTTTCCCGCTACACAAGAAGAACTACGGGGATTTGAATTAGGAGCAAAATCAGTGAAACCGAATATTCAAATTGCTTCTACATTTACAGGTGATTGGAATGATGTTGCTAAGGCAAAAGAAGCGACTCTTGCTTTAATTGCTTCCGGTGCTGATGTCATTTATCAATGGTTAGATAGTGCTTCACCCGTAGTTTTACAAGCAGCTAGTGATAAAGGAGTTTATGCTTTTGGAAATACAAAAGACCAGTTGGAGATTGCCCCAAAAGCCGTTTTGACAAGTGCAGTGAAACGCTTGGATATAGCTATAGCTTATTTGGCAGAACTCGCTAAACAAAAAAAAATCAAAGGACAGATTTATTCTATAGGTTTAGAAAGAGAAGATATATTATCTTTTGGTCAATTTGGGACAGCAGTGCCGGAAGCTGTGAAACAAAATGCTTTAAAAGTAAAACAGGAGATTGTGGATAAGAAAATTACTTTTGAAAATTGTCAGGAAGCTGGGAAAGATACGCGTTGTGTTAAAAAAGTATGAGCCTATAGCAATCCTATTGAATTATAAGAATTATCGAACCGCCAAGCCTGCCCTCGAGCGAAGCGAAGGGACGCCAAGATCGCCAAGAGAAGAGAGAAGAGAGAAGAGAGAAAAGATAATTTTACGAATGGTTTAGGATTGCGGTAAATGCATTTACGTTTAGAAAATATTAGTAAACGGTTTCATTCGTTTGTTGCTAATGAGAATATTAGCCTCAGTTTTGAGGCTGGTAAAATTCATGCTATTTTAGGTGAAAATGGCGCAGGTAAGAGCACTTTAATGAATATTATTAGTGGTCTCTATCAACCTGATACTGGAAAAATTTATCTAGAAGATAAATCAGTAAGAATGACTTCACCAAATGAAGCAATTAAACTAGGGATAGGCATGGTATGTCAACATTTTATGCTTGTGCCTCAGTTAAGTGTCACTGAAAATATTATCCTGGGTACAGAAAATAGTTGGCGTTTAAATCTGCGACAAAAACAACAAGAAATTACAGCTTTATCCCACGCTTATGGGTTAGAAATTGACTCGACAGCTATAGTAGAAAGTTTGCCTGTAGGGACACAACAGCGAGTAGAAATTCTCAAAGTTTTATATCGCCAAGCAAAACTCTTAATTCTCGATGAACCAACGGCAGTTTTGACACCCATAGAAGTTGAATCATTAATTCATATCTTGCGACAACTGGCAGCGGCTGGCAAGACTATTATTTTTATTACTCATAAGTTAGAAGAGGTTATTAATCTCTGTGATACAGTCACAGTACTACGACGAGGTAAAGTCGTCGCGACAACGACAACTCAAGAAGTGACTCCTCAGGAATTAGCAGAATTGATGGTGGGGCGAGAAGTCAGTTTACAAGTTAAGAAATTATCAAAAGTACCGGGAAAAGAGATTCTTTCGGTACAAAATTTGGAAGTAGTTGATGATAGAGGTATTGCTGCTATCCGTAATGTTTCGTTTCAATTACGGGCTGGGGAAATTTTAGGAATTGCTGGTGTCGATGGTAATGGACAGCGAGAATTAGCTGATGCAATCGCAGGTTTAAGAAGTCTCAAGAAAGGTACAATTGAGTTTCATAACCCTTCCTCTCAAGTTAGGCAAGAAGTCGGTTACATCCCTGAAGATAGGCAGAAAATGGGTTTGGTGTTACAGTTTAGCATTGCCCAAAACTTGATTTTGAAAGCTTTTAAAAACTTACCATTCTGCCGCAATTTTTTATTACAACCAACAAGAATAAAAAATCATGCCCAAATTGCAATGCAAGAATTTGATATTCGGGCGAGTGGGGAAGATATCAAGGTAAGCCAACTATCGGGGGGAAATCAACAAAAGGTTATATTGGCGCGAGAATTGGCGGGAGAACCAGATTTAATTGTGGCGATGCAACCCACACGGGGATTAGATGTAGGGGCGATCGCCACAGTTCATTCTCGATTATTGGCAGAACGCGATCGCGGTGCCGCAATCTTGTATATTTCTACTGAGTTAGAAGAAGTCATGGCAATGAGCGATCGCATTGCCGTAATCTACAGAGGTGAGTTTGTCGCTATTTTGGATGCACAGACAGCAACAGTAGAAGAAATTGGTTTATTGATGGGTAGAGGAACACAGAGGAGAGAGGCTTAGGAATATAAAATGCCGAGTCTTTACATCATTGGTGGTGCAAATGGTTCAGGAAAAACCACCGTGTCTATGAGTTTATTGGCGAATTTTTTAGACTGCTTTGAGTATGTGAATGCAGATGCTATTGCTGCTGGGCTTTCCCCATTAAATCCAGAATCGATGGCGATTGTTGCAGGAAGATTAATGATTACACGACTGCGAACGTTATCTAATTCAGGCAGTGATTTTGCGTTTGAAACCACATTAGCTGCCAGAACTTTTGCACCTTTTATAATTGAATGTAAAGCCAAAGGCTACATAATCAATCTCATTTACTTTTGGTTACAAAGTCCTGATTTGGCAGTAGAACGGGTAGCACAACGAGTTGCTAGCGGTGGACACTCAATTCCAGAAGATGTGATACGTAGACGCTATGAAAGGGGGAAGAAAAATCTGATTTCTTTGTATTTACCGTTGTGCGATCGCTGGATTATTTATGATAACTCTAGTAAGAATGCTAACTTAGTAGCTGAGTTGAGTTATAGACAACAACTTATTGTCTATGAAAATGCAACCTGGAATCAAATCAGAGGATAAAAAAATGGCTGAGAAAGAATTAGAACTTTTATCTAGCAAAATTGATGCTGGAGTTAAAGCAGCAATTGCAGCCGCTGTTGAACGACATCGTAAGCTTGGTCAATCAATTAGCATTATGCAAAATGGTAAGATTGTCATATTAACGCCTGATGAGATTTTAGAACTTCAGAATCAACAGAAGAATGCCAGTCAATCATTATAACAGCGATAGCTAGCCCCTTAGGGGGCCGGAGCTAACGCTGCTGCTTTCGGCAGATCGCATTACCGTAATCTACAAGCGATGAAGCCTATTGTTGTAGAGAAATGGTATAAGATAGAAAAGTATCGCCCAAATTTTTAAAACTAAAAGATATCAACACTGTCGATGAGCAAACCTGTATCTTTTCAGACAGTCATTGAATATGTAGAGGCTCTTTCGACTGAAGAGCAAGATTTACTACTCGAACTTATTTCTAAAAGACGGATTTCACAACGGCGTAAAGAAATTGCAACAAATGCTGCACAAACGCTGAAAGCAGTTAGAACAGGTACAGCCAAGCATGGTACTCTAGAGGATCTGCGGGCTGATTTGTTAAGTGAAGAATGAGAGTTCTTGTTTGGGATAGTAGTTTTAGGCGTGCTTTTAAACGAGTTATTCGTAAAAATCCTCGCTTAGAAGAAACAATTTTTGAGGTTTTGGAATTACTTGTAACTGATCCATTTGCACCGAGTTTAAAATCACATAAGTTAAAAGGTGATTTAGAGGGTTTGTGGGCTTGTTGGGTTGAGTATGATTGCCGTATTATCTACACATTTGAGCCAAATCCTGATGAGGATGAGGAAGGAATTGTGCTAATCGATATTGGCACTCACGATGAGGTTTATTGAGAAATGAGTGGAAGGCGATCACCATGACTACAAATAAACGCTTTCAACTCCTACCACCAATCTTATCACCGCTGATTGCAATCGCCTCTGCTCTCATCGTCGGTGCTATCCTCATATTACTTGCTGGGGCAAATCCCATCACCGCCTACACCGCTTTATTTCAAGAATCTCTTTTTACTTACTTTGGGTTTGGCAACACTCTCACCAAAATGACACCCCTATTATTCACCAGTTTAGGGGTATTAGTCGCATTGCGGGCTGGTCAATTTAATATCGGTGGCGAAGGACAAATTTACCTCGGTGCGTTGGGTAGTACTTTAATTGGGTTATATGTGCAAGGATTACCTGCTGTCATACACATTCCCCTCGCACTTCTCGCTGGATTTCTCTTTGGTGCGGTTTGGGGTTGGATACCCGGTTATCTCAAAGCAGTGCGAGGAGTCAATGAAGTTATTACCACCCTATTATTGAATTACATCGCGGTGAATTTAGTTAGCTACTTGGTGCAAAATCCCTTAAAAGCACCAGCCGCACCTAGTCCTTATTCGCCTTTGATTGCTAAATCCGCACAGTTGCCTATTATCTTACCACAAAGTCTTGCCCATGCTGGCATAATACTTGGGTTAATTGCCGCTGGAGTGTTGTGGGTGTTATTAGTGCGATCGCCTCTAGGATACCAAATTGCCGCTGTCGGTTTTAACCCCACAGCAGCCCATTATGCCCGGATTTCTGTTAAAAATACCATCATGCTAGTGATGGCGTTAGCAGGTGGTTTAGCCGGGTTAGCTGGTGCATCTGAAGTCACGGGGTTGAAGTACCGCTTATTTGAGGTGGTGTCATCTGGTTATGGGTTTGATGCAATTGCGATCGCTTTTTTAAGTCGCGGTAGTATTAGCGGTGTCGTGTTGACTTCTTTATTTTTTGCCGCTTTGCGTAGTGGTGCGAATGTCATGCAACGTAGTGCTGGTGTACCTGTGGCTGTAGTTTATACAATTCAAGGATTGACTGTGTTATTTATTGCCATTAGTCTGGCTGTAGAAATAAGGTTAAGCAAACACCAAATTCCTAATGGTTGAAAAATTTTACTTTGTTTGCTCACGACTTAAGAATAAAAAAGAATAAAAAAGGAACAGTTAAGAGGAAAATAACTAATGACAACTGACAATGATATCAAGTTCGCTTAATCACTTATAAATACCGAAATACCCCACCCGCGCACCTCAAGCACCCTCCCCGAACTCGCGGGGAGGGTTAGGGAGGGGTAACGCGAGGACTGCAATGATAACTAATCATCCGAACTTGATATGACTATTGACTATTCTGATTACTTTGTTGCTAGTTTAAATTTAGCCGTACCTCTAGCATTTGCTGCCCTTGGTGGAATGTATTCGGAACGGTCGGGTGTACTAAATATTGCTCTGGAAGGTCTGCTATTAACTGGTGCTTTTACTAGTGCCGCTGCCACCTTCCACACAGGAAACCCTTGGCTTGGTGTTCTCTGTGCGTTGATTGTTGGAGGATTAGTCGGTTTACTCCACGCTTTCTTATGTGTCACTTTATATGTTAATCAGTTGGTGTCGGGGTTAGCGATTAATCTGGTAGCTGCGGGGTTAACATCGTTTTTAGCGCGGTTAGTTTTTAATAGCAGTATGACTCAAAGATTACCAGGAATTGAGCCTATTGTCATTCCTGGTCTTGCGAAGATACCTATACTTGGAGTTATATTGTTTCAGCAAAATGTTCTTGTCTATTTACTGTTAATTCTAGTTGCTGTCAGTATCTATATTTTATTTCGTACTAGCTTTGGGCTGACTTTGCGGGCGGTGGGGGAATATCCTAAAGCAGCTGCGACGGCTGGAGTTTCAGTCTCAAGAGTGCAATATTGGGCTGTAGTCCTCAGTGGCTGTCTTGCTAGTTTAGGAGGG
Organism: Brasilonema sp. UFV-L1; assembly: GCF_012912105.1. Classification (GTDB taxonomy): domain Bacteria; phylum Cyanobacteriota; class Cyanobacteriia; order Cyanobacteriales; family Nostocaceae; genus Brasilonema. Next base: position 8,433 of record NZ_QMEA01000194.1, read on the forward strand.
GCTTATCTGACTTTGGTGCAGATAAGATTTTTTACAGAAGGTATGAGTGCAGGTAAAGGATTTATTGCGATCGCCGCTTTAATATTTGGTAGGTGGCATCCTTTAGGTAGTACTCTGGCTTGTTTTTTGTTTGGCGCGACGGAAGCTTTACAGTTACGAATTCAAGCTTTGGGTGCAAATATTCCTTACCAGTTTTTGGTTATGTTACCGTATGCGATCGCTTTATTTGCATTACTAGGATTAGCTGGTAAATCTATACCTCCCCAAGGGTTGGGTGTTCCTTATTCGCCAGAAAATCAGCAAGACAATTAACAATAGTGTTAAATAACATGTGACCAGAAGAGGAAATTGGGTGGTAAACTATAACAAAATTTGTGAGAGCATGATTTCTGTGCAATCAGCTTTCTTACTTTCATGCCGACAAATGACTCCCAATTGCAAATCCAAGCTCGGAGAGTTTTGGATGCAATTGCCTTCATACCCTTTGAACAATGCCAGCCTTTGAGCCGCGACTTTGCCAACATTCCTGCTCGTCCTGGTATCTATGCAATCAGACATAAAACTGATGGGTTGCTTTATATAGGTAAAACCAAGAGTCTGCGTGCTCGCTTCAGTGGTGGGCATAAGGCTTTTTTGTGGGCGTGGCTCGACAAATATAGCGATGAAGATATTCGTATTGCGGTGCAGCCAATTTCTCACTGGGAAAACCCTGCGCTACTATTGGAGTTAGAAGCAATTATTCACAAGGGCTACCGAACCTCCTTACAACGTCCAAATTCCACCCGAAAGGTGAACCTATGCAAGCTAAACTTCAAGAGCAACTTACGAGCGCTGATGCCGAAGTTATCTTAGGGCGTTTACCTAAGCGAATTCGAGAAGCTCTGATTGCTCGTGCTACTGAAATTGAGTATCCAGTCGAAGCAGTAATTGAAATGGCGATCGCCAGTTTCCTTGATACAGAGGCATTGGGTTTTGCAGATTGCAAACCAGGAAGAGGGCAATAAAAAGGCGTTGCTGATTTGAAGTATGAATCTAGTTTTGTCATGCTGAATGTAGCGAAGCGAAATGAAGCATCTGCAGAGATTCTATGTCTTTGGGACACGCTGCGCTAACGCTTCACTTCGTTACGTATGCCCTCCGGGCACGCTGCGCTAACAGAATGACAATTCATACGCTGATTCAGCAACGCCAATAAAAAATTATGATTTTAGTCATTTGTAGAACCACAACAGGTCTAATTCCTGCTTGTTCTGTGCCTACAACTGGATTTAGATCGCACAGAACGACATCTCCTCGTATAATATCTACCACTGAATTTCCCCACGAGCCAAGCGATTCTCGTAGTCTTCCAAGTTGGGGAGATACTCACAAAAGTCTGACTCTACCATTTCCCTAGACTCAGCAGACTCAAGCGACACCTCCCATTGCTTACCGCTATGCTTCCAAAGCAGGAAGTCGATAAAATCGCTAACTTTTTCAACCAGAGACTCTGGCATTTGGCGAATTTTAGCTATTGTTTGGTCATGTACAGTCATGCAGTTTAGATTGCTGGTTGTGATTGTATTTCTAGGATACTCGCTGCTACGATTTTTGGAGAGGTCTAGTAGGTAAATCAACTAAGGGAAAGTATATTTTTGTAGCATTTACCTTACGTCAGAAAGAAGAGGAAATATTAATTAGACCAATCAGTGCCCGTTACATGCACGAAAAAGAGGTGCTTCGTTATGAAGAAAATCTTGCCAAAAATGACAACTGATGAAGAGGTAGAAAGTTTACTAGAACAAGACTTATCTGACTATCTTCATGAAGACAATTTTAAACCTGTTAGTTTTGAATTCAAACCTAAAGACAAAACTGTGAACTTACGAGTTTCACCAAGAGTTACTAGAAAAAGTCAAAACAGTTGCCAAAAAAGAAGGAATATCGTATCAAAAATACATCCGAAGGGCAATAGAGAAATCTTTGGGTGAATAACGTGTCGTCTATCCTTTCACCTGCGAGTCTCAAACACTCGTCGTCGAGTCTCAAACACTCGTTCGCGAGTCTTAAACACTCGTCGTCGAGTCTTAAACACTCGTGCGAGAGTCTTAAACACTCGTCGTCGAGTCTTAAACACTC
>NZ_QMEA01000194.1:10588-11862 GCF_012912105.1 Brasilonema sp. UFV-L1
GTCTCAAACACTCGTCGTCGAGTCTTAAACACTCGTGCGAGAGTCTCAAACACTCGTCGTCGAGTCTTAAACACTCGTCGTCGAGTCTTAAACACTCGTCCGCGAGTCTTAAACACTCGTTCGCGAGTCTTATGCCCGCCACATGATTTATCATAAGAGTCTGCACGGTAAAGTCAGTGTATCCATTGACTATAATCTCTCAATGCCCCGCCTTAAACGTAACCTACAACCAAGCTTTTGCTATCACATCACCACTCGTTGCAACAACCGAGAATTTCGCCTTACGCGGTTGGAATGCCGTGAAGTGCTGCTTTATGCTATCAAAAAGGCACAGCAAAAATATGGGTTTAAGCTTTATGCTCTCTGCATCATGAGCAACCATGTCCATTATCTGCTAGAACCACAACAGCCAGAGGAATTGCCTAAAATTATGCACTGGCTCAACTGGTATACTGCTATGTGTTTTAATCGGATGCTGAACAGGACAGGACACTTTTGGGAGAAGCGATACCACAGCACGGGTTTTGCTAATACGGATAAACGGCGAGCGTTGAATACCTTGCGATACATCCACGCTAATCCTAAAGCAGCTGGAATGCAACAGGGTTTTTTCTACGATTTCAGCAACTATGGCATTCATGATCGCTTAAGTGATGATGGTATCACCCAGTGGCATCCTGCATTTTTGCAATTGGGGAAAAACTTGGAGGAATGCGCTGCTAAATATCGAGGATTCTGCAAAAAATATCGACCACAACCAAAGACAGAAAAAAGAAATCACTGGGGTAGTCGCTTTTTACCATCAATAGACTTCTTGCAAAAGTCAAAAAACGTGAATGTCATTCTGAGCGAAACGCAGTGTAGCGAAGAATCTCCAGAGATGTTTCGCTCCGCTCAACATGACAATTCAAGCATTTTTGCAAGAGGTCTAATGAAGAACAAAGGGAATCAGAAAAAGTCCCCAGGACAAATGAGTTTACCTTGGGATAAGCAAAGAATCACCGAATGTACTGAAGTGCATGAAGTAGCAGAAAAATTTATCCACGCAAACGGATATTTCCCCTCGGTGCCAGGTATTGAAATCCTGAAATGTTGATTATACCGTGTGAAAGGAGGTTGTAATAAATATTCACAAAATTCTGAAACGCTTAGATGTTACAGTTTACAAGTCTCGATGCGAGAGAAGAGACAACCAACCCCCCAAAACCACACACACACGACAGGACAGGACACTTTTGGGAGAAGCGATACCACAGCACGGGTTTTGCTAATAC
>NZ_QMEA01000195.1 GCF_012912105.1 Brasilonema sp. UFV-L1
TTTGCTGATGAACCCTGCGGAATGTGGGATTGAAGACCTCAATGTGTCTGGTATGTTGGCTAATCATAAACTTGCCAAAGCTATAGCTGATATGAGCTTTTTCGAGTTCCGCAGACAGTTAACCTATAAATGTGAGCTTTATGGTTCAAAATTGGTTGTGGTTGACAAATGGTTTCCTAGTTCTAAGACCTGTTCTAACTGTGGAACCAAAAAAGAAATACTCGCGTTGAGTGAGAGAGTGTTTGAATGTGGTCATTGTGGCTTTGTCATTGACCGCGATTTGAACGCAGCAGTCAATTTGAGTAAAGCTGTCAGTTAGACAGTGATAGCCTGTGGACTGGTGTCGTCCGAACGAGCCAGAATGAAGCAAGGAAGTAAACGAAGTTCAAAGCCAAGTAATTAGTACAAGTACTTTCGATAGAAAGGTCTAATTATGGGTAGCTTTGGGTAGGCTTTATGTAACGGTATCGAACCCCACTCAACCACCCGTGCTATCCCTCCCCGCCGTATAGACGGACGGGGTATCTCGGAGGTTCTGATGAATCATATCTTTAGCTTCCAATGTAGCTGCAACTCGTAAAATTAGCGCTTCATTATATGGTGCAGCTATCAACTGCACGCCTAAAGGTAAAGCATTCGGGCGAACAATCGGAACTGATAAAACAGGTAAGCCGATGAAAGATAATGGTTGAGTGAATAACCCCAGATGTGGACGGACGAGAATTTCCTCTCCTTCTAAAATCATGGTTTGTTGACCAATAAGTGGTGCTGAAATAGGTGTAGTTGGAGCAAGAATAACATCTACCTTTTGAAAGATTTCTCGGACTTTATCTTTATACCATTTGCGAAAGCGTTGTGCTTGAATGTACCAGCTACTGGGTATCAAAGCACCAGCAAGAAAGCGATCGCGTGTTGTTGGATCAAAATCTTGGGGACGCGATCGCAGTTTCTCCAAATGTAAATTCGCCCCTTCACAAGCTGTAATCACAAACGCTGCTGCACGGGCGCGATGTGCTTCAGGAATTGTGACATACTGGGTGACACCCAAAGCATCAGCAACCTTTTGTACTGCATCTATTGCTTCAGGACTTGCACCTTTTGTAAAATAATCATCAGCAATAGCAATACGTAAATCTTTTATATTTTGTCTTGACGTTGCATGCAACATCTCTACACGAGGACGCTTTGTACAAACTGGATCTCGTTCATCTTCCCCTTGAAGCACATCAAACGCTGTTGCAATATCCCGCACTGAACGAGCAAACGGTCCAATATGGTCCAAACTGCTGGAAAATAATGCTACCCCAGCACGCGACAACCGTCCGTAGGTGGGTTTCAAACCAAAAACACCACACAAAGCTGCAGGGACACGAATAGAACCATTCGTATCAGAACCCAGCGTCAGAGGAACCAAACCAGCTGCAACTGCCGCCGCCGAACCACCCGATGAACCACCAGCTATTCGCGTTAAATCATGCGGATTGTGTGTCACACCATAGTGAAAGTTTTCCGTCACAAACCCATAGGCGTACTCATCCATATTCAAAGCGCCTACGAGTACAGCACCCGCTTGTTTCAATCTGGCGACGGCTGTTGCATCTTGGCTTGCTGGAGGATTTTCGGCATTAATTTTTGCACCAGCAACAGTTGTGATACCAGCGATATCGAAAAGATTTTTGACAGCAAAAGGGACACCAGCCAAACAACCAGGATTTTTACCTTGAGCAATTTTCTCGTCAATTCGTTCTGCATCTGCCAAAGCAGTTTCAGCAGTTATAGTTGTAAAACAATTGAGTTGATTATCTCTGGCTGCAATTCTTTGTAAAGCAGCTTTAGTCACTTCCACCGCACTCACTTTACCATCTCTCACAGCAGAGGCGATCGCAAAAGCATCAGCTTGTTCTAAACTCATGGCTCAAAAACAGAAGCAGCTTCAATTGTCTCAGATAAAGGAAACTCATTCACAACTTGGGCGATCGCCATAATTCTCTCAAAATTTGCTATTACCCCATCTCGATACTCATCCCTTAATTCCAAATCCAACAACAAAGCCATCAAATCCACATACTCCTCCACATTCAACTCCTTACCTTCCATCTCTCTTCCTCTCTTCCTCTGCGTCCTCTGCGCCTCTGCGGTTCATTAACTCATAGTTCGCCAGTCAAACTTCCAATCACCGCAATCAATTCTCCCGGTTCAACAGGCTTAGCAACATGAGATTGAAACCCTGCTAAAAGAGCCGCCTTACGATCCTCATCTGTTGCATAAGCAGTCAGTGCAATAGCCGGAATCCGTCCACCTTCATTTGACGCAAGCGCTCTCACTCTTTGCAGCAGAGCATAACCATCCTGTTCTGGCATACCAATATCACTAATAAGAATATCAAAACGTGAGTCTTTTAGCGCTGCCATCACCTCATCCGCAGTTCCGACTGCTACAACTTCCGCTCCACATTCTACAAGAATTTGAATCACCAACTCACGCGCATCGACCTCATCATCCACCACCAATATTCGCAAACCATCCAACCTGGGAGTGCAATCGAACGGTAAAGAATCTTCCACAGTAGCATGCACCTGTGGTTCTTCTATCTTGCTGCTGACAGGATTCAGCGGTAGCTTAACAGTAAACGTTGCTCCTTGTCCTTCTCCTGGACTTTCAACATGAACTGAACCACCATGCAACTCAACTAAGTTACGTACAATCGATAACCCCAATCCCAAACCGCCAAAAGACCGAGTGGTTGAACCATCAGCCTGACGGAAGCGCTCAAAAACATAAGGAAGAAACTCAGGGCTTATTCCCTTACCAGTATCAGATACAACTATTTTCACATGAGAGTGGACGTGTTCTAAACGAATCTGCACCCGTCCACCTTTTGGTGTAAACTTAACAGCATTCGATAGCAGGTTCCAGACAATTTGCTGCAAGCGGTCAGAATCGCCAAAAACTTGTCCAGCCGAAGGATCTAGCACAGGTTGAAGTTGGATGTTTTTTGCCTGGACGGCAGGATTTACTGTGTCAATTGCTGCCTCAATTACGGGTAATAGATCCACAGCACGGACGTTCAAGCGCAGTTTCCCTTGGATGATGGAGGAGACATCCAGCAAATCTTCGACTAGTTGTGCTTGTGCTCTGGCGTTGCGTTCAACAGTTTCCAGCGCACGGGTTGTAGTTGCTTCGTCAAGCTTTGTTGTACGCATGATAGTTAGCCAACCAATCATAGCATTGAGGGGAGAACGCAACTCATGAGAAAGAACGGCAAGGAACTCATCTTTGAGGCGATTTGCTGTTTCTGCTGTTGTTCGCGCTTTTTGCTCAGCTATTAAAAGGCGATCGCGCTCTTGTTCTGCTCGTTTGCGTTTGCTAATATCGAGCACAAATGCGACTCCATTAACTTGGGAATCATCCATCAAGGCTATACCTAGGACAACTGGCACCCGTGTTCCATCCCGTCGGATGTACTCTTTCTCGAAAATACTGGAAACTTTGGTAGCAAAGACTTCCTGAAGCGCTCGGTTATCCACATCGTTGTACTCTGGTGGAGTCAGTGAGCGCCAATTGATTCTGCCTAACACATCAAACTCTTGACGCTTGTAGCCAATGATATGCAAATAAGCATCGTTAGCTTCAGTGATAAAGCCTTCTGCATTCCAGAAAGCAACTCCTATAAGATTGGACTCAAACAAGCGTCTAAACTTAGCTTCGCTCCCTTGAAGTGCTTCCTTCGCCAGTTTGCGTTCAGTCACATCACGAAAGTAAACTGCAAGCCCTTCAGCGCTGGGATACACCCGAATTTCCAACCAACAGTGTAATACTTCACACAACTCCTCAAATTCAATAGGAACTTGTTGAGCGATCGCCCGATGAGCTTGTTGATAAAAAGTATTGCCAATTAATTGAGGAAAAACATCCTTCCATAACCGCTTACCCAGCAGTTCTTCCCGTGGTACTTGCAAAAGTTGTGCGGCTTCTTGATTCACGTAGGTATAGCGCCACTCACGATCAAAAGCAACAAATGCTTCTGTTATGCTTTCAAGAATAGTTGTGATGCGGTTGTTAGCCGTTTGTAGAGCTTCTTCTGCCTGTACACGCTCTGTGATCAGTTCTGTAAAAATAATAATGCCACCAATTTCATCACCACGGTTTCGCCAAGGATGGATTTCCCATTTTACCCAATCTATTGAGCCATCAGCACGGGGGAATAATTCTTTTTCGCATTTCCGGACAGCCCCAGCTAGACATAAGGCATGAATTTCTCGCCAAGAGTCGGGAATTTCGGGAAAGACTTCGTAATGAGAGCGACCAATAATGTTTTGATTGTGCAGTTGAAAATCCGTCAGCCATCGTTGACTAACAAGAATATATCGCATTTGGTTATCAAACATGGCAATAGCTGCTGGCGCATGTTCAACAAATAATCGCAACTGTTCTTCTCTAATTTGTAGCGACTCTGAAATCTGCTTGCGTTCAGTTACGTTGCTTACCATCGCGAGTCCGCCTTGAAATTCTCCCGACTCATCCAAAATTGGAGTCGTTGAAACCATCGCCCATAAATTAGAGCGATCGCGACACCGAAACTGAAAGTCGAATCGCTCTTTCATTCCTTGCTTCAGTTGGGCTATGCGCTGCTGTGCTTCCACCACAGCTGCTTGATCCATAAACTCAAAAATGGGACGTTGCAGCATTTCCTCTACGTTATATCCCAACATCTGCGCCAGTTGCGGATTCACATACTCTGTACGTAACTGAGCATCAAATAACCAGATACCTTCACCTGCTGTCTCCACAATGCGGCGATACCGTACTTCAGCTGCTTGTAGCTTTCCGAAGCTGACTTCAGCCCGTCGCTTAGCACTACGTAGCGCCTCACATAGTACACTAAAAAGGACTCCTTGAAGTGCGAACAGCCCAAGCCTTATAGTATTGGGTAGATTAATCGCCAGCGAATAGATTGGCTCTAGAAAGAAATAGTCACTAATCAGAACAGATAGGAAGGTAGATAGTAGCCCTGCTCTCAAGCCTCCGTACCATGCACTCACCATAACTGCCCCAAAAAATAGCAGAAAAGGGGATTTAGTCATGCTAAGCCAAGGGTCTAGCACTAACATAAGTACTAGCGCTAGACTGACACTAAGTCCAGCAACACTGTATTGCTGTAGCCGAGAGCGAGTAACTTTTAACATTCAATTGTAGAGAGTTTTCTTTTGTAGCTAGCTCAAACTTCGTTTAATTTACAGTAGATGTCGGTTTTTCACATTTATCTTAAGAGTGATTTGCTCAAGAGTGAACAGTGAACAGTGAACAGTCAAGATATGTTATTTTTATTTTCACTTTTCACTTTTCAGTTTTGTCAGTTACTTATTCGGTCTTTTGACTTATTCTTTATTAGATTTCACTAGGTAATTCAAACAAACCATCTTCACCGTGTTCAAAATCGAGTACCTTGAACACTGCATCAAGATTCAAAGCACCATAAATATGAGCAAAAATTCCATCTCCTTCGACACATTCATAACGAATTTCTGCTTTCACTTTATGAGAATCAATATAAAGAAGTACTAATCCATTTTGATTACGAAAAAAGGTATTTGCCACTTTGATGATTTGTGTTGGTGTTGAACAATGGATAAAGCCTTCAGAGTCGAGAGTATCACCACGATACCTTCCGTTCAGTTTAGCATCTTCCCATTTTTCTTCCTGAGTAATGTGTAAAATAGTCGTCATAAATTTTTTTATTTTGAATCTTGAATGAGGAATTTCTCTCGTTTCTATGCTCCGCATGGGAATGCCTAAAAGTGGGCTGCTTGCTGCCTCTCAATCATTATATTGAAGCAGTAGCCCACAGTTACGCATTCCTTGCTAGAGGTAAGAAATGAGAAACAAGAAGAAGACCAAAATCTTCACTCATGTGGAATACACACATCTGGAGCGCATAAGTCTGGAAATTCTTGTGTTGTCACTGTTAGCGTATGCAAATCTACGCGACGGATAGCGTGGTTATTCGTATCAGCAATAAATAAATGAGAACCCATTACACTCAGTCCAGAAGGTTCAGAAAAACGGGTATTTTTACCTTTACCATCTTGTAAGCCAACTGAACCATCACCTAACACTGTTTGACAATAACCAGTGTGAGGGTTAATAAGTTTAATTTTGTGGTTGTAGGTATCTGCTACCCATAAGTCATTCTGAGCATATTCTACTCCTAAGCAGTGCTGTAACCTGACATCAAAACCTTGTCCATCAACGTCACCAAAACCAAACAAATCACCGCTACCACAAACAGTTCTCACTTGTCGTGGTTCAACAAGTCCGACGCCGCGAATTGAGCTAACTTCACTGTCAGCAATATATAATTCTTGTCCATCAGTAGTGATACCGCTAGGCTGAGCAAAAGCAGATTCAATCAATGCACCATCTAAACAAGCTTCTGCACCTCTACCAGCATAGGTTCTGACAATACCAGTTTCTAAGTCCATTTCCCAAATTTGGTGAGAACCAGCCATAGCAATATACAAGCTATTTCCTATTTTCTGTAAATCCCAAGGAGAGTTCAGCGCTGTTTCTCGTCCACTACTACTGTGAGGATGGATATTACGGCTTTGTGTACCTGTTCCCGTAATCGTTTGCACAACTTGACGTTTCAAATCAACTCGCCGCAGAGCATGATTTTCTGTATCCGCAACATATAAAATCTGATTTTCTTTATCAAAAACCATTCCCTGGGGTGCAAAAAATTGCGCTTCACTAAAAGAACCATCGGTTAATCCAGATTGTCCAGTCCCGATTAAATGTATGATTTCTCCATGAAAGTCACTCATCACAATACGGTGATGTCCAGAGTCAGCAATGAACAAACTCGCTTGCGTTGCTAAGACTTTACCAGGAAAAGCTAGGGGAGTAATGAATGGTTTTCGTTGTTTTTCTAAAGTAAGATTAAGTTCTTGGAAATTGATTGTACCTTTTTCTTGGTGTTGGCTAATTACCTTTTGAATGAGTTCATCTAAAACTTGACGATGACCTTCACCAGAAACAGAACTAATCACGTAACCTTCTGGATCTATTACCATTAAAGTAGGCCAAGCTCGCACAGCATATTGTTGCCAAACCCGAAAACCACTATCAACTAAAACTGGATGTTCAATGTCATGACGTAGGATAGCTTGGCGGATGTTTTCAGTTTCTTTTTCGTTGTCGAATTTTGCACTGTGTACGCCAATGACTGTGAGGCTATCTTTATATTTTTGTTCGAGATATTTCAGATCTGGCAGGATATGCAAACAGTTAATACAACAGTATGTCCAAAAGTCTAAAATGACGACTCTACCTTTAAGCTGCTTCAGAGACAGAGGTTTTTCAATATTCAGCCAAGGATAATTCTGTGGTAATTCTGGTGCTCTAACACGGGGAGTCATAAAAAATTCAAAATTCAAAATTCAAAATTCAAAATTGAGAAATTATTGTTTTACAATATTTAGAAATTGCATAATACAGTAGCAGCAATGCTTGGATTGGAAACACTAACGACGACTCAGTTATCAACTTGGGTACAACAAGCCAAAGCCTTGGCGTATCAAGGACAAGTTGCTAACCGTATTCCTCAATTAGCTTTGGCTAATCCCGATTTATTTGCAGTTCACATCTGCTGTGGTTCAGGAAAAACTTATAGCCAAGGCGATACGGATAGTGTTTTCTCTCTGATGAGCGCAATTAAGCCGTTTTCGCTTTTGTATCTACTCGAACAAGTAGGACCAGAAACAGTTTTTCAGTGGGTTGGAATTGAACCATCGGATGCTGCCTTCAATTCTTTAGAACAACTGGTTGCTGATCATGGACGACCCCGCAATCCTATGATTAATAGTGGGGCAATTACCCTTGCTGATAAGTTACCACGAAAAGATGCGAGCGATCGCACTCAGCAGCTGTGTCAATGGCTCAATCAACTAGCTCTTTGTCATCTGAACTTAGATGAAGTGATGCTCGCTTCTGTGCGCTCAAGTGGCTCGCAAGCGAATCGAGCTATTACGCAATATCTTACACAAGCAGGATATATCAAAAATCCAGAGATAGCTCTTGACACTTATGAACAAATATGCTGTCTTTCTGGTCAAGTGGAAGATTTAGCCCGTTTGGGTTTGCTTTTAGCTTGTGAAAGTAAATTTATTAAACCGCTGCATCGCCGTATAGTCAATTCACTCATGTTAACCTGTGGGTTGTACAAAGCTTCTTCTCAGTACGCTTTACGGATTGGTTTGCCGATAAAATCGGGTATTAGTGGTGCATTACTAGCGATAGTACCAAGTCAAGGGGCAGTTGCTTGCTACAGTCCTGCTTTGGATAGTGTGGGGAATTCTGTGGGGGCGATCGCCTTTGTTGAGGCTTTATCCCAAGGGCTACAGTTGAGTGTATTTGGGTAGTCGCCCAAAACTTTTATAAGGAAGGCAGGCTGAAAACTCCGGAGGGACAGGCACTACGTGCCGATTCCCGTGCTTTAGACCGGAGATGAAAGCCGCCGGAAGCCCTTTAGGGCTGAGTTGTACTCTGCTTCAAAATACTTACCTAAACTTGGTTAAACCCTGCTTAGAGATTTCTTCCTGCTTCACCCAAGGGAGTCGGCTCCTTCTTGTCCACAGGCGTTGAGTTCCGGCTAAGCCAGCCGTACTTTATCTGGCGGGGCGAATTCAAGATTAACCGCTGCGTTCTCGTCACGGTCTTGAATGTGCCCACATTGAGGATTTTGGCATTGAAACACTCGCTCTGAAAGTTTCATCGGTTGAACATGATTGCATCTAGAGCACTTCTTTGAACTTGGGTACCAACGGTCAACCAATTCTACTTTAGTGCCGTAGTGAGCTTGTTTATAAATTAGCTGGCGACGAATTTCGTAAAAGCAATTGTTACTAACTGCGTTCGCTAATTTATGATTTGCAATCATTCCCGAAACATTCAGATCTTCAATCCGAATTGTGTAAGCTTTACGACTTAAATCTGTTGTCATCTTTTGCGTAGTATCTTGCCGAATATTGGCAACCCGCGCATGTTGACGAGCTGCGATTACGTAAAACTTGCAAGCATTTTTAGATGGTTCAATTTTTAGCTTCTTGCTACCGAGGATTTTGTCTCGATTACGCCATTGTAATTTACCTAGCTTGGTTTTCGCTTTTTTCGTGGTAACAGGCATATCGTACTTTGACCCATCAGAGCATGTTGCTAGCGCTTTCACACCTAAATCAACACCAATCTTTTCAATCGGGTGAATAACTGGTGGGACTTTCTCGGCATCTAGAACAAATGAAACGAACCATTTATCGGCAGTTCTAGAAACAGTAAACGTCTGAGAACTGCAATGAAAATTGATTCGCTCTTTTAAGCGAAATTCTTTCAAACCTGGCAATTTAATTCGTTTCCCAGGATTAATGACAACTCGATTCGTGAAAGGTATTGGCGGTTTTCCTTTTTCAGGATATACACCAGCCGTTTTGTAAACTGTGAAAGAGTCGCCTTTCTTTTTCGACTTGTTTACAGGAAACGAAGACTTACCTTCACGCCAACGAGCAAAAGCCTTTTTCAAATCAATAAACGCAGATTGATAAACAGTAGATGGATATTTCTTCATCCATGCGTTTTCAGGCTTCTGCATTGTGATTTGAGTAAAGACTTTCTTAATGGCATCAATTCGTTTTGAATCGGAAGCTTGTATATCTACAAAGTCCCAACTTGCCTTAACTACATCCAAGCCATAGTTGTAAACCCAGCGCTTAAAACCAGCATTGCCGCGAAGAAGCGAAGTCTCAACTTTATTCAGTTTTAACTCTCGCTTAATAGCGTACATTGCCAAACCTCTGCAAACTTTGCTATATGAAGAAGTATAACTTATTTCGAGCAAGGATCAATACCATCTACAATCTTCTTCACTTTGTTTTTATACTTTCTTAAGCCGTACAATCGCGACGAGAAGCAATGAACAATGGATAGCAAGTCTTGCACCAATTCTTCTTGTGGAGATAAGGTTTCAGCGTTAGCAACAACAATTGAGCCACCTGCGGATTGCACGATGTGTTCGACTAACTCAAAACCAAAACGACACAATCTGTCCTTGTGCGCTACGTACAGTGACTTCACCTCACCCTGGATAGCCCACTGAATAATTTCTAAAAACTTGGGGCGCTTAAAATTCAACCCACCCCCAATCTCCTGAACCGAGTCAGTAATTACGACTCCTTGAGACAAACAAAATCGCTCCATTGCCTCAACTTGACTTTGTAAATCATCTTTTTGTCCGCTCGACGAGACGCGACAATAGACATTGACACTCCCCTGGCTACGTGAATAT
>NZ_QMEA01000196.1 GCF_012912105.1 Brasilonema sp. UFV-L1
CCTCCACTCCCTCCACTCCCCCCGACTCCCCCCACTCTCTGAGGTGACTCCTAACTCCTGACTTCTTAAATAATGAAAATCAATCATATTGAAGAGCGATCGCTTACCAAGGGAAGGTGAAAAAATGAAGGTAGCATTTCTGGGGACTGGATTAATGGGACTACCAATGGCTCAAAGGTTGCTAGAGGCAAATGTGGACGTTATTGCTTACAACCGCACCCCAGAAAAGTTAGAACCACTTAAAGCTGCTGGTGCGGAAGTCGTCACACACCCCTATCAAGCAATTAACGCTGCTGAGTCTATCATTCTCATGCTGAGTAATGCTGCAGCTATATATAGTGTTTTGCTTTCGGATCGGTCTTGGCGAACTGTCGCGGGACGCAGCATCATTCAAATGGGGACAATTACTCCCACAGAAAGTCAAGAAATCTCGGAAGCAGTGGTTGCGGCTGGTGGCGAGTATATAGAAGCGCCTGTTTTAGGTAGTATTCCAGAAGTCAAGGATGGCAAACTGATTGTGATGGTAGGCGCACACCAAGAACAATATCAACGCCACCTAGAGTTATTCAAACATTTTGGCCCAGAACCTCTGCTTGTTGGTTCTGTAGGAACTGCGTCAGCGCTAAAATTGGCACTGAATCAACTGATTGCTTCTTTGACAACAGCTTTTGCTCTTAGTCTTGGTTTTGTTCAGCATCAAGGCATCAATGTAGACTTGTTTATGTACATTCTCCGCCAAAGTGCTTTGTATGCACCGATTTTCGACAAAAAATTACAACCGATGCTTGAGGGCAATTATGCTAATCTTAATTTCCCGACAAAACACTTGATGAAAGACGTAGATTTGTTTATCTCAGAAGCAAAATCAACGAGTTTAAATCTCAGCAGTATTCACGGTGTGCGCGACATTCTTGAAATGGCAATGAAAATGTCTTTCTCTGAAACAGATTACTCATCAATATTTTCTGCAATTAATGCATCAACTGATGGCGCTTGAGGTTTGTCTTAAGTAATAGCAAAGTTTTGCTCGTAACAGCATTGTGCTGCACATTTGCTCAAAACCTTAGTCGCATGATGGTAAATTGGAACTACAACAACCATTGTGACTGTACGTTCGCTCATTTGAAAAAACTCTGTGAGGAATTCCCTGCAGTTATTGCTTTGTGAATACTGAATTCTGACTTCTTCTTCTATATTATTTTTATGCTCAACCAAGGCTACGGTGACAAAATCTCCAACCCATTCTCCGAACTACTAGACAAGTTAAGTCTTTTCACAAGCAACGAGGTTACTGGCGAAGAATCCTCTCATCGGAGGTTTAATGGTTGGTCTTTGTCGGAGCGAAACCCTGAGGTGATCAAAGCTTGGATGCCAATATGGGAATGGTTTTACCGCTACTATTTTCGGGTTCAAACCTCTGGCTGGCATCATATGCCATCAACAGGAAAAGTGCTGATCGTTGGCTCTCATAATGGCGGGTTAGCTTCACCAGATACATCGATGTTCATATATGACTGGTTCCGTACCTTTGGTTACGAGCGATTAGCCTACGCTCTCATGCATCCGTCAGCTTGGCACAGTCCCATCTTTGCTATACCCGGTGCTCAGGTAGGAGCTATTATAGCACGTCCCAAAATGGCGAGTGCTGCCTTACGAAAAGATGCAGCGGTACTAGTTTATCCTGGAGGTGCCCAGGATTTGTTTCGTCCCTACACTTGGCGAAACCGAATTCATCTGGCAAACAATAAGGCGTTCATCAAACTGGCTTTACGAGAGGAGGCTCCAATTGTACCGATTATTTCTCATGGTACACACTCAACTCTGATTATCCTAGGTGACTTGTATCAGCAGATGAAACAATTGCATGAATGGGGCTTTCCTTGGTTACTTGATGGAAACACGGGCGTATTCCCAATTTATCTAGGGCTACCTTGGGGAGTGGGAATTGGACCTTTACCAAATATCCCATTCCCCATACAAATCCATACTCGTGTGTGTGCGCCAATTGTGTTTGAACGCTATGGTTATACAGCAGCTCGCGATCGCCCTTATGTAGATGCTTGTTACGAACGAGTTCGTGCGATGATGCAAGCTGAATTAGATGATTTAGTGCAAAAGTATGGCTCTACTTGCTAAAAGTATCCTTGATGTTATCAACAGCGCGTTCAACAACATTTTTAGTATTGTCTACTGCTTTTTGAGTCCGAGCTGCATCTTCCTCAGCTCTTCGCTCAATTCGAGCCGCATCTCTGTTTGCTTTGCGCTCAACAAAACTACCATTGTCATCGGTTGCTCGCTCAACTCGGTTGGCATTTTTATTTGCAGTTTGCTCAACCTTATCTGCTGTATCTCGGATAAAACTCTTGGCTCGTCCAGCATCTTTGCTGACTTTCCCTTGAACCTCAGAGGCTATGTCTGTATCAGCTATTAAGTTTGCAGCAGGAGCAGCCATTGCTGTAGTTTTGGAGAAAAACGCACCCTGCCAAACAAAAGCGATCGCCAACACACACAACACAGCTGTAGCCATCCAACGTCCGACAGTCGAAAGCCGTTTCATAAAATCATTCACTTCCATAAAATACAATCAGCATTTTTATTTAGCATCTTATTTCTACTTCATCTGGCTTATCAGCCAAATCGTTCCCTAGACACAGGTTTTCCCCTCATAAGTCGTTAAATAAATTCATTCTTTCAATAGATTGATTGAACGAACCTTATGCAATTGGCACTGTTAACAGTGGACTTGGTTTGTATAGCCGCGAATTCTATTCGTCGGGTATTTTTGCAAAATTGGGATGCTCCCTCATCAACTGCAATAAGTCATCTGGGTTGGGCAACATTTCCACTACCAACAAAAAGACTTCTCGCCAGCGTTTTTCACTCATATGACAGACAAGGTTTTTAAAAATTTCTTCTGCATGTGATGGTGAACTAGTAACAATTTTTCTGGCAGCAAAGTATTTCTGAAATATGATGTGGGAAAAGGAGTAAATACCTCTTGCTCGCTCAACAAGTAAACCATGCTGAGCTTCTATAGACTTCAAAATATCTTCGCTGTCAACTTGAAGTGTTTCAAAAAAGGTGCTACCCTCAGGTAATGTATGGATATGATGGCAAATCCGTGACTCTATAGCACTTTGCTTGAAAAAGTACTCCCCGCCTTCAAAAGTTGTCCAAGCAATTTGACTGAGCAAGTCTTCTTTATGCTGTCGCGAGAGTCGCTTATCAACCTGATGACGCTCAACACCACGCTTAGCATCCCATTTTTTCAGTAATAAATCTAGTCCTTCTTGATAAAGCTGTGAACAATGAGTTGGAAAATCACCTGTTTCCTCAAACACCAAGCATAAGAGAGTCAGTAGTAAGGGATTCGCCGCTAGTTCGCCAAGCGTCTGATTTCGGTGCAGTTTTTGCATAAAGCGTTCTGCTTTTAGTTTATCCTGAGCTTGAAACCATTTGCCAGCAAAGTGAGCAATTTGTTGATCATCAAAATCGGCAACTTCCACTTCGGTGAAGTCACAAGGAGTAGATTCTAGCGCTGCAATCCGGCAAGTTATAACTATATAATTAGCGCAAAACCGGGTTGAAAGAGCACGAATCTCCTGCAATACCCAGTCCAGATCAGCTTGCCTGACTTCATCTAATCCATCTAGTAAAAGTAGCGATCGCCCCTGATTCAAAAGCGTGAGAACTGCTTGAGGTTCAACAACTCCACATTCCTCAAATTGTCTTGTCATGTAGTCCAACAAGCTTGGTTGTCCTCTCGTCTGGGCAAAGTCTTTAAGGGTGATAAAAATTGGAATAGCATTCCCCAGAAACTGACCTATGTTACATTGGATAGCTACCCATTTCAAAAAAGTGGTTTTACCCGAACCTGGTTTTCCCCAAATTAGCAACTTGTTGTAGCGTTCTACTGCTTCTAATCCTGGTACTCGTTCTTGGTCAATCTGACTCAAGTCAATACGCTCACAGTTCTCCTGGTGACAACAAGTTTGTAAAAGTTCGGCAATAGAAAGACGCCTACGTCCAGTCACTCGTTCCAAAATATTGATTTCGGTGTAAATGCTATCCAACCTCGTTGGCTTCTCTTGATCTAGCAGCCGGATTATGCCACAACGCCTGTGAATACTGTCATGAATTTTTTCTCTTGCTGTTTGTACCAGACTCTCTATCTGGAAGGTACTTGCTGCATTATCTAAGTCTGGAAGTGAGCAGGAACTTGCAATTTCTTCCCATTGTAATCCTAATTTCTCGCAGATTGTGACAAAAATGTAGCGGTCAACTGGTTTACCTTGAAAAAACTTGCTCACTGGCTGACGGCTAATATTTAGTTCTTCTGCTAACGCCTGTTGCGTGAGTGAATTGCGGATGAGGGCGGCTTGCGCTTTTTTAATTCCCTCGGCAGATGTTTGAAGCGATCGCTTGCTCATTATACTCCATAAGAAATAACTTTATATATGTATTAATTATCTTATCAAGACTTGTCACTCAAGTCACACACAAGTCATACACAACTCAATCCTTACTTTGACCTTAACTCACTCAGGAACATAGAATACTGGAATTGTAGTTATTTGACATCTCTTACATAATTTGAATTTATAGCTTAACAGATTGTCAACACCCCTGCCTGAAGGCGAGGGGCTTCTAGCCTCAAGCCAGTCGGATTAGTTGACCCGACTCAGTACCTTGAGTACTACGTTATTGGTAAGTGTTTAAGTTCCTACCTACGGATACGAAGCCAGTTTGTAGCTCTAGAAATCGAAGATTAAACAGGTTTAGAGGGTTAAGTCAGTGTCTTCGATAAAGTACCGACCAATAACTTTGTCTCGGCTAACTTCACTCCCTTCCGGGAAGGCTCCACGGAGCAAAACTATTGTGCGTACAGAGGGAAAGATTTCAGTTTGTAATTGCCCAAACGAAAGTAGATTGCAAAACTACACGGGATTGCTGTACCTCCAAGGCGGCAATGGTTCGCAAAAAAAATAAAAGCCGTCAAACGAAGGACGGGGTTTGGGACCCAAATTTTCGATGAGAATGTCAAACGAGGTGAAATGATGAGTGGAATTAACGTCACAATAGATGCTCCAAGCGCAAAAGATGTCATGCAAGAAGCTTTGGGGAGCATCGCAAGGGGATTTCAGGATTATCTGAATTCGTTACAGCCTGATGAAATTAAATACTTGGCGGACAAAATGGAAACGACTTCTAGCAAGCCAAAGTATTCTAAGGCTGAAACTGAGTTTGCTGCTAAACTTGGTGCTAATAAACTTAGTGATGAAGAGCGAGGTCGATTAGAAATTACTGCTTTGACTAAAAATTTTAAGTGGAGACATGAGTTACTCAAGTCTTCATTAACTGCTCCTCAAGTCGCTCAAATGCTGAATACAACTCGTCAGACGCCACATGATCGTCTGAAAAAGAACAGTTTAATAGCAGTTCAAGACAATGGAGTTTGGAAATTTCCTATCTGGCAATTCGACCCTCAAGGACCGGATGGGGTGATTGCTGGATTACCAGATGTTTTGAAAGTCCTAAATGTTCCTGCGATGTCCAAAATAAGTTGGCTGACTCGACATAACAAAGCTTTGAATGGACTAACGCCTATAGAAGCCTTGAAAAATGGTTGTAAAAATGAAGTCATTGCTGAAGCCAGGTCTGTGGGAGTCTATTAGTTATGTATTAAAGTTAAGTCACTGGATTTTATTAAACTTAAAAAACCCGGTTGCTGTAACCGGGTTTTTCAGTATTTCCATTTATGAAACTCAGTTAAAAGTAGCTGAAATGACGAAAATTTTTCCATAACCACACAAAAAATTTCCGGAATCACATGAAGTGGTTGTGAATCTTCCAGTTGAGAAAGCTTGGAGTTTTAGGTTTTGCAACGTTTTAGACCGCTATGGAACGTTAAGTCTCCAAATTTTGTCAATTAACTAGAATAGGAGTGAAAAAAATGTGGTGAAAATAACACCCCCACCTCCTTGCTTGAGCAAGCCGAGACCAAAATTTTGTACCTTAAAAAAGGGTACAGAACTTTTAAGAATTTTCCAGACGGAATATAGTCCGACTGCTATTTCTTTTCGTTTTTGGGGCCCACTTCATCGCTTTGACCATCATTTGGGAGAATGTTCCTGTGTTGACATTGCACAAGAAAATGATGAGACTTGTGAGTTGCAAACTCAGGAAGCGTCTTCGGATGAACAGACACTCATCCTACAAAAACATTTCGCTCCTCCTGGTTGTTATAAGCCACTAGAGCGCAAAGCATGGGATAATCCAGAACGTGGAATATACTATGCAGCACCTGTGGATCTACTTTCGAGCTGTCTAGTAGAAGTTTTTGGTGACACAGGCTGTATAGAAATAACTGACCACCAGATTGCGATCATCTCTTGCACAAGTCGCTTAAGATTATTAGATATACGCGGTTCTGGTGCAATGCGAGCTGGTGCGAATGACGCAACTCTGGCAAAAACACCCAAACGTGGTCTAAGTCAAGCTTGGTCGCGCTACTTTTATGAGCAACAAGAAGTATATCCTGAAATTGAAGGGATTATTTACCGCAATGCTCATAATGATGAAGAGGCGATCGCACTATATGAACGTGCAAAACATCTCCTGCGACTCAAAAATGTGTTACCACTAAAACATGAATTGTTGCGGGATGTTATTCTAAAAGCCGCAGAGGAGAATAATCTTGAAGTGGAGCGTTATTGGTAAGCCATTTGCAGTGGACAGGTTTCCCAACACAAACAAAGTGGCGAATCCAAAGGTTGATTCTGACGCTCAATAAAATAAGTAAGAGTATGGACAGCAAATCTGATAATTCTGAGGCTAATAAAAGTCTGATTTCCAGGGAAGCAGTAGATTGGTTACTGCAACGCATCTTCCAACTTCCTAAAAAATGGTTAATTATTACTATTATTCTTATTCTTATTAGTACTTGTGAAATTGGTTGGAGCAAAAAAGAATTATTTTCATTTAAATTTAAAGTTACGAATACAACAGCAATTTTTTTGTCGCTGATTTGGTTACCATCTATATTAAAAGTTTTTGCTTTGAGCGGAGGAGCACTAAAGACACCATTAGGAGAAATTGGTGGTTCAGGTATGAAGACAATGCTAGAGTCATTAACCTCTGATTCACTCGGATTTCTCATTGAACAAACTAAGCGGGCAGAAGAAGTCGCCCCACCGAAACAGCAAGAAGAAATGCGTCAAATTAGTCGAGAATGGCAGAAAGTTTACGCATCAACAATTCCTGTGTCAGAAGCAAGACAGGAAATGGAACGCTTAGCCGAACGCTACAAACAACTGAGAATAACTATGCCTTCCGGAGTGCAGCGAACATTTGAAATGGAATCTGTAACTGGACAGATGCGTGCTTTAGCTCCCAAGGTACAATATTCTGTACAAGAGGTTCAAGACCTTTTGCGCTCAAGTGACCAAGGTAAAAGGTTACTTGGACTTTCTGTTGCTGAATGGTCTTTTGACCCAATATACTTTGATTTAGTTTTACATCTGATTCGTCATTCAGAAACAGCGTTTGAGCAAACGAGTGCATTGCGAGCTGCACAGAAGATGGTGTCTAAACTGGATGCTCACCAAAAGAAAGACTTGCAAGCAGCAATCATTGAACAACGTAATTTTAATGAACAACAAAAGCGTTGGATTAAGCCAGATTCTAATCGTTGGGTGTTGAGCGCTCGCATATTATCAGCACTTAATCAATAAGTGTGACTTGCAGCTTGACATTGTGCTTGACTGATATAAGGTTTGCGCACATTCCACAAGGTTTTATGACATCTACAACTTTTCCACCACAACTACTTGCTCTAGCGGACTATCTCTCTGGTGAATTTGATAATCGAGAACAAGCTCTTGCAGAACCAGTTTGGTACGTTCACCTTCGTCTGTGGCACAGACCAGTTCCTTTGTTTCAAGAAGATAGTTTTACTATCTTTGCTGAACAAGCCAATGTTGTCAACCTAGAGCGACCATATCGTCAGCGCATTATGCGGTTATCCTGCGGGAGTCACCCTGATGTTCCCCTTAAAGTACAATATTATATGTTCAAAGACCCAACTAGTGTGATTGCTGCTGGTCGTAACCCTGCTTTACTCAACACGCTGACACCTGAACACTTAGAATTGCTACCTGGATGTGTGTTGAATGTGACTCAACAATTGTTAGCTCCCAATAGTTATAAGTTCAATGCAACTCCGCCTCCAGACACTCGTTGCTGTTTTAGTCTTGGTAGTAATAACATACAAGTTTCCTTGGGCTTTGAAGTTACTGATAATAGATTTCTCAGCTATGATAAAGGGATTGACTCTACGACAGGAAAAGCAACTTGGGGAGCAATTTTGGGACCGTACTCCTACACCAAGACAGAGCATTACAAAAATTAAAGCAAAAAGCTCATCCCCTTCTGGGACAAGGGTTTGACACGAATAAATTTGCGATTCTTTATTTTGTTAATCTGTTTTTAAAATTGATTACATGTTGTCACAAGAACCGCTGATTCTTAGGTATTGCGTTTTCTGATAACTCTTACAAAGTCGGGGTTCTTGTGTTTTCACGAATTATGAATGAAACCTCATATATGTTATTAGAATGACAAAGTTTAAATTTTCTTATTAAGTATATAAGTTGAAAATATTACGAGTTAACTATAAATATTTTAAATATAAATACGTACAGAAAAACTACCTCTAGTAGCAGATGTACAAAAATGTTCTTAAATTTAAATTAAAATGAAGATTAATTAAAATTACCGAGAGGTATAAAGTCTTGTTGCATACGCAATTTGCCTGAACCCTCTTAACCAGAAGACACCAACAAACTATGAACTCTAAAACTGAGCAACGCATCGCCCTAATTTCAGTACACGGCGATCCAGCAGTTGAAATCGGGAAAGAAGAGGCTGGAGGACAAAACGTATACGTGCGCCAAGTAGGAGAAGCACTAGCCAAGCTTGGATGGGAAGTTGAAATGTTTACCCGCAAAGTGAGTGCCCAACAAGAAACAATAGTTCAACATAGCCCAAACTGTCGAACGATTCGATTAGAAGCTGGTGCTGTAGAATTTGTGCCCCGAGACGATTTGTTCGGATACTTGCCAGAATTTATAGATAATTTTCTGGAATATCAGCAAAAAAACGGCTTCGTATATCCTCTGGTTCATACAAACTACTGGCTTTCTAGCTGGGTAGGAATGCAGTTGAAGGAAATCCAAGGAAGTAAGCAGGTTCATACATATCACTCTCTTGGAGCTGTCAAGTACAACACAATTGATACGATTCCTTTAATTGCGAGTACTCGACTAGCAGTAGAAAAACAGGTGTTAGAGACAGCCGAACGCATTGTGGCGACAAGTCCGCAGGAAAAAGAACACATGCGATCGCTTGTTTCTACAAAAGGAAATATTGACATTATTCCCTGCGGTACAGATATCGCAAAATTTGGTTGTGTAGACCGACAAGCAGCAAGAGCTGAGTTGGGAATCGATGAGGATGCAAAATTGGTATTGTATGTAGGACGTTTTGATCCACGCAAAGGCATAGAAACACTCGTACGTGCTGTAGGAGAGTCTCAGTTACGAGAATCTGGAAAACTCCAATTAATGATTGGTGGTGGTAGCCGTCCAGGTCATAGTGATGGAATAGAACGCGATCGCATAGAGAATATTGTCACCGAATTAGGAATGAGCGACTTTACGACTTTCCCTGGTCGTTTGAGTCAAGAAATTCTGCCATATTACTACGCTGCTGCTGATGTTTGTGTTGTTCCTAGTCACTACGAACCATTCGGACTAGTCGCAATTGAAGCAATGGCGAGTCAAACACCAGTCATCGCCAGTGATGTCGGCGGACTTCAGTTTACAGTTGTCCCTGAAGAAACAGGTTTACTCGCACCACCACAAGACGTTGGTGCTTTTGCGACTGCTATTGACCGAATTCTTACCAATCCCCAATGGCGAGACGAGTTAGGTCAAGCAGCTAGAAAGCGGGTTGAAACAAAGTTCAGTTGGGGAGGAGTGGCTTCTCAACTTGCTCAACTTTACACTCAGTTGTTACAGGATAAACCTGAACAAACACAGCAACAAAGCTCAGAAAACACACGCAAAACAGCAGTGTTGGTGAGTTAATACTCTCTGCAAGAAATTAGTTCTCACTGAGATACTACTTGCTATCATACATTTGAGATTTTTAACATTAAGTGTTTTAGATAAGACTTCTTTATGAGGTCTTATTATTTGTTTCTGTATTCTTATGGATTCGAGAAGATTGATTTATAGCGGTTCTCGTTTGCATGAAGTACATTTTTCAACCTCACCC
>NZ_QMEA01000197.1 GCF_012912105.1 Brasilonema sp. UFV-L1
ACGGGGATTTGAGAAGCCCACACTGACCCGTTAGGGCAGTGTGTGGTAGTTCACATTGTAGTAGAGCTTAAGCACACCACATCATCAAATTCATTTTCTTTTTTCTCCTTCTAACTCCACCAGCCAGTATTTCGCCTTACCATCGATTGCAATGAAGCGATCGCCGTCACATCAACGTAATACACGCTCCAGGTAATGTAGTTGTTGAGGTGTGAGCAAAATTTCCTCTTGTTGGAACTGTGAAAATGCGATCGCTAGTCTTTGTACTTGAGCCATGTGATTTTAGGCGTTGGTGAATACAGAAATTATTTGTTGAGTGTAAGGATAAGCATTTGATTGAGATGAAGTGTACTGATGTCTCTTCATCATAACTTTATAATTCAACCAAACATAACTTTATAATTCAACAAGATTTAAGAAAATTAACGTAACTTAACGTAATTTCACTGTTGACATACTGATAGTACCCATAAGCGGCAATGAGTATTAGTGAAAAACGACGCTGGCTGATAAATAATTTATCTTAGGGAGTGATTCTGGATGAAAAACGATTGCCAGATTAGGATTCTGTTTTTGACGGCTGATCCTACTGATACAGCTAGGCTTCGTTTACAACAGGAGTTGCGAGATATCAGAGAAAGGTTGCAACTAGCCAAGGAGCGAGAAAGATTTCGGATAGAGTACAGACCATCTGCACGTCCAGGAGATATCATTCAAGCAATAGTGGATGTTGAGCCTGATATTGTTCATTTTTCCGGACATAGCACAAGTAGTGGTGAGCTTTGCTTTGAAAATGAATTTGGTGAAACTCAACCTGTACAAGCTTCAGCTTTAGCTGCGCTGTTTGAATTAGTGGCCGATCAAGTCAGTTGTGTGTTTCTGAATGCTTGTTATTCAGAGATTCAGGCAAAGGCTATTGTTAAGCATATCGCTTTTGTGATTGGAATGAACCAAGCAATCGGTGATCCAGCTGCGATCGCCTTTGCTGTCGGCTTTTACACAGCACTGGGAGCAAGTCGCCCGATTGAAGAGGCTTTTAAGTTTGGTTGTGCGGATATTCAATTAAAAGGCATTTCCGAATATTCCACCCCAGTTCTGCATAAAAAGAAAGACAAACGCTCAGCTGGTATCTATGTGGAGCGTCCGAGAATCGAAGAGCGCTGTTATGAGGAGATTATACAGCCTGGTGCTTTGATTCGTATCAAAGCACCTAACAAGATGGGCAAAACATCTCTGATGAATCGGATTCTCACTTATGCAAGAGGACATAACTATCAAACAGCGACTTTATGCTTTCGGGAGTTAGTAGATAGCACAGTACTAGTTGATCTGGAAAAATTCTTACAGTCTTTCTGTGTTGCTGTTGGGAATGAGTTAGGGCTACCCAATAAGTTAAATGAGTATTGGGATAATCAAGCGACTCCCATTTATAACAGCAAAATTTACTTTCAACAATACTTGTTAGCAAACAGGACTAGTCCTTTAGTACTCGCTCTAAATCATGTTGATTTAGTTTTTGAACAACCATTAATTGCTCAAGACTTTTGTACCATGCTCCGAACATGGCACGAATTGGCAAAATCTGGCAATTCCATTGGTATGATTTGGGAAAAACTGCGTTTGATAATTGTTCATTCCACCGAAGTTTATGCTTCGCTAGATATCAATAGCTCACCCCTTGCTAATGTGGGGTTACCGATAGATTTACCAGAATTTAGTCTGAAGCAGGTTCGGAATTTGGTCAAGCGTCATGGACTGAGGTGGAATAGAAATCAGAGCGAGCAACTGATGGAAATGTTAGGAGGACATCCCTTTTTACTGCGAACAGCGTGCGATTATTTTAGACTTCATGAAATTACCTTTGAGAACTTTTTAGAAATTGCACCTACTCCAGCTGGACCATTTAGTGACCATCTGCTTGAACTCTTGGAAATCCTTAACAAAAATTCAGAGTTAAAAACAAAGTTTCGTAAAGTTGTCAGGGCGGATAGCCCAGTGCAACTAGAGCCAGCTTTTGCTAGATCATTGCAACGTTTGGGACTGGTAAAGTTAGAAGGATATTCCGCCAAGCCACGCTGCAAATTGTATCGTGATTATTTCCGCTTTTACCTAGGTAATAACAAATAACGGACAATGGGTAATGAACAATGAAATACTATCAAGTAGGCGGAACTTTACAACCAGGCAATCCTAGTTATGTAGAACGACAAGCTGATAGAAATCTTTTTGAAGGACTACAAGCCGGGAAGTTCTGTTATGTCTTCAATTCTCGGCAGATGGGTAAATCTAGCTTGCGAGTCCAAGTCAGCAAAAAATTAGAAAATGAAGGCTTCAGGTGTGGTTTAATCACTCTTGATTCATTTGGAACTCAACTAGTTACCCAAGAACAGTGGTATTATACTTTCATCAAAAATTTGGCAGATACGTTCGAGTTACAAATCAAGCAATTATCAACTTGGTGGCAAGAGCGTAAGCAGCTAACTCCTTTGCAGCGATTATCTGATTTCTTTCAAGAAATATTACTGGCAGAAGTCTCTGGAAACATAGTCATTTTTATAGACGAAATAGACATTGTTCTTGGTTTAGATTTTCCAATCGATGATTTTTTTGTTTTTATCCGTGATTGCTATAACAAGCGTGCTGATAATCCAAACTACAACCGAATTACCTTTGCGTTGCTAGGAGTGGCTACGCCCTCTCAATTAATTCAAGATAAGAAGCGCACGCCTTTTAATATTGGTGAAGCAATTCAATTAAACGGTTTTTCATTTGAGGAAGTTCGACCTCTAGCCCAAGGGTTAAAAAATAAAGTTAATAATAAACTCAATATTGCCGAAGACCTTCTTCAAGAAGTGTTGAACTGGACTGGTGGTCAACCCTTTATCACTCAAAAAATATGTAAAATGATTGCAGATTCTCAAGATATTATTCCTGTTAATAGAGAAGCAATATTTAGGCGGGTAACAAGATTAGTAGAAACAAAGATAATTGAAAATTGGGAAATTCAGGATGAACCTCAACATTTAAGGACTATTCGCGACAGAATTATCAATAGTAAAGAACCTATTTTGAAGTTGCTGAAGCTCTACTTAAAACTTCTGCAAACACAAGAGTTACAAGTTGATGACAGTCCAGAGCAAAGTGAATTAATTTTGTCAGGTCTTGTAGTAGAAAAAAACGGTAAATTAACTATTTCTAACAAAATTTATCAACGAGTTTTTGATTCAAAATGGGTCGATGAAATGCTAGCAGATACACGACCTTATGACGAGGAGTTACTCGGATGGTTGTCTTCTGAGCGCCAAAATAAATCCTGGCTATTACGGGGACAAAAATTACGAAAAGCAATCAAATGGAGTGCTGGTAAAATTTTGACAGTTGAAGATTATCAATTTCTCAATACCAGCCTAGAATTAGAACTAAAAAATGCTCATCAATCTCAGCGGATTCCCTGGGCGATAGCTGCAATGCTAGTGGTGGTAATTGGGGTAAGTGTACCGCAATTAACGAGAAGAATTCAATCATTATTTATTCCATATGTATCTGAACCAGAACTCTTTAGTCAAGGAGAACGGACTTTCTTTTTGGGTAATGGAAATTTTTATCAAATCAAGGGTATTGAAGCTTTCAAAAGAGGCGATTATTCACAAGCGATTTCTTTATTTGAAAAAGCAAAATCGATTGATAGTAATGACCCAGAAGCTGAAATTTACTACAACAATGCACAAGCACATAAACATGGTAGTTATCTAACTTTAGCAGTCGTTGTACCTGTCAATTCTACAAGGGAAATTGCGAGAGAAATCTTGAGAGGAGTCGCACAAGCGCAAACAACTTTTAACATTAGTGGCGGTGACTCACCAGGTCGATTACTAAATATCATTATTGTTAATGATAGTAATGACTTAATAAAAGCTCAAGCAGTTGCTAGAGAGTTGGCTAAAGACTCAAATGTCTTAGGAGTGATTGGACACAATGCTAGTACAGCTAGTCAGGCTGCACTGACTGAGTATCAAAAGGCAGGTTTAGCAATGATATCTCCCACCAGCACCAGTACTACCTTAAAAAGCAAGGTTTTTTTTAGAGCAGTTCCTTCTGATCAACTAAGTGCTGAAACCTTAGCTAACTATGCCATGAGCAAAAACATCAATCGAGTTGTGATTTTTTATAAAGAAGAAGATAGCTACAGTGAAAGCATGATGAACGCTTTTAAAGAGTACTATACCGGAGAAATTGTCAGGCGTGTAAATTTGGCAGACGAGAAACAAGATGCATCTGATCAATTAATACTTAGTGTATTTAAAGATAAAGCTGAAGCGGCTGTTTTTTTCCCAAGTACAGAACTCATTTCTACCGTGATTGACATTGTTCGCGCTTACAAAAAAAATCAAGTGAACTTGCCAAAAAATTTAGAGCTTCTCGGAGGAGAGTCTTTGTATAATCCAGAAACTTTGAAACAAGGTGAAGCTGCTCTTGAAGGCTTGGTTTTGGCGGTTCCTTGGTTTACCAAAGAACCAACTTCAGAAACTTTTGCAAAGCTAGCTTGCGAAAGATGGAAAGGAGGGGTAAGCTGGCGAACTGCTATGAGTTATGATGCAACTCAGGCTTTTACCAAAGCTCTGTTAGCAGCTCTAGAATCCAAAAAGCTCTCTCGACAAACTGTACTTGAAAAGCTCAAATCTATTACGGTTGCATCTGATGAAACTTCAGGAGATGAGCTTAGCTTCAATCAAGGTGAACGTCATAAAAAACCAGTTCTTGTTCAAGTCGTTAAAGTTAAAGCAGATAAAGTCAAAGGTGGTGGCGATCGCTGCAGCGGTTTCCAAGAAAGCGGATTTCATTTTGAAAAAGTACAGTCAAACCAAAACTAATGTAGTGCGAGGCGAGTGTTGTGTCATCTCATGCTGATATAAGTAAAGATTCAACTGTTGAATTACTTACTGCTCAAGGCTTAAAGGTTGTTCCTCCAAATCTTATTGAAGAACATCCAATAGCAAAATTACCCTTAGTTCGTTTAACAGGTTCTCCACAGGAGATAGGAGCAGAACACGGTACTAAGCTCAGCGATCGCATTGAAAGAGCTTTTGAACTTTACAGATCAAAACTTTTTTCCCAATGGACGGATGCTTCCCTCAAGGCGATTTCGTTATCATTTTTTGAGCGGATTCAGGAATTTTCACAGCCGTATGCTGTTGAATTAGAGGCGATCGCATCTCACGCAGGGCGATCGCTTTGGGAAATCATCATGCTGATATCCCGAACTGAAATACTTCGCTCTAGCACACCTAATGAATGTACCTCTATTTACTTCAAACAAAGTAGTATTCTAGGGCAAAATTGGGACTGGGTAGAAGAATTTGAAAACTTAGCTGTCATTTTTGACGTGACACGACAAGATGGTTTCCGCTTTCTTTCTTTAGGAGAACCAGGTTTTGTCAAAATCGGCTTAAACGCAGCAGGTGTTGGCGTTTGTCTCAACATTCTTAAATGTCAAGCCCCCACAGGAGGTATTCCTGTGCATATACTTTTGCGAAAGGTTTTAGACTCTCGCTCACTAAATGAGGCGTATCATGCAATTACTGCTGCTGAACGAGCAACGATGAGTAATATTCTGATCGCAGATGATTCAGGTAAGTATGTCAATCTCGAACTTTCTGGAAACCAATTATTTGCTCTCAATTCAGATGAAGTTGAAGTGAACAATGTTGTGGTTCACACGAATGGATTTCTGACTTCAAAAAGGGAAAAGATTGACTTACCCGAAGAAACTGAAAGTTCAGCAGCGCGAATTGTTCGAGCAAAGTCTCTTACGTCTACTCAAAACGGACGACATGAAGCTGATATGTTAAAAATTCTTCTTGATCAGGAAGGAAATTTACCAATATGTCGCCAGTCAGAGACAAACATCTTTGATGGACTCACTTATGGAACTGTATCAACAGTTGTGATGAATTTGAGGGAAAGAAAACTGATTTTCTCACAAGGTAATCCTCGTAATGGAATATTTTCTTGTGTTTCAATCAGTGACTCAATCTAATTAATGCATGCAAAAATACCTGGCGAGAGGGGCAATTTAAAAATCTTGTTTGGGTGTTTGTGATTGCAGTTCGCTACACTTACTATTCTGATTTAATAAAACTGCTTCTTCAGGAACTATTTCTTTTCTCTCTTCCAAGCCAAAATCATAAATTATATATTCACTATATTCACTGCTATTCTATTACTTATCTACTAAATTTTTAAATAGTTCATGCTCTCTAATATTAGCAAAATCAGGGTCAGTTTTCGCTGATTCTTTACAATTAGTATTTAATTCAATTGCACGTCGTAAGTTATCAATCGTCAGTTCAATATTTCCTTGCATTGCATAACTGCAAGCTAGGTTATATAAAGCCCAAGCGTCTTTAGAATCTAATTGAATTGCTTTGTTTAAAGATGTCAGCGCTTCTTCATAACGTTCTAATTTCAGTAGTAACCAACCTTGCTGACCCCAAGCCCAAGCGTCTT
Source organism: Brasilonema sp. UFV-L1 (assembly GCF_012912105.1). Lineage (GTDB taxonomy): Bacteria > Cyanobacteriota > Cyanobacteriia > Cyanobacteriales > Nostocaceae > Brasilonema. The sequence goes on from NZ_QMEA01000197.1 coordinate 6,508, forward strand.
TAGAATCTAATTGAATTGCTTTATTGAAAGATGTCAGCGCTTCTTCGTAACGTTCTAATTTCAGTAGTGACCTACCTTGCTGACCCCAAGTCCAAGCGTCTTTAGAATCTAATTGAATTGCTTTATTGAAAGATGTCAGTGCTTCTTCGTAACGTTCTAATTTCAGTAGTAACCAACCTTGCTGACCCCAAGTCCAAGCGTATGTAGAATCTAATTGAATTGCTTTATTGAAAGATGTCAGCGCTTCTTCATAACGTTCTAATTTCAGTAGTGACCTACCTTGCTGAGCCCAAGCCCAAGCAGGTTTAGAATTTAATTGAATTGCTTTATCAAAAGATGTCAGCGCTTCTTCATAGCGTTTTTCGTTTTGAGCATAGGAATTGGCAAAGTGCTGACGCAATAGATCATGCATAAATCGATAGCTACCACCAACTCGTTGCAGAAATAAGCGATTGGTGCAGTAGTTGAGAAACTTAGCATAATTCCAAGGGACACAACCATTAGACCAAAGAATTACGCGCAAAACTAAATGTCCAATTGCAGAATTTCCTACATATATTCCAATAATTATTGTCAACGATCTTACAAGAAATAATGTCGATTCTAAATTAGGAAATAAATATTTCTCTAAATTGTTATTGAGATTATTTTGATAATGCAATATAAATATTAGTAGAATTAGTAGAGAAAAAAGTACAAATCGAATGATTAAAAGAAATAAGATAAATGAGAAAGAGCATATTAACGCTATAATAACACTGTTAATGACTGATTGGCGAACTCCTTGATTGGGAACCGTTTTGTTTTCTAGTTCTTGTTTTAAAAATCCAGATATCAGCCCATCTATTAGTCCATGCACTAGTCCGAAGAACAGTCCAATGCACAGTCCTAAAAATATTATTGTTATTATAATCAGCGCCAAAATCCACAAAAGCATCAGTTTATTATATCTATTTAAAACATGGCTAATTAGCCCATAATAACTATTTAAGACAACAATAATTAAGGCTAATAAGGCTAAAATTATTACAGAAATAATTCCTAATTTTAATCCAGTTTTAAGTCCTGATTTCAGATCACTGACTAAAGCCGTTGAAAAAAAATTAAAAGAAAAATTAAATTTTTCAAAACTCTGTATTGTACTTCCATTCAATTCTAGCATTAACCCTAAAATCCATCCAAAAATTAGCCCTTTTATTAGATAGAAATCCGAAATTAGCTGGAAATCGGACAACAGTTTAGAAGGAATTTCCGCACTAATTAGGTAAGACAGACCACCTATAAACATATTATATTGATCTAGATAATTAAGAAATCTCCTTATCTTTTCTATTTGCTCATCTATTAAAATTTTTCCGCTAATCTGTCCAATAATCAGCCCTAAAGTTAACCCTAAATACTCCACGTTAGAGAGTATATTTACCCAACGAAATAGTGTTAATAAAATTTCACCGACAAGAAAATTATAAACAAAGATTTGATTTTCAGTTTGTAACCAATATGGTTGCAGTCTTTCAATCAAAAACTCAGAGGCATTCTCATCTATTAATCGCTGTGCCAACCAACCTAACCAGCGTTTAGTATTTTCTTGCTTAGGCTGCTTTTTATCCTTGTAAGGACGTTTGAGCATTCTGTGAATATAAACTTCAAATAGATAACTTAAACGTTCCTCAGAAGACTTCATCTGCTGCCAAGTTTCTTGTGATATTTCTTCAGCAGAAAGAACAATAATATTTAATAGAAGTGGGGTTTTAGCTAACTGATTTAAATAAGTATCATTACTAATACTGCCCCACAATTGTAAATTCCCAGTGTTTTCTAAATATTGATAGACTTGTTCTATAGTAAAAGGATATAATTCCAGGGAGCTATTTAGTTGTAGTAAAGTAGCATACTGCTGATACTCTTCTTGGCGACTACAAACAACTAAAGGATTGCTCCATCCAGTGTGTAGAAAATCATTAATTTTTTTCACGCACTGTTCTTGATATTCTGCTGCCAACTCATCCAAACCATCTAACAGGGGTATAATTTCCTGATTATCTACCCATTTGTTCCCAATATCTTTTCGCACCCCGTATTTATCTTTAAGCTGATTAACTAACCAATCTTTTATACTTTGATTATTATTTTTCCAAGAAGATAAAGAAAATAGTACTGGTATAGGATGTGTAGGGTCTTGTTTAGCACGTTTTATTAAGTCAAAAGCTAACTTAAGGAGGATGGTAGTTTTTCCTGCACCAGGCTGACCTAAAATTAATAATCTACCATCAATATCAGGCTGATCAAAAACTGTAATAATTTCTGTATCTTTCAGACGAACTTTAGGTTTAGAACCAATTTTTACCTCCATATCCCAAGGGCATTCAACCTGAGATGGATTTTGCTCTGCTTCTAGAACAACATAAACACGATTATGTAGAGAACTATTTATCCGACTTTCAACTTCAGTACTAACTTGGTTTAACTGTATTTGTTGTACACGGTCTCTGGAATTTGCTAATTCACTACTATATTTACGTCCAATAAAAATATTAGTTATCTGTTTTAAGATATTACCTTGAATATAGTCGCCTTCAATCCGTTCGTTATAATGACCTCCTTCAGTATTAATATTGCGGTTTTTAAACGGGTTCGGTTCTTCCATATTCTTGCATGAGCTAATTATTAAACCTATGGATTGGCAAACTATGAGCTTATTAATTCAATTCTTTAATCTTCTGCTTGTACTTCCTGCCAGCCTTTGATAGCGCCAACAATAAAAGCACCTGCGGGATTATCAATTGCTTTTTCAAAAGCAGCCAAACCACCTGACTTTGCTGCATTTATTGCACGTTTTTTCAATGATGGATTACTCTCAATGTGCTTGATGGCTTCTGCTGCGACTACCATTTGTTGTGATGTAGTAGTAGTAGGATAAGTTTGCTCTAATTGTTTTAGTAATAGTTGAATTTCAGCAGCAGCTTCAGCAAGACTTTGTGTTTGTCCAGCAGCGTAGTAATTACCTTGAACGTAGTCGCCATGAATGCGCTCGTTATAATTGCCACCACCTGTGTTGATATTGCGATCGCCAGTCATGGTTGTATCTCCCTGAACTATTTTGTTGTTATCGCCTTGGACGTTGTTAACGTTACCGCCAACAGAAGCACCAACGCCACGAAAGCTTGTACCTCCTATTGATGGCAAACATAGACAAAGAGTTTCCAAATGACCTTTAAAAAAACGACCTCTGAGATTTTGACAGGAGTTATCTTGAGGCATAGATTGGCTATTAGATGTTCGGATTTATGCTTTGATACACAATGAGTATGCAATTTTCCGGGTTATAGCGCGGAGTTGCCAATTTTTACGGAATTCATAAAGTCAACGCTGTATACTATATACTATATATTGGTTGCTGACTCACCCACACGGCTCGTAACAAACGGCTACAGTAGCGGTACGACGCTTGCCAAGACTAAGAGCGTGAGAAAGGGGGAAAAGGATGTTACCGCTCTTGCGCGTATGCACACCGGAGGCGGAGCTTTCCTTGCTCCGCTCCATGTAGATCCAAAGAAAAACAATTAAACGACCTGCGGGAGGCGGGTTGCTGCCAGGATACACACGAGTGTATGGGAGTAAGGAGCGAGTCTCAAACCTCCGG
>NZ_QMEA01000198.1 GCF_012912105.1 Brasilonema sp. UFV-L1
AATACGGCACGTAGTGCCTGTTCTTCAAGGGTTTTCAGCCAGCTTTCCTTATAAACTTTTAGATTTAAAGGCACGGTAAATAGTACTTCTAGTTTAGAGAGCACTATTGTGTAGTATCTCATACTTAACATGCAAAAAATCAATTTTGTTCAGAAAACTTAATGTAAGTCTTTTGACCTGAATAGTTGACAGCTAGTTATCATCCCGTAAGTCCGGGAAAATCAGGGGACTTGCACAATTATCAGAATTGGTGAAAAAATTGTACGGCGAGTCACCATTAAGGATTCTCGCTTGCAAGAAACCCAAGAGGATACCAGTGAAAGTTTTAGTTGTAGGTCATGGAGGGCGGGAACACGCCTTAGCCTGGAAACTGTTGCAATCAAAGCAAATTGAGCAAGTTGTCTGTGTACCAGGAAATGGGGGGACGGCAAGCATGGAACGCTGCCAAAACCTGCCAATGGCTGTAGATGACTTTGAGGCGATCGCCCAATGTGCTCTAGAGCAAGGCATAACTCTCGTCGTGGTAGGACCAGAGGTGCCCTTGGCAAAAGGTATCACAGACTTTTTAAGATCACAAGGTTTAAAAGTTTTTGGTCCAACAAAAGCGGGAGCGCAAATCGAGGCAAGTAAGGCTTGGGCAAAAGCTTTGATGCAGGAAGCAGGAATTCCAACAGCCCGTGCTGTTGTTTTTACAGAAGCAGCAGCAGCAAAATCCTACGTGAAAGCACAAGGAGTACCTATTGTTGTCAAAGCTGATGGTTTAGCGGCTGGTAAAGGTGTCATCGTCGCTGAAACGGAACAACAGGCACAGGCGGCGATTGATGCCATGTTTGGGGGGGAATTTGGCAGTGCAGGGAAATTTGTTGTTATTGAAGAGTATTTGACTGGACAAGAAGTTTCTATTTTAGCACTGAGTGATGGGTTAACAATTCGTCCGTTACTGAGCGCTCAAGACCATAAACGCATTGGTGAGGGTGATACAGGGGAAAATACTGGTGGTATGGGAGCTTATGCTCCAGCACCGATTGCCACACCAGAGTTGATGGTAAAAATTCAAAAGCAAGTTTTGGAAAGAGCGATCGCCACACTTAGAGCAAAAGGCATTGACTACCGAGGTGTGCTTTACGCTGGGTTGATGATTACTGATTCCGGCGATTTTAAAGTTTTAGAGTTTAACTGTCGTTTTGGCGATCCAGAAACGCAAGTTGTGCTACCACTTTTGGAAACACCCCTAGAAGAGTTAATTTTAGCTTGTGTTGAGCAACGTTTGGCTCAAATGCCACCCATTACTTGGAAGCAAGGTGCAGCTGTGACAATTGTTGCTGCTTCTGGTGGTTATCCCGGAGCATATGAGAAAGGAAAAGTTATTACAGGTATTGAACAAGCAGAGGTATTAGGAACCACTGTATTTCATGCTGGAACAAAGGCACTACCAAGCAAGAGCGAGGGAACGAGACAACTGATAACAGATGGTGGTCGGGTGTTAAACATTACCGGTGTAGGAGAAAACTTTGAGCAAGCGCTTGCTCAAGCGTACACCGGGATACAGTGTATTCACTTTGAGGGAATGTATTATCGACGAGACATTGGTCACCGAGTCAGGTAAGAAGATGGGGAAATGGGAAGGAAAGTATTGTCTCCCCAGCTCCCTCTGCTCCTCCTTACTTGTTTGTCTATAAAGTTGTTAATTTTTAGTTATTGGGGTGGTTTCAATTCCTGACAGGGATGAATGCAAAACAATCCTCGCCCTAACAAGTCAAACTTTATTGACGTGCTCCCCTGCTTAAAAAGCGAGGGATTCTTAAAAGATGTTAAACAGCAGGTTAAAACTATGCTATTCCACCTTTTTTTCCTGTCTCTTAGGCTCTTAACTAGATGTTCAACCCATGTCTCACATACCCGTTAGACCCTCCGGGTATGCGCAAAGCGCACGCCCGGAGGGCTAACGCCAGTCGCCTGACGCCACATTCTTCAACGGGGGGAACCCCCACACAGAAGTGGCACATGAGGGAAACCCTCCCGCAGCGCTGGTCTCATCGCCTCCACAGGCAACTTATTTATCCTCTAGGGAGCGTCCCTCCCCGGAGCTTTCCACAAGGCGAACCAATTTACAATTGGTTACGTTTGTGCCGCTTGAGTCCAGTTATGGATATCCTGCATGGGTCGTCACCCTTACCGTTGTGCTTAATTATATTGTCGCAGATTTCAACTTTTTTATTCCGGAAAAACCCAGACATAAAGCAGGATAAATCCTGCGTTGTGGTTTTCATGAGCCAGTACTTGATGAGGGCCTCCCGACAGAGGTATCTGGCGTCCCCCTGCCAAAGGCGAGGGGTTCTCAACCTACTTTCTTATAGGTATCAGGTAAGGTATACACTTTCTGATGACTCTCATTATCAGCACCATAATCACTTTTTAAGATGCTAGCTATTTTAAAAACAATCAAAGAAGCAATTGTCAATTGGTGGTCGGAGTTTACTCTCCAGACAAAACTTTTAGCAGCTGCCACTTTGGTGGTCTCTCTGGTGATGAGTGGTTTGACCTTCTGGGCAATAAATACAATTCAGCTGGATGCACGCCTGAATGACACTCGCTTTGGTCGTGATCTTGGGCTGCTGCTTGCAGCTAATGTTGCTCCACTCATTGCTGAGGATAATCTCACCGAGGTAGCGCAATTTTCTGAACGTTTCTACAGTAGCACTTCTAGCGTGCGTTATATGCTCTATGCTGATGATACGGGGAAAATTTATTTTGGCATTCCCTTTTGGGAACCGGAGGTGGGAACATCTCTTGCGATCAAAAGGCGCATAGAACTGCCAGACGACTATGCTGCTGATGCTGAAAAGCCGATGGTGCGACAACATCGAGCACCAGATGGAGAAGTTACCGATGTGTTTGTTCCACTGACTGTGGATGGCAAATACCTGGGTGTGTTGGCAATTGGGATTAACCCCAACCCAGCTACAGTTATTTCAACAAATTTCACCCGCGATGTCACTATTGCCGTTTTTATTTCTATTTGGGTCATGGTAATTTTGGGAGGGGTGATTAATGCTTTGACAATTACCAAACCAATTAAGGAGTTGCTAGTGGGTGTCAAACAAATTGCTGCGGGGAATTTCAAACAGCAAATTGACTTACCACTAGGAGGTGAACTTGGGGAACTCATTCTCAATTTTAATGAGATGGCAGAGCGTTTAGAGCGCTATGAAGAACAAAATATTGAGGAACTGACGGCGGAAAAAGCCAAGCTAGAAACTCTAGTTTCCACAATTGCCGATGGAGCAGTCCTTATTGATAATAGTATGCAGGTGATTTTAGTTAATCCTACAGCACAGAGAATTTTTGGCTGGGAAGGAGTTAATGTTGTGGGCAAAAATGTTTTACATCACTTGCCAGCAGGGGTAGGAATGGAAATCACCCGTCCTTTATATGAAATCGCAACGGGGGAGTGTGAAAGCGCTGAATTCCGTATACCGCTGACTCAACCTATCAAGCGTACTATCCGCATTCTCCTAACAACAGTTCTTGATCAGCAAAGAGAGAGTGTCAAAGGTGTTGCGATCACTGTGCAAGATATCACCCGTGAGGTAGAACTCAACGAGGCAAAAAGCCAATTTATCAGTAATGTCTCCCACGAATTGCGAACGCCTTTATTTAACATCAAATCATTTATTGAGACTTTACACGAATACGGAGAAGACTTAAGTACTGAACAAAAGAAGGAGTTTTTAGTCACTGTCAATCATGAAACCGATAGACTAACCCGTTTAGTGAATGATGTTTTGGATTTGTCAAAGCTAGAATCTGGTCGCAATTATCACTTGAACGGGGTGGACTTAGGGCAGGCGATTGAACAGACACTACGTACTTACCAACTCAATGCTAGAGACAAAGGCATTGAACTCATTCAGGAGGTTGCACCTCAATTGCCCCTTGTCGTCGGTCACTATGATTTGTTGCTACAAGTATTAGCTAATTTGGTTGGTAATGCTCTTAAGTTTACCAAAGCTGGTGGAAAAGTCGCCCTCCGCGCCTACAAACTTCAATCAAAGTCCAACTTTCATAATCCGACACCCAAAGTACGGGTAGAAATTTCCGACACTGGGATCGGTATTGCCCCAGAAGATCAAGAAGCCATTTTTGACCGTTTCTTCCGGGTAGAAAACCGGGTTCACACTCTAGAAGGTACAGGTTTGGGGCTATCTATTGTGAGGAATATCATGGAAAAACATCACAGTAAAGTTCATTTGGTAAGTGAAGTTGGCGTAGGTACGACTTTTTGGTTTGACTTGGCGGTGTTTGATGAACAAGTGTCTCATGTTGAGAAGTAATATCAGTTATCAGTTATCAGTTACCAGTTTGAAGAAGTATTCAGTATTGCTGAATCCAGAATTCAGAATAGAAGAATCAATTAACTCTTTTATTCTGACCGGAGGCTCTGCGGTGAAGCAGCGCTCTTGGTAGGGTTTCCCGACAACAGGCGACTGTGAACCCGAAGGGCTGGTGGCTCCGCTCCTGACTCCTGACTCCTGACTCCTGACTCCTTCATTGTTTACTGTTTACTGGTCACTGGTCACTGTTCTTCGATGCAACCTTTGTTCAACTGCATCAAAGGTTTCCATTTTTTTTGGGAAGGACCAACGGACTGTATTTCGCCCAAGTTCCGGTGTAGAGTAAAAACTAGAACCTGGTACAACGGCGATTCCGACTTCCTCGACCAGGTATTTGGCAAATTTATAATCATCTGCATGAGAACTGTATTGACTAAAGTCACTCATTATGTAGTAGGCACCTTGAGGTGGCTGTACGATAAATTGATATTTTTCTAAAATTTTGACTATTCGATCTCGTCGGATGGTATATGCTTCTTTTTGAGTCTTAAAGAAAGATTCTGGCAATCCCAATGCAGTAACTGCTGCGTACTGGAAAGGAGCTGGAGCACAAATTGTGGTAAAGTCATGTAGAGTCCGAATGGCTGCACTCAAGTTAGCGGGAGCACAGACATAGCCAATCCGCCATCCAGTTATGGAGAAGCTTTTACTCATCCCACTAATAGTTATGGTTTGCTCAAACATTCCATCAAGAGTTGCCAGAGGAATGTGTTGGTGTTCATCGAAGGTAATGCGATCGTAAATTTCATCAGTAACAGCGACAACGTTAAATTCTCGACAGAGGTTGGCTATATAATTTAATTCTTCCTTTGTAAAAACACGTCCAGTCGGGTTATGAGGTGTATTGACAATGATGGCTTTGGTTTTATCTGAAAAAGCAGCTCGTAGACGTTCTGGATCGAGTTGATAAAAAGGCGGCTCTAACCTTACACAAACTGGTTTAGCTTGTGCAAAATTAATGGCGGGGAGATAATTATCATGAAACGGTTCTATGACAATAACTTCATCACCAGGATTCACTAAGCTGAGCATTGCCAAAACAATACCTTCTGAAACCCCGCAAGTAACTGTAATTTGTTCCTCTGGGTCATAATATAAATCGTACAAGTTTTGGAGATTAGTTGAGATTGCTTGGCGAAGCTCTGGAATTCCCCAGGTGTTTGTGTATTGATTATGCCCCTGTTCCATCGCTTGACACGCAGCCTGAATCAGTTCAGGAGGAGAGGGAAAATCAGGCAATCCTTGAGCCATGTTGATGGCTTTATGCTTGATTGCAAGCCTTGTCATTTCACGAATCAGAGAAATACGAAAATCATCTAATCGCTTAGCAGATGGATACATTTGTTCTCCTTGTGAAACTTAAAGTATAAGAATTATCGTTTTGCTGATAAGATTCACTCTGAACGAGATGTTATAGATGAGGTTTTCTTTGACTCATGCACTTAGTACACGCACTTTAGAGAGCATCCTAATGGATGCAAAACATCTTTGTTATTGATAAAGTAGGTAACGCGATGTGCCTTTATGATGTATAATCAAGTTGTAGATACAGCAATCATCAAACAAACTAATAATAAAGCAACCAGCAAAAGTAAAGATTGATTGCGTTTCATCCAGTGGTTCACAGTTGCACCAAGGCTTTTAGCGTCACGCTGCTGCTGCAACTCTATCTTACTCTCCTCAATATTTTGATAGAGGATACATTCTTTGGCAAAAGGACGCTGTGGAAAGTTACAAGTATCATCAGAGTGGTAAGTGCAGCTGTCACAGAGAGATTCTTTTCCTATGGCGCGGTGTAGAGGAATTCCAGGATGTCCATAGGCTTTGAGCTGAGTACCACAATGAGGACAGGTGACAGCTTGGGAATTTACGGGTTGATGACAGCGAGAGCAAGTTCCAGTGTCCACTAGCGTAATGTTAAAGAGCAAACATTTTGATTTTAGCTATTTCCTGAGAAGGATGGGTTAACAATTCAAAATGGACAGCGTCCCGCTGCGCTAACAAAATTAAAGACAGTTTGAGTTGGGTAGGATTTACGCATTATCTGCTAGAAACCCGGTTTCTTTGTTCGTATTTGGTTGCGAAACAGACAATTTTTGGTAGAAATCGGGTTTATGAGCGTGAATTCTGGTTTTTAAGACTTCTTGAGCGTTCTTGAGAGCTTGTTCGTGAGTTTCTCCATGAGTACAAGGCTGCATGACATCGGTTAACTCAGGTAAGAAAACAACATAACATTGATCTTCTTGTGACCATTGAATCACGATTGTATATTTGATGAAGATGGAATTTTCTAATTCTGCCAACTTCTTTTGAGCAAACTTCCGCACTTGCTTATCTAAGTCATTCTCTGCTCTATCGCGCAACAATGGTAAAGTTTGGGGATGATTGGAATATTGCTTTATAATTATTTCAAGTGCAACTTGTCGAGGATGAGGCTGGTGGTTTTTCCCATGCTCTGAGAAGTCACTCACTGCGCAGTTGTAGAATATTTCAAAGATGCCGGGTTCATCTTTAAATTCCTTTGCGAGTTCTTGAATTGCTGCACTTCGCACAAACTCGGAATCATCGCTGGTAGCGCAGTGTTTGAGGAAGTTTAAGCTTTCGGGGTTCTCTTTAAATCCCTTGGCTAATTCTTGAATGGCTACAGTTTGCACATTCCAATTCTCATCAGTGGTAGCACAGTGTTTGAGGAAGTCTAAGGTGTCGGGTTTGTTTTTAAACTCCTTTGCTAATTCTTGAATGGCTACACGTCGAACATTCCAACTCTTATCAGTGGTAGCGCAGTGTTTGAGGAAGTCTAAGGTGTCGGGTTTGTTTTTAAACTCCTTTGCTAATTCTTGAATGGCTACACGTCGAACATTCCAACTCTCATCAGTGGTAGCGCAGTGTTTGAGGAAGTCTAAGGTGTCGGGTTTGTTTTTAAATTCCTTTGCGAGTTCTTGAATTGCTGCACGTCGCACAGACTCAGAATCATCGCTAGTCGCACGATGTTTGAGAAAGTCTATGGTGTCGGGGTTCTGTTTGAACTCCTTGGCGAATTCTTGAATTGCTGTATCTGGTATATTCCAATTTTCATCAGTAGTTGCAAAGTATTTGAGGAAGTTTAAGGTATTGGGTTCATCTTTCCAAGTTGTTGTCACCAGGGCGATCGCCTGAGTATGAATTTCCTGAATCAGCATTTTCTCAAGAAAATCAAACGAGGAATTATCATTGTTGTTTGAGTCATTTTTGGTTAACTCTTTAAAGCGACTCAGTAATTTTTGAGCGGTTTTCGTGACTGTTCTATTTTTCAAGTCATCAAGACACTTAGCCGCCAAAAACAAGTTGCTAAATTTCTCAGACTCCCCATTTTGCCCGATTAAATCTTCAATGATTTCGCGAACATTTGTTTGTTCTATCATTCCTGCTATCATTCGCAAAATTTCATGCCAAGTCTCATCTCCCCAGTATTTACCAAAAACTTCTGTTTTGAGTTCTTCCATTTTCAGAGTTTGGGTTTCTTTCAACTGCCAAACAAACTCCCAAGCACAGAAGTATTCTAAAAATGTCCGATGAACGAAACCATAGTAATCTGCGCCCAGGAAACACAGAAAGTTGTGAGTCTGTAGTTGACTTATCATTCCAGTTGCAATAACTGTTGCTTTCTCAACTTCTATGGTTTTTAAATACTCAGTCAAAATACTTTCTAAATCTTTCGCGCTGATCAAATTGCCTGCAGAACCTTTTTCACTGGTTTGCATATGGTAAGCAACTCGACGTAATATTGCTTGCTTGTCTTTAACGTCTATTGTTTTTGAGTCTAACACCTCGTCTTCCACCAAAGTAGATTGCACATTCCATTGATTTAGCAGAACACGCGATGCTTGATTATAAAATTCATCTCTGTTTTGTGGCAGTTCTTGGTTATGATTTAGAACTGCCATCATTGTTAGTAACAGAGGATTCCCTGCAAGTTCTGCAATTGCTTGTGATGTGTCAATCGCTTTTTGCAGTCGCTGTTTTTTGTTTTCTCCATCAAGATTTTCTGTCAAACTATGACAATACCAACGATTGATAAAATCTTGAATTTGTTCTGGTTCAAAATCTTGCAGCATGAAATGCCTAAAATCAGCATCTCGTAACTGTTGCGGCTTGTAGCCAATGACGCGAGAAGTGACAATCACTTGCACATCTGGATACTCATTTGTAAAACTTTGAATATTATTAATGATATCTTCTCGCTGCTCAAGCTCAAAAACTTCATCCAAACCATCAAGCATGACTAAGGCGTTACCGGCTTTTAGTTGTTCTTGCAATTTGGATTGATCGAAATGAGCGATCGCACCGCTATATTCATGAAAAAAATCAAGAAAGTTTTTGTATTCTTTCTCTTTTCGTTGCTGTATGTAAGTGCGTAATTCAATGAGCAACGGAATCTTCAGATGAAAATCTTTATCCTCAAGTATTTTTTCTACCCAATCTAACGCCAGGTATTGCAATAGTGTAGATTTCCCTGAACCAGGGTTACCCAAAATCACAATTTTTGACTTCCCATTTCCTTTATTTCTCAGGGGGTATGAAGTGGGATAGGTATCCTCAACAGTATCCTGAATAATATCTATAACTGAACGTACAGGCTGTTTCAAATAATCTTGCTTGTGACGTTCTAATTCTTCTTGTACAGGTTCTTCTGCTTCTAGTTGATTGTTTTCTCGCAGTCGTTGGAGATGTTTTTTTGGTAGTTCGTAAATTTGTGGTAAGATATGATGAACTTCACGCACATTTTGAGGGATAAACATTCGCCATAAACTGAATTTCTTATGGACGTAACTGCTCGTCTCTAAGTTTTCTAATTTGAGATTGGTATAGCGATCGCGAATTGACTCTTGATACTGAGTTAAATAAAAATTTAGAACTTCTCGTGTCTGTTTATCCTTATTCTCAACATGAAGCGTTTGGGAAATCAAGATATTTCGTAACTCGTATGATTCAAAGAGGATTTGTTGAGCTTTCCTCAGATAACTATCTGACACGAGTTGCCAGTTAAATTTAGCAGGTATTGATGGTAGTTTAAGAATTTGCCATGTTTTTTCTAGAGTTTGATCATCTAGAGAATCACAATGAGCATCAAACGCTTGACTCAGAACTTCTTTAACAGATTTGTCATATATAAATATTTTTAGTGGTTGAGCGAATTTCTGAATTTCTTCATCCGAGAGTCTGCAAAACTTTAACTCTTCTTCTACCAGTTGTAGAAATTCTTTCAGCGCTTTAGCAATTGCTTTTTGAAGCTGTTCTTTTTCAGCAAGGGCTGTGACGACGTTGTTGAAGTCGTATTTGAAGAAGTCTTTTGCGTAGTTGTTGGCTAAATCTTTAGCGAATTCTTCGTTGAGAATAATTTTGACAACAAGTCCAACAGAATTTGTTGCTACCCAGTCAACTAACCATTTCAGCATATCACTCGTCACTCGCTTCGCTCAAATTCAAAGTTCAAAATTCAAAATTCAAAATTAAAACCCCACGAATGAATTCGGGGGCTTGAATAAAGTTGCTGCGCTTTTTATATCTCCATTCATGAATGAAGGGGCTCGTACCCGAATTGATCAATTAAAAAAAAAATCTTGATTTTTGAACGAGCGAATTTTGAATTTTGAATTCAAAAAGGATCGCTGAGCTTTTGACTACGAGCACATTGTGAAGGGAATTATAATCATTCCATCAGAATCTAGGAGTTAAAAAACTGCCCTTATGATTTCCGCGTTTGCTGCATTAGTCTTAATTATATTTCCTAAGTTTAGGGTAATTTTAGTGATCTGACAATCACTCAAAGGCGATCGCCTTAAAGATGGGGAGGTGGGGGC
>NZ_QMEA01000199.1 GCF_012912105.1 Brasilonema sp. UFV-L1
TGGTTGGTTCCAACATTGTGGTTATTGTATTGCACCCAACTGAGAACCGCTATAGCAACCAGCGCGTCTCTAAACTCTGCAACACCTTCTGCACCATATGCTGTGAGCACTGCTTTAAACGCCTTGCGAGTAGTATCTAGTGCTGCTTCTGCCGCGCCCTTGGCGGTCATTTCTAGCTGCTGCTGTTGCTGAAAAGCTGTTAACTGTTGCCGTGCAATTTCTAGCTGTTGTTGCAGTTCGTTGATGAGAGCTTCGGTTGCTTGGATGTTGCTAGCTGTGTTGTTTGCGAATGTAGAAAATAACATGATTGAGACTCCTTAAATATTTTGAAGCGATTTATGATTTGAAGCTTGGGCGGCTTTCTGTTTCTGTGTCTCGCCCTTACATTTCTTAGTATGCTATACTTGACATTAATTGAGCAAGGAATTGTGCCAGATTATTTTTTGGCATGGTCGCTAAGGAAATATTTCTATGACGGTCAAGAACCCCGTCCTATAGAGCCATAGATGGAGTCCCCCGTGAAAACAGATGGGCGTTTTTTGGCGATCGCGCGATCGCCTCTATAGGAATGTCCGCAAAAGGCTTAACATCAACAGCAGGATTGATTGTCTTGATTAAAATGTAGAACCGTGGAATCATCAGTAGCTTTAGCTCTGACATCTACACCTTTGTTTAAAGCAATTGAACTATCTGGCGATCGCCTCCTGCTACTGCCCAAAGTAGCATATTAAAACTTTTATTAGTTTGCTGGTTCAAATTGGGTTGTTGAAACAATAGTGAAAATGCTCCCCAAGGATTATCTAATGCTATGTAGAATGGCAAATTAGCTCCATTCAGTGCTTGAGCATTCACATCAGCACCCCGATCTAGAAGCAATTGGAAAAGAGAGCGATCGCCAGTATAGGCTGCTAAATGCAATAAAGTAATACCATTTTGCTCTTTGGCTTTGACATCTCCTCCTGTTTCCAAATAACGACGAATTGCTTGCTGATAATAGCTTTGTGCTGGTTGCCGATTTTTTGGCGCGTCATCAACTATTTCTTGCCAACTCAGAGTTGTTTTCGCCATAATTAACGCTCTTGTTGGCACATTGGCTTGCGCCACGGCTATCGCCTATCGCTTGGGGATCTACCTGGTGCTTTTGATAAGTCGATCACCCTTATTCCAAAACTTGTAGTAGTATACCTGATGGCAGTCTCTATCGTTCTTAGCAATAATGCACCAGCGAATACTACCAACTCTCTCTTTTGTAACACCGCATTTTACTAAAGGAGATATCTTTACTGACATCTCGCACGAAGAAAAGTTGATATTATTTTCACACTCAGTACGAACGCCAGAATCCCTTATTTTACGATAAAAGCCAAGAAAAGTGATGTAACTTTATTGGGCTGCTTTTGACTAAACTTAGGCTTATGCGGAGAGGTGCAAGATCTGAGCCGACCACGGGCGCGATTAACGCTCCCGCAAAATATGAAACAAGCACATTTTTATGATGTTTCTCAAAGCTTTACTGTATGACGGTTCTAAAATGTGCAAGTTAGGAGTTTATGAATTTTAAATCACAATTCAGGCAACAACAATCTAGTAAAAGTACTATTTTCACCTAAAGAAACGTAAATTCAATACTAGCTGAAGTTAGCGAGAGAAAAAAAGTAATGAGCGATAAAACAACTGCATTTCATATTAAGCAAGTAGAAGGTGAGATTAATCAAATTTTTGTAGACTTAATAGATATGTCCGATTGTGAAAATAAAAAGAAAAATGATAGAGAGAATGTTTTTAATAGTCGGGCATTAGCAGCTTATTCATTACATATATTAGCTGATATTAGCCCTAGTAAAGCAGCAGAAGCCATAGTAGATGGATGCGATGATAATGGTATTGATGCTTTCTTATTCAATGAGAAACAAAAAACACTATGGTTTGTTCAATCTAAGTGGATACAAAATGGTCAAAGTAGTCCCAAACATGGTGATATGAAAATTTTTAAAGATGGAATTTTTGATTTATTAGATTTTGATTCAAAAAAAGCAAATAGATTTAATTATAAATTTAATAAAAGAGAAGATGAAATTCTTGCAGTAACTAAAACTCCTGGACTGAAAATAAAGGTTGTAATTGCATATACAGGTTCCAAATTATCAAGTCATGCTATGACGGTATTAGAAGAAGATTGTGTTGAAGTTTTAAATAATAACAATGACGGAGTGGCATCTCTCGAAATATTTGACCTTAGCAAGGCTTACAATGCTGTAATTGATACTCATAAACATGAAGAGATAGAAGTTAATTTTAGACTATCAAATTGGGGAAAAGTTGATGAGCCATATCCAGCTTACTACGGACAAATTAGTGCTATGGAAGTAGTCGAGTGGTGGAATAAATATAAAAATAAATTATTTTCTAAGAATATTCGAGACTTTTTAGGTACAAGTAACGTCAATAGCGAAATTAGTACAACACTCAAAATTGAGCCAAGGCTATTTTGGTATTTTAACAACGGCATAACTGTTTTATGTAAGGACATAGATAGATTAGGTGCAAAAACAGATAAAAGATTAGGAGATTTTGTAGCCAAGGGCATTAGTATTGTTAATGGCGCTCAAACTATAGGTAGTATAGGTGCATTTTATGAAGAAGCTTCTGAAGAAGAAAAAGAAAATTTGGAGAGTGCAGAAATATTTATAAGATTTATATCTTTGGAAAAATGTCATGAAGATTCTTTTGGGTTGAGAGTTACAAAAGCAACCAATACACAAAATCGAGTCGAAGTCAGAGATTTTGTAGCACTAGACTCCGAGCAAGAAAGGTTACGCAAAGAATTTAAAAGTAACGGCAGAAACTATCACTACAAGCGTACTGCTGATACTCCAGCTAGAGATGAAAATAATTACGATTTAGAAGAAGCCACCGTCACCTTAGCTTGTGGCAATCATGATGTAAGTGTAGTTATTACAGCCAAACAAGATATCAGTAAGCTATGGTCGGACACTTCTCAAGCTCCATATACCAGCTTATTTAACTCTAAAGTTACCGCAATGCAACTTTGGAGGCAAATAGAAATAAAACGCGAAATCGAGAAAATTCTTGCTGAAAAACAAGAAAAAATAGACGATAGAATTACGCAGGATATTATCAAATACGGAAACTTATTTATTTTACATTTGATACTTAAACAAATAGAAGCTAAAGTTTTACTACCTGAATTCAGTGAAGATGATTTTAGAGATTATAAGAAAATCATCTTGGCACAGACACTAAGTACAACTCTTCAATTATGCAAGGATTATCTAAACAAAAATAGCAACCATAGTAGACTCTGGATGTTCTTTAATAGTGGGAATAAAAGTAATAACTTAAAAAGCTTTGTGCTTAAAAATAAGTAATTATCTCTATTCCAAACAACCGTGAAATTTCCCGCATTAAAACTCGGTCGTCAACAGTAAATGATGATCGCCCAACAGTTTCTTGATAAGTCTGCCACCATCGTGAATTAATGTGGTCATGCAACCATTGCTCTGGCGGATCTAACACAGCAAAGAAAGCAAGGTTGTCGCCTGTACTTCTATCAAGACCTGCAAACTCAGCTTTTAAGTACTCAGTGAAGACTGTATCACTGGGCTTGAAGAGAATGGTAACTTGAATTGGAAAACGTGTGAAGTATTTTTGTGAGAGAGATCCTGCATTAAAAATATTACTTCTTATCGGAAATCCCATAGCCGCCCTCGTTAGCCCAAACTCAAGTACTTGTTACAAAACTAGCTCAATCTTGAACGCTCAGCCAATAGCTTGAAGCACCGTCCCTGCAAAATTAACCACTTTGCGAATCTTAGTAATTTCTAATGGTGTCGTCGAACCATCGCGACGAACGACATGGATAATAGAGTTGTCTTCTAATGCATATTCTCCATTGTTTGTCAACCTATATTAGTGGACTGGCTCTCTAGCACGAAAACACGGATGCGGCAAAGTGTACTCGTATTTGGGTAGCCACCGAGATACCAGCAAAATGAGACACGTTGTAAAGAAGTGTAACGCAAATGTTTGAAAAGCTTGATTTTACGTTGTTTCAATACCGGATTGAGCGTTTCCTCTCTTGTGAAAATATTCCCGAAAAAGCTCATTTATGGGCAAGTGTGAGGGACTAAATAGCGCGAAGAGTTGATTTTAGTGTGCAAAAATTTGAATGTCCGTATACCATTTTTGGGCAAGTTAGTAAATCACTCAACTACGTTACGCAACAAAACTTTACAATGTGTCCCATTTTGCCGTTATCTGGGCGGATACCCTTAAAGACCTGCACATTACCATCAGCCGCACAGCTGAAGAAAACGGTTACACGACACAAGATACGAGTTGGATGAAGTCATAAGCACAAATACTCAAAAATCCTTATTTCCTAACAATTTAGAATGGACTGAGATTAAGCATCTGATGAAGTTTTGAAGTCTAAAATCACCGAGATTACTGCGGTTATAAAAATGTTAAGGACAATGGTCGTACACAACCTAAGAAGACTGGGATCATAGACAGTATCAAGAAAGAAAATCTAATCGACTAATAGTAACTAAGAAAAAATAGCCGTATCTTATTGAAATCCTAGTAGTTGAAAAACTTCATTTATCCTAACAATAGTTTAGACAGTACTCTTTGACTCAAAGTAAAATAACACTTGGTTTTGGGTACATTCGGGTACAAATCTCTGCTAACCTACTGTTATCCGACCTAAAAATCACTATAATCTAGATGAGGTAAGACTTATGACGAATTCTAAGACGACTGACACAACCGCAAATGTACCCAAAAGTACCCAGAAAATAGGGGGAGTAAAAATACCTAAAATACCAGCGAAAAATAAGAAGCAGTTCAAGTCGGTGGTGAGGAAGTATTGGGAGAATGTACCGGGAGCGATCGCATACCTTAAGGAAGCGTTGCGGACATGGAAGAAAGTTAACTCACCGGAGAAGGTGTTTGTAGTGGCTTGTAAAGAAGGGAGAAAGCCAGAGAGTGGTGCAGTTGTGAAGAGTGGGGCACGAGCGTGGTATGAATGGGCAAGAAAGCAGCGCTTGGTGATAGCTTGCCAGTTGGAGAAAGGTATTGTTTATAGCCCGAATGGAGAAACGCTTAAAATTGAAGAGATGATGGCGAAATATCCGATGGAAGTTTAAGGTGAATAGTCACTCCGGCATAATGACTGGAATAGGTTGATTCTTGTGCTTTCGATAGATAAGGAAGTCGCTGTCTAAGGTCAAAACTTCGCTGCTAGGATACAGCTCTGCCATTCGTACTAAACTTGCATCGGCGAAGGAGATGGGAACGGAGCGATACTGGGTTAATA
The DNA here is from genome assembly GCF_012912105.1 of Brasilonema sp. UFV-L1. Lineage (GTDB taxonomy): Bacteria > Cyanobacteriota > Cyanobacteriia > Cyanobacteriales > Nostocaceae > Brasilonema. The sequence goes on from NZ_QMEA01000199.1 coordinate 5,342, forward strand.
GCTCGGTGATCGACTCAACTTCCTCATTAAACTGAAAAGCTACCAAAATTTGCTGACTTTTTAGTAATCCAACTAAAGTTTCTCGCCCATTGTTCACACGCTGCAATAAGAACCATGCTTCTGAGAGTACTGCTTCACAGGAGAGTAGTGGAGGTTGGATTGTAGCAAGTTCTGTCGTTACCCAGGAGTGATGGTAATCGCGGCGATCAATAAGAGCTATGAGGGGACCAGTATCAAGGAGAACTTGCTGACGCATCAGGTACCGTATCCTTCCATGTACTTAGGATTAGTAGAGAGGTCTCCAGGACCAGAGCCTGCACCGATATAGGCTTGGGCTGTTTCTAAGAACGATTGAACTGGTTCTATGTTCGTGGATGGTAATCTTTGCCGCTTGCTTTTGAGAAACTCTGCAAAGTCCAGAACCTCCTGTTGCTCGGCAGGAGACAGTGTTTGGAGTGTTTCAATGACTTGTTGTTGAATGGGTTGCATAGGGAAAATCTTCGTCTAGCATTATAAATCAATTATTATGCATCATATAGCAGCGCTGGTGATAGTACACCTGATATCAAAACTGATAACAGTACAGCAGTGAGACAGTAATTGATGGGAGAACTAGACAACGTGCTGACGTTAGAGAAATCTTTCCCAAGCGATTAAGCGGTTCAACAGAATAGCTCAAATATAGGTAAAACTATGTTTGTAGAAGCTAGTGAGAAAGAACACGAAAAAACTTGAACCCTCTCCCCCTAATACAGCACTGAACACAGACTATCGTATAGAAAAAGTACAGACAGCCTGACAACACTTTTCTACACCTCGTAGAGAAAGTATCTATACATAGGTTCACAAAATCAGAGTCAACAATATACCCATTACTTTTTTTTCATCAAAGGAATTGATGCTGGGGGATAATCAGACAGAAGAAACCTTTTGTCTGTTAATTGTTAACTTAACTGTTCTGTTTGACAATGACCCCTCTTGCCCTGGTTCATTCCATACGCGATCGCAAGCAGCTGCGACACCTAGCACCTGTTGACGCTCAGCAAAAACTCATTCAAATGTGGCTGCACGGCAAAGCTCCTTTAACCCAAGAAGCTTACAGCCGCTATATCACCAAGTTTTTGGGCTTTGTGGGAAAATCCTTACTTGAAGTCACGCTTGAAGATTTGCACGATTACTGGATGCAGTTGGAAGCAGAGGGAAATTCTTCAGTCACTCAAGAAAATCACCTGTCGGCTATCAAGTCGCTGTTTTCTTTCGCTGCCAAGATGGAGTATATCCCCTTTAATGTCGGCAGCGCTCTCAAAGTTAAGAAATCTGACGACAATCTGACTGAGCGCTATTTGTCTAAAGAAGAGGTGGACCTGCTCATTAATGGGGCTACAAACACTCGCGATTATATCATCTTAACTTTACTTTATAAAGGAGGATTGCGAGTGAGTGAACTGTGCGGATTGAAGTGGAAAGATTTGATGCCACGCGGCGACGGTGGGCAGATAACGGTACTAGGGAAGGGGAATAAACGGCGTTCTATCCGATTGCCATTAGACCTTTGGCAGCTTCTTTTAAGCTTGAGAGGAGATGCCCCACCTGATGCCCCGGTGTTTATTAGCCGCAAAACTAAGGGACACTTGCACAGACAGAACATTCACCCGATTGTTAAGGCTGCTGCATTGCGTGCGGGGGTGAATGAAAAAGCTTCGTGCCACTGGTTACGCCATGCTCATGCAACGCATAGTATTCAAAAGGGTACGAACCTTGCTTTGATTCAGAAGACTTTGGGACATAGCAATATCGCGATTACCAGCAAATACTTGCACGCATTGCCCGATGATAGCAGCGCTTTGTATTTGTAGGATATTGACCCAGAGGAAGATGGGAAAGCAAAGATAGACTATGTGACGGGAATATTGCAAAACCTTTTCTCTACACTAGGGTGTAGATTTGAATACCGAATCGCACTACATAAAACACACTTCTTACATGAGCAACCCCCAAACTGAATTTGATAGCCCCTGGAAAGACATCCTGCAACGATATTTTGAGGACTTCATGCGGTTCTTTTTCCCCGAAGTGCATGGGGAAATTGACTGGTTAAGAGGGTTTGAATTTTTAGATAAAGAATTGCAAGTGCGAATCGTTCTGTTGAAATAAGCTAAGTAACCTAGAACAGCTTAGGGAAAACAGGCAGGGTAACAAGAAAGAGGAAAACCTCAACAAAAACCCTGACAACTGACAGACCATGTAGGTGTAAATCCTACCCCGTAGGTGCAACGGTGAAAGCATCACCCCCAGGTTCGCGACTAGTCATCAACGCCTGAAGCGGGGTGAAAAGGCAGCAATACTGGAAGCCTAATCTGGTATTATGCCGAGCAAGGTACCCATGAATAAGGTGAATCCTGAAGATGTGTTTGATACATCGTTACTTTGAAACCAGCGAAATAAGGCTTAAGGCGTTGGAGCCAAAAGGCAAAGGATAAGGGAGTTGGCGGGATTGTAACCGACCAATATGCACTTCCAACAAACCCGGTGTAGAGCATCATTCTAAAGGTACGTAGTATGGTCTTTCGGAACGAGATAACCTTTCGTTTGCTCAATGGCAAAAAAACAATTTCCCATTGTAGGTACTAACCAGATGCAGCGAGTAGGAAAGATTGAGTCAAAAGCGAAAGCCTGGGGTAATGCCCAGGATATGCAGACAGACTCACGGTGAAGTGGAAGATAAAGTTTCCAGTAGGAGTATAAATGTCTAATACGAGTTTCAAGACTACGGTAGAATGGAACGCGATTAACTGGCGAAAGCTAGAACGTCGAGTTTATCAGCTCCAAAAGCGAATTTATCAAGCCTCTAGTCGTGGTGATGTAAAAACATATCGTAGACTCCAGAAGACGCTGATGAAGTCCTGGTCAGCAAGAGCATTGGCGGTTCGTCGAGTAACCCAGGATAACCAAGGAAAAAAGACGGCAGGTGTGGATGGTGTAAAATCATTGTCCCCAAAGAAACGTCTGAACCTGATAGGTGAATTAAAACTGGGGTCAAAGGTCAGCCCAACTAGACGTGTATGGATTCCAAAGCCGGGAACGTCCGAGAAGCGACCTTTAGGAATACCGACAATGTACGACCGCACCTTGCAAGCACTTGTCAAACTGGCATTAGAACCAGAATGGGAAGCGCGATTTGAACCGAATTCATACGGATTCAGACCTGGACGCTCATGCCATGATGCGGTTGAGGCAATTTTTAATGCAATTAGGATGAAGCCAAAATATGTGCTAGATGCCGATATTGCAAAGTGTTTTGACCGAATCGACCATGAAGCGCTGCTGAGGAAATTGAATACATTCCCCACCATCCGCCGACAAATTCGGGCATGGTTAAAAGCGGGAGTGATGGATGGAAAGCAGTTGTTTCCAACATCTGAGGGTACACCACAGGGGGGAATAATTTCACCCTTGTTATCTAACATAGCCGCTTCATTTTTCATAGACAAAAATGGACAACCCTATACAATGTCTACTCGTAAAACTCAAGATCTGGGTGTATTTTTGCGGCCCTACCCAAGAACTTGGATAAAACGAGTTGACTGAAGGCCGCAAAAATACAAGGGTTGTCCATTTTTGTCGAGGGTTTGCCCAACCCTCCACGGGATGGAAAATCGAATTCAGGAATTTGCCAAAACCTTAGACATGAAAAAGTCAAAAGGAAAAGGACAACTAAGCTGGCAAGTAAAATGCAAAAGCTTAAACCTGATACGATATGCCGATGACTTCGTAATTCTCCACCAAGACATAACCGTTGTCCAAAGATGTCGAGAAATTATCTCGGAATGGTTACACAGCATGGGTTTGGAATTAAAGCCAAGTAAGACGAGACTCACCCACACCCTCAATCGGTACGGAGAACAAAAACCAGGATTCGATTTTCTTGGTTTCAATATCCGACAATGGGCAGTAGGAAAAACTCACTCCAAGCAAGGCTTTAAAACTCTCATCACCCCAAGTCAACAAAAGTGCTCGGTACATTATGACCAAATCGCAAGCATCATAGATGCTCATCGGGCTGCCCCGCAATCGGCACTCATTAGCCGACTTAATCCGATTATTCGGGGGTGGTCGAATTACTATGCGACTGTAGTTAGCAAGGAAATCTATTCACAAATGGATTACCTGGTGTATCAAAAACTTAGAGCTTGGGCAAAACACCGTCATCCTAAAAAGAATGCTTATTGGGTGTCAAAAAAATATTGGCAATCAATAAACGGTGATAACTGGGTTTTTGCTATCAACAGCGAAGGAAAATCTTCACTTCGTTTACTCAAACATGACCATACTCCAATCGTGCGTCATTCAAAGGTAAGAGGCTCTTCGTCCCCATACGACGGAAACCTAGTTTACTGGAGTACAAGAATGGGTAACAATCCACAATTGCCACCTCAGGTAACTAAACTCCTGAAAAAACAACTTGGAAAGTGTGCCCACTGCGGTTTGTTTTTTCGTGAGAATGATGTGATGGAAGTTGACCACAGAATTCCTAAATCGCTTGGTGGAAAGAATTCTTATGATAATTTGCAACTTCTTCATAGACATTGCCACGATACAAAAACTGTCCATGATGGCAGTAATGGCGCTAAATCTGGCTGTAACAGTGCCAAGCCTAAGCCCACCAAAAGACTTGAAAAAGTCGTGGATAAATGGGTAATGAGGTATGCCTGACAAGCACCTTTTCACGCTCGGAGCCGTGTAACGGGAAACTGTTAAGCACGGTTTTGGAGAGCAACGGCTTTCGTGAGGGAGTCGTTGACTTTAATCAAGTAGTGCGCGATGCAACTCTTGGAAAGCGACTGGTTGATAAGTTAGTCAAGATTTATCGTCATGGGGGAGAAGAAGCTTGGGTTCTTGTACATGTCGAGATACAAAGTCAACAAGAGAGCAACTTTGCCGAGAGGATGTTTGTTTATAACTACCGTATTTATGATCGCTACAAGCGCTCGGTTGCTTCTTTGGCGGTGTTGGGAGATGAACATGCTGATTGGCGACCACAGCAGTTTGGCTACCAGCTCTTTGGTTGTAAGGTTGATTTCCAGTTTCCAGTGATAAAATTGCTAGACTATCAACAAAGGTTACCCGAACTTTCAGCCAGTCACAACCCATTCGCTATCGTGGTGATGGCGCACTTGGCAGCAGTACAAACTCGTAATGATAGGTTACAAAGAAAACAATCCAAACTGGCTTTAGTTCGGCAGTTGTACTCTCAAGGGTTTGAGCGGGAGGAAGTTCTCAATTTGTTGGCTTTTATCGATTGGCTACTAACGTTACCATTAAATTTGGAACAAGAGTTTCGGCGGGAAGTTGAACAATTGGAAGCGGAGCTACATATGCGGTACATTACTTCTTTTGAGCGAATAGCCCGAAGGGAAGAATTGTTAGAAGCGATTGAACTTGGTTTGGAACTCAAGTTTGGCACTCATGCCTTAAGCTTAATGTCAGAAATTTCCCAATTTGAAGACATAGAACAATTAAGGGCGATAAAATCAGGAATAAAAACAGTTCAGACAGTTGAAGAACTGCGTCAAATCTATCAGCCAAAGACGACTGAGTGAAGTATCCATCACCAAAAAGTTCTTGTCCTGTAATTAGCAATTTCAGAAATCCGGATCTACTTACTGGTTTGGGGGCACTAAATCCAGACGCTACATTTTTCCTAGACAAACTACGCTATCGGTTTAAAGTCATATTTCTCAAATAAGTCATTCAATGCCTCAGCTAACAGTGTTTGGACAGTTTTATCTTGCGAGAGTGCGAGTTGCTTCAGTTGCTTAGATACAGCTGGGTCGAAGTGACCGGCGATCGCTTTCTTGCCCTGCCTGCTTGGTGGTAGTTCGAGTTTTAAAGTCGATGACTGCTGCAACTCTTCCTGCTTGGGTTCGCTAAAATCTGGTTTTCCTGATGCTTTGTGCAAAGCAGCCGCTAGATTTGGTTTATTAGCCATGATTATACTTGTTGACGTGTATACAAGTTTATGTGTTTACATTATAAGTTGTTTACATATCCACTTGTAAAGTTGTTGGATTTTCTCGGTTGCCTTGTCTTGCTGACTATACATGTTGACGTGTATACAAGTTTATGTGTTTACATTATAAGTTGTTTACACATCCACTTGTAAACTTGTTGGATTTCTTCGGCAGCTTTGCCCTCCGGCTCGTACTCCTGTGCTGTTTGTCCTGCGGTGAGCGAGTGAACGAAAGCAGCGCGTTGACCTATCCTAATAGGGGCGATAGAAACGCCTAATGGTGCGATTGCTTCTACTGCTTCATCAGCCAATGAACCGCGAGGGGGTACAGCGTTGAGGACAACGATTGCTGTTTTAGAAGCCAGGTTGACCAAATCAATGGTGTCACCAATTGCGCGTAAATCGAGAATCGCTGGGCGGCAGGGAATCAAAATCAAGTCAGCAGCACGGATAGCAGCTAAGGCAGCAGTTTCTGAATGGGGAGCCGTATCAATAATGGCTAGGTCTGCACCATTATTGACGGCTGCTTCCAGAACTTTTGGCAAACGGGCGGCTTGTGCTGAGACGACAGCGGGGATTTCTTGTTTTCGACTGTCTCCCCAGCCAGCCGCAGAAGCTTGTGGGTCTAGGTCAATAATCGCTGTTTCTTTGCCATCAATACAGGCTGCAACTGCTAGATGCACAGTCAGGGTGGTTTTGCCTGCACCACCTTTTCTAGAGATAATAGCAACTGTTTTCATGTCGCAAATACTACATGTACACATGTATACATGTTATTGTGTACATCTGTAGATTATATGCTAGGTGAAAATAGATATTAGAAGCATTCGGTGAATTTGAAAGGCATTGGAACTAATCTACAACCTATTACCTGATTCCATAAAGTGTGTGATTAATCTCGTCAAGAAAATGTTTCCTGAACGAGATTAAAATTATTGGTCATCAAGTATTGTGTTGAGTTCTATCCTCAAGTTTGAGATGGTTTCTGGTAACTGACTGACAACAGTATTAGAGAGGGCTGTGACCGAGCCTAACACGAAAAAAACAGGCAGGCTTCATACGATATGCGTCTTGTCTCCACGATTAATCATGGGGCTTCAAAGCCTGCCTGTTTTTTAGGGGGCAAATTGGTGAGACGCTTTGAAAAATTGATTAACAGTTCTTTGCGCTCGCTATTTAGTCGCATTTCTTTTTTAAGTTCAATGTCCAGATTGTAAGACCATTCGATTAAGAGCCGTAGATGCATCTGTAGTTGATTTACCCCGTCCGCGCCTACATTGCTGAGAGCGCCCATGCATCTATCAAGATGTTCGTCAATTCTTGCTAGCGATACGCCTGTCATTACTTTCTGCCTCTTGCATCTAATGAGAAACCTGTCAACGAGTCTGCACCTCAGTCTGTGAAGGCGTAGATTGTAATTCATTACTAGCAGCACTGATAACAGCACTACCCAACATGACAAAGAGAACAAAGCCAATTGCCCCGTAGAGCAAGGGTTTTGCACTGGCTATGCTGAGATTTAGATTTAGCGTCCGCGTTCGCGCTTCCACTAAACCGTATTTCCTGTGATGACGGCTGAAAGCCATCCTGACTCTGATAAGTTCCCAAGGTGCAAAATCAAACCATTCTCGACTCTTCTTAAGTTTGATATTGAATTCCTTAAACTCTTTGTGCAAAAGGGTTTCTACGGTTTTCATATCAGAGACGTAAATTGATTTAAGAATGACATAATCACAAGGCGGCTGACTGCTTTCTAAATTATCTAGTCTTAAGTCAAGACTGCGAGTCAGCCCTATTTTGCAGCGCTTAACGCCTGGAAATTTGCCTGGTATGATGCCGTGATAGCCTATACTCTCGATAAGATAGATGAACCCTGGTACATGGTCATCTCGGTAAACGTAGTTCATTTCATTTGTCCCCTAAAAAATGGGCAGGCTTTGTCTTCGTTGATTCGTGGGCGTAGTCGATTACTAGTAGTAGTAAGCCTGCCCATTTTTTTCGTGTTAGACCCAATCATGATTCCCCTCACGTTAAAGAAATATTTCCTTAGCGAACTAATGAGTAGATTTCTTCTAGCACTGAGTTAACGCGCTCTTGACTTTCAGGATTTACTCTTCTCTGTTTAGGGCGGTCAGGCTTAGTGATTGCCTTAGAGAGTTTTTGTCTTAGTTCTTTGCGTAATCCATTAAACAAAGGGCTTAAACCCATCTCTTGGTTAAAAACAGTATGAACTTCAGCAATCAAGCAAGTTTCAATCAGCGAACGCTTACGCTTGTCCGCTATCTCTATCCAGCCAATAACTAACTCTCCATCAGGATAGATTTTGTCAAAGTCCTTGATTGTCCGAATCATGCTATGAGATTGCCAGCGTCCTTGAATACTCTTAGCTTGCCCGATGTAAAGCGCTACATTGTTGTAGCGGACTATGTAAACACCTGGGGTAGGAGGAAGTAGTATTCTTGACCAAAAAGACACCCATTGATAGCTATTTTCAAAGTCTCTGTAGTGGTCAGGCGTGACATCAAAATATGTGTACAAAAGCAAAATGTGAACCTCCTGTTAATGTGTGAATAGCGCGTGAGTTAATTGTGTGAATGCCTTGTAAACTTAAAAGTCAAGCCAGCATCGCGTTAGACAATGCTGAGTAATTGGGATTACCATAAGTCATTGTGTGACACGGCTGTGAATTCATCAAACGTCTGCTCAATGCTCTCAATAACGCCTTGCATCTTGTAATTACTGACAAATTCGTCAACAAATTCATCAGTGATGCGCTCGCGTTGTTGCTCTTCAGTGCGATTGGTTTCTAGTTCAGCAATTCGGATTTTAAGCGCGTCTAATTCCTCTTGTAAGCGTTGATTTTCTTGCTCTAATTCTTTGATATCTTGACGATGTAAGCGAGTGCTAACAGTCGCTTTATTAATGGCATATTCAACTGCTGCGCTCGGACTACCGTAGATAGAAACTAAATGTTTAATCTTACTTTCATAGCTAGAATTAAGCCTAACAGTCAGCTTAATAAACTTAGCTTCGTAGCGTTTTTTGCATTCTGTTAAAGCCATGATTATCGTAACCGTTCACGAGGTTCGCAAAGGTTACCGTAGAAAATAGGTACACACTGATG
>NZ_QMEA01000019.1 GCF_012912105.1 Brasilonema sp. UFV-L1
CCTCCCCACCTCCCCACCTGCCCAACTTCTCCATGAAGAAGTTAACGCCACTTGTGGCGCTTGTTGCCCGTTGTCTTGGTTCCCGCAAAACTTGCTCTAATTGCGGAACCAAAAAAAACACTCACCTTGTACAAGAGAGTGTTTGAGTGCGGTTTTGTTATTGATAGAGATTTGAAGCTGCAATCCCCGCTTTTATATTGACGATCGCTTGACTTTTAAAACAATCGCTACTGGAAATGAGTGGATATTTTTTTCATTAAAAGTCAGTCCCTAAGGTGTTTATTTGCAAAAAGAAGCGGTGCTGCTTGACAAGGAAAAGTTTTTGCTCTAGCGAATGTGAGTTTTCACATGATCTGCTAACCGGATTGCCAGAGCGATAATAGTCAGTGTGGGATTAGCGTAACCTCCTGTAGGGAAAACAGAACTACCTGCAATAAATAAATTAGAAACACCATGAACTTGACAATTTGCATCTACAACGCCCTGCTTAGGGTCATTATGCATTCGGGTTGTTCCCATATTATGATGTGTACTAATAGATAGAACTTCTGGAAGCTCTCCATCCTGTTCAATATTTAGTTGTCCTAGTCCTGCACGAGCAATCTCTTGTGCGAAAATTGTTTGCGATCGCCTGATGCTGCTAAGATCTGTTTGTGTCCAACGCCAGTGTAGCTGAGCTTTCGGACAACCAAGCTTATCAAGTTGACGACTGAGCGTCACCCGATTATCAGGATTGGGAGCTTGTTCAGTTTGACTCACCACTTCAAACATCGTAAATTTCTTTTCGTTGCCTTTGAGGTAAGACCACCCTCCCTGATTTAAATTCGGGAACAGAGGTTGCTTTTTGAAGTGATATTTGTACCAATGGACAAAAAGACTATCAATGTCCTGTATGACATTTTTTAAATGTTTAGAAATATCTTGAGGTATTTCCCCGCGTCGAGTTGCTGCGAGCAAGGTTTTTAGAGACTTTTCTCCCGCCGTTCTAAATTCCTTATGTCTAGGAAATATCAGCGCACTCATATTGAGCAATTTTTCACGGCGTATCACTTCTTGAGCGAGGGTAAGTTTTCCCATGACTGGTATATTATTTACCAAGCGTAAATCGTATAAAGCCGTCGAATTGAAGATTTTGCGATTATGAGGAAAAAGTATACCAGAAAGGATTAAAGGATGGTCCATAAAGAACCTCCCGACTAAATCGTTTTGATTGCCTAATCCAGTCTTTTGAGTTTGGTTCGATAGTAATAATAAACGTGCATTTTCAATCCCACCAGTGGCTAATATAAAAATTTTGGCACTCACCCAAAATTGATTTCCTTGTAGACAAGCCACTCGTACACGGGTTACAGTCTTAGCAGTTTCGTCAGTTTCAATTTCTACGACATTCGCATTCAAATAGGTAGTAATGTTAGTAGAGCTATTGATTTCTTGCCGATATTCATTAATAAAAATATCACGAGGTCCGAACTGAAACATGCTAGTGCTAACCCTCTCACTGCTCAAGGGTAGCTTAGGAGATTCCGTATCTTCCCAAGCTTGGGCTTCATAAGTGAAAGGTCCAAGTTTGCAAACCGATTGAGCACGTTCGTAGAACGGATTAAGATAAGATTTATCAAAAGGCCATCCACTATATGGTAACCCATCTCGTTTTTCAAAGTCTATTTCGTCCAAAGGTACATGCCTAAGACCAATTTGCTTGTTATTTATATCAATACACCAAGCATGAGCTAGTCCACCATACTGGCGACGACGTATCTCGTGTAGTTCAGCGAAATTATCTCCAACCGTTTCACCTTCACACAGAGATTGTGTCTGTTGATTAAATTCTAAATCACCACTTTCTAGTAGACAAACTCGAAAGTCTTGCCCAAGAAATTCTCGCGCTAGTGTCATCCCAGCGGGTCCAGTGCCAACAATACAAACTTCAGTTTTAATAACTTCATCTTTCGGTAAATTGCGACTATCAATTAGCATTAATTAATTGCCCTTGTTCATTGAACATCAAACAAAAATTAATGTTTTGCTATTTGTCACAGCTTTTTCTACAAACAATAGAAAAAGCTATTCAAGCAAAACATTTGACTGTAGTTTTACCCAGTCACTTTAAATAGACTTTAACAGTGAAGATTTCAAATTTTATATCAAAATCATAAAGAAGAGACTATCTTTTATAAAGATAAGCCAAAGACATAATTCAATCGGGTTTGGTTAAGCTTGAAGCGATATTAACTCTAGGAAAGAAGAGTCTTTTGAGTTGAATTCTTGCTCCTTTGTCTATGGCGTCTGGAAGGGGAAATAGGTTCTCTTTTTTGACTATATAAAATATATATCAGCTTCAGTGTCTACTTTGTGCAACTTGGATGTACATTCGCTTAATAACTCAAAATCACTAAGCCAAATGCGTAAACACTATTTTGAGTAAATCTGCACGAGTAAAAGGCTTAGTTAAATATCCAGAAGCTCCTACTAATCTTGCTTTTACTTTATCTACAAGTCCCTTGTTGCCTGTGACCATAATTATGGGAGTTTTTTTGAAAATTGAATTATTTCGGACAATTCGGCATAATTCATAACCATCCATACCATCCATATTCAAATCTAGCAAAATCAAATCTGGTTTGTACCTAATAATTGACATAACTGCTTTGAGTGGGTCATTGATTGTGACTACAGAAAAATTTTCATCTTCTAAGAAGCGACTAATTTCTTTCAGGATAGTAGGACTATCATCAACGGAAATAATTTTGTAGACTTTTCGTGGAGTTATAGTAGGAGGAGTTTCTTGCTGATATTCAAAATTGTTTTGATTTGGTGTTGTTAATTTTTGAGCTTCTTCTTTTCGAGGAGAAATCGGAGTTTTTTGCTGATGAATAACGACATGATTCGTAGAAGTCGTAGAGTTCTCTTGAGAAGTGGTGTGATTTGATGCTACTGTTGAATCAACGAATGTAGTCTCAACAGGTTTAGTCACATAACTAGAAGCTTGTACTAAATCTATAAATGTCTTTGGTAACTGATCGAAGGGTGGATCTGGTTCATGTAATAATATAGTGCCATTTAAAATATGAGGGTATAACATTTTAGCCAGATGAACTTCGTCTTGATTCATAATCACTGACAAATGTCGTAAGCTAAAACCTTTCATCCACTCAGTTAACTGAGGATCTATGCCTGATATTGGTGCGGGATTTTTTGTGCCTTTTATTAATAAATAAGGCCGTTGATAAGGAGAAGAGATTTGGGGACCTAATGAATGCCAATTCTGCAACTTGTTTTGGCAACGTTCCACAATTTTTTCTACATCCAGCCTGCAAATCGTTGGAACTCGATAATGAGAATTATGTAATGTAAAAGTTCCTTGTTTGATTAAAAGATATGACTCTAGTACTTCTTTGACTAATTCCTGAATCAGGATAGCTGCTTGTGTAGAATGCAAATATCGTTCGCTTACTAACCAGCAGATAGCTTGGTACTCAGGAGGTAGTGGGGGAGGAATTGATTGCTCGTGAGTATGATTGTGATATACTACTGATTGACTTTTTGTATCCGGTTCAAACATTAAACGTAACTGAACACGGACTTCACCGATGATGGTAGGAACATGATGGCTTAAGCGACGCAAATGACGTTCCAAACGGTCAAAAGGCTCAACTGAATGGGTTGCGTATGTTATCCTCCCCTGCTCTAGATAGATTGACCAAGAAACAGAGTTGCTAAGTGCTTGTAAACAAGTACTTTCAGAAGAATGAGATAGGTGTCTCAATAAACTCAAAGGACGCAGTTTAGTAAATGTGCCAAAATTATTCATTTCTCTAGAGATTTTCGGAAAAAAGAGACCGATTGTTTGAATTTTCGAGTGATCGGTAATAATGGTATTTCTTTAAGTTTGAGATTTCTCTATACAAAAATTTTCTCAGAATTTTGGTTGTATACATATATTACAATCTGTCAAGAAAATATTACAGGTAATCTGTCACATTTTCTCGTAACATAACAAATAAGAGATATTTTTCAATTAATTTGAATTTTCATAAGTTAATTAAGGTAACAAACGTGTCGTTATATGACTGGGTTGAATAAACTCCACTTAGTTACTTTTATCTAAAATACGACCTTTCTACATCGAATCTTTAAATTTATGTGTCAGCAAAAGTACTACTCTATTAGAGAGTATACGTGTTATGTATAAAATTTACTATAGATTGTCAAGGAGGTTATCCCGACTCTTTGTTGACTTAATTTTATATAAAGATATATCAGATAGGATCTCACAAATCTGTAAGGAATTTGGCAGCCGAGTTTTGTAGAAGAAATAGTAAACTATCTAAGATTAAATAACTTACAGATAGTTTTGTCGGTGCTAGAAACTATATACTTTGAGGAAAAGGAAAGCTGAGCTTTGGACTTTAACATAACACAAAAAGTTATGCCGGATACATTAAAACTTGATGAAGTCGTAGAGTTTGCTGAGAATCCAGAACCCCGTTGTCCATGTGTACTTCTTCTGGATACATCTGGCTCAATGCAAGGTATGGCAGTAGATTCATTAAATCAAGGTTTGCAGAGTTTCAAAGAAGAATTAACGAAAAATTCCTTGGCTGCAAGGAGGGTTGAAGTAGCAATAGTTACTTTTGATAGTCATGTCAATATAGTACAAGACTTTGTAACTGCTGATCAATTCAATCCGCCGGTACTGACAGCACAAGGACTAACGACTATGGGTGCTGGAATTCATAAAGCCTTGGACATGATCCAAGAACGAAAAGCTCAATATCGTGCCAACGGTATTGCTTACTATCGTCCTTGGGTATTCATGATTACTGATGGTGAGCCACAAGGCGAGTTTGAAGATGTCGTCGAGCAAGCATCGCGGCGTCTACAAGAAGATGAAACAAGTAAACGTGTTGCATTTTTTACTGTTGGAGTTGAAAATGCAAATATGACGCGCTTGAGTCAAATAGCTGTACGTACACCCTTGAAACTTCAAGGACTCAATTTTGTGGAAATGTTTGTTTGGCTATCAGCCAGCATGTCAGCTGTTTCTCATTCTAAAGTCGATGAGCAGGTAGCACTACCACCGATTGGCTGGGGTTCTGTTTAGTGATGTGATTGAATGCTCAAAAAAAGAGCAGTAACGGAATATGATTTATGAACACTTCTAAACAGCAACCTCACTGGCGGGTGGTAGCCGCATCAATATGTGGTACGAGCCACATAAAAAACAAGCAGTTGTGTCAGGATGCTCACCACTGGCACATTTTGCCAGATAATATTCTAGTTGTTGCAGCAGCAGATGGTGCTGGTAGTGCAAGCATGGGTAAGGTAGGAGCAATGATTGCTGTGGAAACAGCGATAGAAAATCTATCCATCAAAGAATTTTCTCGACGAACACTGGCAGATGATAATGCTGTGCGATCGCTTTTGATTGAAGCAATCATTTGTGCCAAAAAAGCTGTCGAAGAAGAAGCCCTTGCTTGCCAAAAGCAGTCATCGGATTTAGCAAGTACCTTAATTGTTGCCTTAGCAACACCAGAAGTTGTTGCGGTTGCACAAATCGGGGATGGTGTAGCAGTCGCAAGGGATGTTCAAGGGAACCTGATTGCGCTGACTATACCTGATAGTGGTGAATATATTAACGAAACAGTTTTTTTGACCTCACCCACAGCTCTAGATTCTTTACAAATGAATTTGTGGCGTCAAGCAGTCGTCAATGTCGGTGTTCTCACAGATGGACTACAAATGCTTGCCATGAATATGGCTGTGGGAGTCCCTCACAAACCTTTCTTTGCTCCACTCTTCGAGTTTGCAGCGAATGCAGATGACAAGACAGCAGCAAAAGAGCAGTTAGTGAGATTTTTACGCTCAGAGCGGATTATGCAACGTACAGATGATGATTTGACACTTATAATTGCTGCTTTAAGCAATTGATAGAGTCTAGAGCGAAATTGTCTAGTGTGGAAGTGTATACATTGATAGGTGTCCCTAATAATATATCATGCAGGTACTACGTTGTCTTCCCAATCAAAAAATTAGCAATGTCAGCCTCTCCGTAAGTTTGGGACGAGGCGGTGAAGCGTGTATATACACAGTGCCAACAGATGCTGGCTTAGTGGCTAAAGTATATCACAAGCCAACACCTGCCCAAGCTCGTAAACTAGAGGTTATGCTAACCCACCCGCCGGAAAACCCAACTGCGAGCTTGGGGCATATTTCTATAGCTTGGCCTGTTGAGTTGTTGCGATCGCCCGACGGAAGCGGTGAGGTGATAGGCTTTTTAATGCCACGCATTCAAGGAATGCGTCCAATCATCGACTTCTACAATCCCAGAACTCGCCGCCAGCAGTGTCCTTTGTTCAACTATCAGTACTTAATCCGCACTGCTCGCAATCTTGCTTCAGCTTTTGCCGCATTACACGAGCGCGGATACTGTGTCGGCGATGTGAATGAGTCTAACATCCTTGTTAGTGACATGGCATTAGTAACAATCGTAGACACCGATTCGTTCCAGGTAAAAGATCCAGACAATGGAATTATTTACCGCTGTCATGTCGGGAAACCAGAATTTACCCCACCAGAACTTCATAACAAAACTTTTGCTCAGTGCGATCGCAATTCTACCCATGACTTGTTTGGGTTAGCAGTCTTGATATTTCAACTGTTAATGGAAGGAACACACCCATTTTCAGGCATTTATCAAGGAGCTGGTGAACCTCCGCCATATGAAGCGCGTATTGTCGCAGGACATTTTACCTACAGTCAAAAGCGCCGCGTACCCTACGTTCCGACACCGATTGCACCTCCTTGGGACATTCTTCCTCTAGGTTTGCAAGAACTATTCATACGTTGTTTTGAGGATAGTCACAACAACCCGCAGATACGCCCGAGTGCTCAAACTTGGCTCACAGCACTCGCTGATGCTGAAAATAGCCTCATCAGCTGCACTGTCAACCCTCAGCATCGCTATAGCAACCACCTAGATAAATGTCCTTGGTGTGAACGTACATTGCGATTAGGTGGACGTGATCCATTTCCTTCTCTCAAAGCTATAGCAAATAAAGAACATTTACAACCGCGAGTCCAAAAGAAAAGACGCCAAACCCAAGTTCCTCGTACGCTACAACCAGTAACTCCATCGACTCGCACTCATTATCGTCATCACATTCCCCAAAATGTCCCCTACTATAGACCTCAGAAAAAGCGAAATTTTTACCCGATTGTTTTCTGCATAGTTGGTCTTTTTAGTATATTGGGGTATTTGGATTTAATGGTGAAATTCACAAGTCGCCCCTTTATTGCTCAAAGTCCTTACGCTCAACAAAATTTGCTTTCTTCACAAGAGGATAAAAACTCCAAAAATCAAAATTTTGCTGATTACTACAAACAAGGTCATGCTTCATACAAAATCAGAGATTACGCACAAGCAATTGAAAATTTCACTCAAGCAATAGAAAAAGAGCCAAAACATGCAAAAGCTTATGTCAACCGTGGCAATGCTCGCTACAACTTGAAAGAGTATGAAGCAGCACTTGCAGATTACAATAAAGCAATTAGCATCAATCCCAAAGAAGTGAAAGCGTATGTCAATCGAGGGAATGCCCACAATTTGCTTGCCGAATATAGCAGCGATCCAGATAAAGAGTATAGTCTAGCCATTGCCGATTATAACCGTGCTCTAAGTCTTAATTCCAAGGAAGTAGAAGCATACATAAGACGAGGTGTTGTTCGTGCTAAAATTGCTAAATACAGTGGCGATTCTCAAAATGAATATCAAAAAGCGATCGCTGACTTCAACCAAGCACTCACTCTGAATTCATCCAGAGCAGAAGCCTTCTTTGAACGAGGTTTGACGCGTTATCAAATTGCTCAATATAGCAATGATTTTGAACAAGAATATAAACAAGCAATTGCGGACTTTAACCAAGCATTGAATATCAATCCTAAACTGCCAAAAGTTTATATAAAACGAGCTGTCATACGATATGAACTTGCTCAATATGGAGGTGGTAAATTTAGCCAGTACCATAAGCAAGCAGTTGATGATTTGCAAAAAGCTGCCAAAATCTCTTTGGAACAAGAAGATATGGAGAATTACCAACAAGCATTAAGCAGCATTTGTGTTGTTGTAGAAAACAAATGTGATACTTTTTTACAAACCACAAATGGAACACCGCAAAGCAACTAAGTGCAATTCTTATCAACAAATCTATAGCCTCAGCCCTTCGCGTCATTAGCTGCCTACGGCACGCTACGCTAACATGAGCTCATTAAAGCATGACCACAGGATGGATTCAACACAGAAGTTTCACAAGCTTGGGTTAAGCGCGTTCTTGGAAACTACATTTGGCTTGAATCATTAGCTTGGGCATTATTTTATCCTCCATAAACATAGAGTCTTGCCGCGCCATTCAAAACGTATCGCAGCCAGCGAAGCCTAGCTCACTGCTGCTAGTACAGTGAGCGCGCAAATCAAGCTATAATGAAAAATCGACGAAAAGCTTATGGTCTAAACATTTTGAATTTCTCCGGATTGCGAATATTGAATTCAAAAGGAGCAGTACTAGTATTCTTTTATTTTCCGCTTCTCCTTGTAGTCAAGCGACTTTTTAAAAAGCTTTACTCCCCACATTCCGTACGCTTGGACTGTGACTTACCATAAGAACTGAAATTTTTCTAGTTTTTTAGTTATTTTTTCAGCAATCAATGCTGCGTATTTGCCGTATTTGACAAAATATACATAAAGTTATATATAGGATTGTGTATTAAGAACTTGAAAAGTTCTGTAAATACAAGTTTACAGATGATTGTCATAACAACTATTTTTGTTATTGATTATCTTTTATTTTCTGAATGATGTAGCAACTCATTTATGACTATTTAGAAATAGCAAGAGTCAGTGATTTTGTCTCTTTTATTGCATCTGCTGGCAACTTTTTAAGTGCTGTTATATCTAGGTTTAAGGTAGTCAGAAAGCTTTTTCATTTTTTCATACTCAAGATAGGTTTATTTATATTGTCTTCATACTTAGGTGTGAAATTACGGCTAGATTAAATACTGAGAAAATTAAGAAATAAATTTTTCTCAACTTAGCCGATGAACAAATAATGACTCATCTACCTAACAACCTAGAGATCATATTATGAAAGCAGTGATTTTGGCTGGAGGTCTTGGTACACGTATAAGTGAAGAAACGAGCATCAAACCCAAGCCTATGGTGGAGATTGGTGGAAAGCCGATACTATGGCATATTATGAAAATTTATTCCACCCACGGCATTAATGAATTCATTATCTGCTGCGGTTATAAAGGTTACGTCATTAAGGAGTATTTTGCCAACTACTTCTTGCATATGTCAGACGTAACCTTTGATATGCGATTTAACCAGATGAATGTGCATGCAGGTAAAGCAGAACCTTGGCGTGTCACCTTAGTAGATACAGGTGACAATACAATGACTGGTGGACGCTTGAAGCGAGTCAGAGAACATATTGGTAATGAAACTTTTTGCTTCACCTACGGTGATGGCGTCAGTAACGTCAATATTACCGAGTTAATTAATTTTCATCAACAACAAAATACTTTAGCAACAATGACGGCTGTTCAACCACCAGGACGTTTTGGTGCTATTGTCTTAGGACAAGAACAAACAAAAATTACTAGCTTTCGGGAAAAGCCTGAAGGGGATGGAGCTTGGATTAATGGTGGTTATTTTGTGTTAGAGCCAGAAGTCATCAATCTGATTAATGATGATACCACTGTTTGGGAACAGACACCATTAGAAAAGCTGGCAGAAATGGAACAGCTATCTGCTTACAAGCATCAAGGATTTTGGCAACCAATGGATACTTTACGAGATAAAAATTATCTCGAAGATTTGTGGAAGAATAATAAGGCTCCTTGGAAAGCATGGTGACAAAAAGTCAGAAAAATTTAACTTGATGATTGACTCACCACTCTTGATTTTTCACTTTTCATTCTTCATACTTTTATATTCCAGGAGCTAGAGTACTCATGTATGACTTCGCTATCATAGGTGGAGGAATTGTTGGTCTTTCCACCGGTATGGCTTTAGGTAAACGCTATCCTAATGCTCGTATTCTCGTTTTAGAAAAAGAGAGCAATTGGGCATTTCACCAAACTGGTAACAATAGTGGCGTCATTCATTCTGGTATCTACTACAAGCCGGGTAGTTTCAAAGCCAAATTTTGCCGTGACGGTTGTCGTTCAATGGTGGAATTTTGCCAAGAACATGGAATTGAGCATGAAGTTTGCGGTAAAGTCATAGTTGCTACTGATGAGACAGAGTTACCTCGTCTAGAAAATCTTTACACGCGAGGTTTGGAAAATGGCATTGATGTTAAGAGAATGACTCCAGAGGAAGTCAAAGAAGTTGAACCTCATGTGAGTTCTGTCGGAGGAATTCTCGTTACTTCAACTGGTATTGCAAATTACAAGCAAGTTTGCTACAAATATGCTGAAATTATCAGACAGCAGGGAGGAGAACTGCGTCTCAATACCAAGGTTGAAAAAATAGTCACCAGTGGGAAACATCAGGTATTAGAAACAAACAAGGGTAGTTTTGAAACTCGGTTTGTGATCAATTGTGCCGGATTACATAGCGATCGCGTTGCCAAAATGGGCAAAACTGATCCAAAAGCAAAAATTGTTCCTTTCCGGGGAGAGTATTACGAACTGACACCAGAAAAACGCTATTTGGTGAAAGGTTTGATTTACCCAGTTCCTAATCCAGATTTTCCCTTCTTGGGTGTCCATTTTACACGGATGATTGACAAGACTGTACACGCTGGACCAAATGCAGTCTTGAGCCTCAAGCGCGAAGGCTATAACAAAACAGACTTTGATTTGCGTGATTTTGCAGAAGTTATGACCTACCCTGGTTTTTGGAAACTTGCGGCAAAACACGCTGATGAAGGAATTCAAGAAATCATTCGCTCATTCAGTAAAGCAGCTTTCACCAGAAGTTTGCAAAAACTCATTCCCGAAGTTCAACAACAAGACTTAGTTCCCACCCACGCTGGTGTTCGCGCACAAGCACTCATGAATGATGGTAAGTTGGTGGATGACTTTTTGATTGTTCAAGGTCAAAACTCTGTTCATGTTTGTAATGCCCCTTCCCCAGCTGCAACATCTTCTATAGAAATAGGTAAAGCAATTGTTGACCAACTTCCTGAACAGTCACATCTCAAAGCTGTAGTCAGTCAACACTAGAATATTTCGTTTGCCTGTGCAAGATATAAGTTAATAATGTTAAGAAAAAGCACAGGCATTCTGGCATTCTTTAGTATGCAAGAACATCTAGTTTAAGGTTGTAATTAGTTACCAGGGGAAAACTAATGTTCCTTAACTCAGATGTTCAGCCAATAGTTCTTGTCTGTGCTGCAGATAATAACTATGCAATGCCCCTTGCTGTCACAGTTCGTTCAGCAGTTGCAAACCTTAAAGAGAAGCATCACATAGCATTATATGTTCTTGATGGAGGTATCACTGAAGCTAACAAAGACAGAATTAGTAAATCTTTTAACAATCAGCCGATCAGTATTTCGTGGGTACAGCCAGACAATGCAGTTTTTGAAAACTTAGTATTGACTAGACATTTAACACCGACTTGCTATTATCGGCTTCTCATTACCGAATTCTTGCCAAAAGAGTTTCACAAAGCCATTTATTTAGACACCGACATGGTAGTCACCGGAGACTTAGCAGAGTTATGGGCTATTGACATAGGAGATAACTATGCATTAGCAGTTCAAGACGATGTTGAATTGTACATAGGAATGTCTGACGGTTTAAGAAACTATCGTGAGGTGGGACTATCTCCAGAATATAAGTATTTTAATTCTGGACTTTTAGTCATAAATCTTGATAAGTGGCGAGCAGAAGATATTGGCAGAAAAGTCCTTGAATACATCAAACAAAACAGAGATTATGTACGCAATGATCAAGATGGGCTAAACGCAGTTCTTGCAGGAAAATGGGGAGAAATTCATCCAAAATGGAATCAAATGCCCAAAATACATGAATATTCATCTTGGGAAGAAAGCCCTTTCCCAGAAGATATTTATAACGAACTGCGACAAAACCCTTGCGTTATTCACTTTACAAATTCTCCCAAACCCTGGTATGCAGGATTGCGAGAAGAATGTAAACATCCTCTGAAACATTTGTTCTTCAAATATCTTGACATGACATCCTGGTCAGGATGGCGAGACACAATTTGGAGACGGATTTGGAGAAAATTTATGAAAGTCACATCATTAACGACTTCAAAACTTTAAAAATGTTGTGTTACTGTGCATAGCATAATATATCAAAGGTAAGTAAAGCGATAATTTGTACACGAAAAAATATCTTATAAATTAGAGCAAAAAAACCACCTGATATAGAGTTATGCATTGTAACTCACTAATGTTATTCATTGGCAACACGAAATTAAACTTCAATAGGAATTGAAATCAATGAAAGTTCTAGTCACTGGTACTGAAGGTTATCTTGGTAGTTTGTTACCTCCGTTGTTAATCGAACGAGGACATGAAGTTATCGGAGTAGACACTGGTTTTTATAAAGCAGGTTGGTTATACAACGGTACTCAAGTCACAGCGAAAACTCTCAACAAAGATATTCGCAATATCACCTTAGAAGATTTGCAAGGTGTTGATGCTGTAGTTCACATGGCGGAACTGTCAAATGATCCTACAGGACAACTTGCACCTAACATCACTTACGACATTAATCATAAAGGCTCAGTTCGTCTTGCCGAATTGGCAAAAAAAGCTGGTGTGCGTCGCTTTGTCTATATGTCTTCATGTAGTGTCTATGGTGTTGCGACTGAAGGTGATGTCACAGAAGAATCTGCTGTCAATCCTCAAACCGCCTACGCAGAATGCAAAACATTAGTAGAGCGAGATGTCAAGCCATTAGCAGATGATGACTTTTCTCCTACCTTTATGCGGAACGCCACAGCTTTTGGTGCTTCCCCCAGAATGCGCTTTGATATTGTTTTGAATAATTTGGCTGGCTTAGCATGGACAACCAAAGAAATCAAGATGACTAGTGATGGTACGCCTTGGCGTCCATTAGTTCATGCGCTGGATATTTGCAAAGCAATTGTTTGCACAGTAGAAGCTCCTCGTGATATCGTACACAACCAAATTTTTAACGTAGGAGATACAGCAAATAATTATCGAGTCAAAGAAGTTGCCGAAATTATTGCTCAAGTTTTCCCAGACTGCAAATTAAGCTTTGGTACCCAAGGCGCAGACAATCGTAGTTATCGGGTTTCTTTTGAGAAAATTAACACCGTTCTACCCGGCTTTAAGTGTGATTGGAATGCTCAACGTGGAGCGCAACAGTTGTATGATTTGTTCTCGCAAATTGATATGACTGAAGAAATTTTCTTGCATAGAGGCTTCACTCGCTTAAAGCAATTAGAATATCTCATCCGTACACAACAAATTGACAAAGATTTCTTCTGGAGTAAGTAAGAGGTATCACAACAAAGTAATTTAATGTCACTTTCCTAATGGCTAAAAAGCCATTAGGGATATAGTTTATCAGTAATGTTCTTATGAAAAAATAAGTTTACAGCCCACAGTATTGATGCAAAATTAATTAGCTAAATAGTGCTAATTATGAGGGATAATTTGAATCATCATCTGGGAGTTACAAATCTAGGCTGAACATTACCTCGAATCAAACTATCACATAACATGACTAACTTACTCACAATTGCCATCCCGACGTATAATCGTGCCCAGTTATTAGATAATCAACTGGCGTGGCTTTTTCGAGCCATTAAAGGTTTTGAATCTGTATGTGAAATCATAGTTTCAGACAATTGTTCAACCGATGATACGCCAAAGGTAGTTGAAAAATGGCAATCAATTTTTAGCAATACAACTTTTAACTACAAGAGAAATCCTGAAAATATTGGCGCTGTCAGAAATATTGCTTCTTGTATAAAGGCTGCTAATAGTAAGTATGTTTGGACAATCAGCGATGATGACAAAATATTCGACAACAGCATAGCCTACATTGTGAACACCCTAACTCAACATTCAAACTTAGGATTAATCATTTTAAATTTTTCCAAAAGTAATGCCAAGACAGGTGAAGTCTTTGAGCAGCGATGCTTTGATGTAGAGCATGATGAAGTCAGTTCCAATGGAAAAGCTGTGTTTGAACGTTGTCTGGAGCAAAGTACTGGTGGTGTAGGGTTGACAACCGCATTAGTGTACCGAACAGATTTGGCACAGCGTGCTATTGATAATTGGGTTGAAGGTTTAAGTAACTTAGCTGTTCAAATATATTGGACTGCTTTTTGTGCTTATCATGGTGATACCTTAGTGACTAAAGACAACTACCTAGAATGTGTTGCTGGCACTCATTATTTCATGCAAAACCCCAAGCTCTTAGTCACCCTAGAATATGCAGATATACCCGAAATTATGGTCAAACTGAGAGATATAGGATACCCCAATGATTTTAGTAGAAAAATGCTTTACATATGCTTGAAGAAGTTTAACTGGAGGGTTCTTTTAGGAGCTTTCAGAAGATGGCCTTTGGTAGCTGTTAAAGCATTCTCTCGATACGTGAGTTATGCGTATTCCTAGAGGACTGGTACATTAGTCAGGCATTGCGGTAAAAAACCTGGTTTCTGTTGTCGAAAAGACTAATTTTTCGTTTCGCCACCCTAAAGAAACCGGGTTTTTGCGATTACTGTACCGGCGCTCTAGACTGCTTTGAAAATAAGACAGAGGACAGAAGGCAGAAGCAAAGAATAACTATTTTCATTGTTCCTTGTGAGCGTAACTCATGGATTTCTTGGGTATTCATCTCATTTTATAATCACACCTTCGCTGACTCAAATCAAAAGCAATTCATAGTGAAATATGTAAAAGCCAGAGCAACTCCATCCATATGAAACATCAGGAATTCATTATCTTCTGCTAACCTTCACAAAACTAAAAGGCAGATTGATATTACTTAATTATCTCCCAACATTATGATGACAAAATACCCTTTTTCTTTAAGCTAACTGAGATATGACGAGATTACTGACAATTGCTATTCCCACCTATAATCGAGCAACCTTTCTAGAACAACAACTGACGTGGTTAGCTAAAGCAATAGAGGGTTTTGAGTCTGAATGCGAGGTTTTGATTTGCGATAACTGTTCAACAGACAACACTCAGGAAATTGTCAAAAAATGGCAATCTGTTTTCCAAAATACCACATTTAAATCGCATCGAAACAGCAATAACATTGGTTTAATGAGAAATCTGGCTTATTGTCTGAAGTCAGCAACAAGTAAATATGTTTGGGTGATTGGCGATGATGATCCTATTCATGAACTCGCTCTTGCGTATGTCATAACTAATCTGAAACAGCACGAGGATTTAGCATTATTACTTCTTAATTTCTCCTGGCTTTATGTACTGACTGGTGAGTTAGCTCATGAACGTTGGTTTGTGGTTGAGAATGACGAAATCTGTACTGATGGCAAAACATTAATTGAAAATTCTTTGCAAGACAGATTTAGCGGTTTGGCATTCATGACTGCTCAAGTTTACCGAACACAAGCAGCACAACAAGCTCTGCAAAAGTGGGAGCAGAGTGCAAATAACAGAGAAGGACAAGTTTATTGGACTGCGTATTGCGCCCTTCAAGGAAGTGTAAAAATTTCTAAAGATGTTTATGTTCAATATGCTTGTGGAATGAATTCTACACAAGCAGATCCAAAACTATGGTTCAAGATGCGTTATTCTGATTTACCCGAAGTCTATATAAAACTGATGGAAATTGGATACAACCAAAAACTTTGCAAAGAATTTATATTTAAACACTTTGCAGAAACAAATTGGAGAACTATCGTAGGAGCACTCAGGCGATGGCCACTGTATACAATCAACATATTTGTACCATATTTGGGTATGGTCAGCTCATCTGTTTGGAAAACTCTCCCTCGGACTAAGTAATAATATATTGATACCTGAGTTATGTGTGTTGCCGCATTCTTAAGTATTCATCTCATTTTCTTATCACACCTTCGCTCACTCAAATCGAAAGCGACTGATAATGACATATGCAAAATCCCCAAGAACTCAATCCACATCAGAGACAAACTGATGTACAGTCCACCATGAAGAAACTACTCACTATCGCCATTCCAACTTACAACCGCGCACAGCGACTTGATAAGCAACTGGCATGGGTTGCTCAAGCTATCATTGGCTTTGAATCGGAATGTGAAATTTTTGTTTCAGATAATTGTTCAACTGACAATACTCAAGAAATCATTAAGAAATGGCAAAAAAATCTCAGTCAGTTCACATTTAAATCTAGCAGAAATTCCGAAAATCTAGGTGTCATGCGGAATATCATTCATTGTTTGAAGTCCGCAACGACCAAATATGTTTGGACAATTGGTGATGATGATCCTATTCAGGATAGAGCAATCGCTTACGTCATCAATAAACTTAAACAATATGAAGATTTATCTTTATTGTTCCTTAATTTTTCCGGTCGTCACCAAATCACTGGAGAACCCGTACATCCGCCTACAATAGTTGGTAACCGTTGGTTTGATGTTGATACTGAAGATGGAAGTGGTGACGCAAAAGCGATATTTGAACATTGTTTTTCAAAAAGCATTGGCGCAGTCATCTTTCTGACAGCTTCGGTATACCGTACTGATTTGGTACAACGCGCTCTTCAAATTTGGTCAGAAGCTGAGAATAACTGGATATCTTTAGCATATTTAGCTGGGTATTGCGCTGCTAATGGTAGGATAATTGTGACTAAAGATACCTACATGGAATGTATTGTTGGTGTGAGTTATTGGCAAAAAGAGCCAAAATCAGCACTGTTAATGCAATACAAGCACTTGCCTGAAGTTATAACGAAACTGGAGGAAAACGGATACTCTAAACAATTCTACCGCCGGATGATTTTCCAGAGTTTCAAAGAAGCGAATTTGAAAGTTTTCTTAGGTGCTTTGAGAAGATGGCCTGTGTGTACTGTTCGGACAATCGTTCCCTTTTTGACTTCAGTCACTCTCTGTGCTTTTGACACAGGAGGTGCTACTAAAGAATTCAAAATGGCACAAACAACGGAATCTTCTACTCAAGACTTACGAAAATACGACTTGCAATGAATGAAACGAACAAGGAAATTATTTTATGTTTAACAGTACTATCAACAAAATATCTGAGTTGAAATCCGAGTTAGGTCACAAAGCAGCACTTCTAAACCATGCCAGAAAATTGCCTGCTTTGGAAGCGAGCGATCGCCTGATTGTCGATCATCTCAAACGCGATGGTGTTTATGTCACAACACTCGAAAAGTTAGGACTTGGCTCTACATCTGATCTTCTTAAAGCATCTTACAATCAACTGTCTAGAATGACAGATGCAAACAATAGCCACCTCACGAAAAGACTGCCACAAATTTATACAGTCACAGATTTCCCAGAATTTTCTCAATGGGGACAAGAACAAAAGCTACTGAACATCGCGGAAAATTATATTGGTCTTCCTGTTACCTTTCAGGGCGTACATTTACGTAAAGATTTTCCGAACGAAAATCAGTTTGGAACACTGCTGTGGCATAAAGACTCAGAAGACCGTCGGATGGTCAAAATCATCATTTATTTGTCCGATGTCGAAGAAAAACACGGTCCTTTTGAATACGTTCCGCTATCTTTGACTCCTTTACACAGTCTCAATTATTACCGGATATACTATAAGCTTTGGAAATCAGGCTACTTAGGAATCACTGATGAACAGCTCAAGGAAGTTATCCCAGAACACAAATGGAAATCATGTCCAGGACCAGCAGGTACCGTGATTTTTACAGATCCAAAAATTGCTTTACACCACGGAACCTTACGGTCAGAAGACAGATCAGCACTATTTTACGTTTACACCGCAAATCCACCGAAGCGCCCAGAACTTTGTACCCAGTACTGGGATGATACTTTTGCCAAACCAGAACCATATCAAGAAGCGAATTCTGTAACAGTCTTCAGATAGTCGGATTGTCTAGTTGAAGAATTTGTTTGTGTTCTTCTCTGATTGAAGTCGCTACGCTTCTATGCGACTTCTTAAAGATTTGATGAAGAGCACGAAGGCAATCAGAAATGATTGACTCTTACTATGTAGTCAGAATTTATAGCGAGGTTACCCATGATTTTTACTGAAACCGAACTCAAAGACGCGTACATCATTGACTTAGAACAGAAGCAAGACCATCGTGGTTTCTTTGCCCGTACTTTCTGCGCTAAAGAGTTTGAGGCACATGGTTTAAAGCCAACGGTTGCCCAATGTAATCTATCTTTTAACTACAAAAAAGGAACGCTGCGGGGAATGCATTACCAAATTCTACCAGCAGCAGAAACGAAATTAATTCGCTGTACTCAAGGCGCGATCTATGACGTGATTATTGATATGCGTCCCGAATCTCCGACTTACCTTCAACATATCGGTGTGGAATTAACAGCCGAAAACCATCGCGCTTTATATGTTCCAGAAATGTTCGCCCACGGCTATCAAACACTGACAGAATCTGCTGAAGTTGCTTATCAGGTAGGAGAATTTTACACACCAGGATATGAGCGGGGATTGCGCTATGATGATCCATTTTTCAATATTCAATGGCCCATAGATGTGACTGAAATCTCTGAAAAAGATAAGAATTGGCCTTTGATGAAAATGATGACTGTTGGAGGAAATGTTTAGTTGTTAGTCCCGAAAGGTGATGGAAAGACAACTACTCCTTTCCCACCCCAAGATTACTTATCTTCTTTTTTTCTTCCTTAGTGTCCTTTGCGCCTTTGCGGTTCGTTAAATTAAATATTCTTCTGGCGGAAAGAGAGTAGGAATTAACAATTCACTGGCGGAATAACTCGCAAATATTATTCTAGGAGATTAACCAATGATTATTGTAGATCGCGCCTTACAAGCTCGTGCCGAAGCAGGTAACCCCATCAAAGTTGGGATGATCGGTGCTGGCTTTATGGGACGGGGAATTGCAAATCAAATTAAGAATTCAGTTCCTGGTATGGAGTTAGTTGCTATTTCCAACCGCAGTATTGATGCAGCCAAGCGAGCATACTCAGAAGCAGGTATTGAAGATAGCAAAGTCGTTTCCAACGTCACTGAATTAGAAGACGCGATCGCCCACAATCAATACGCAGTCACAGAAGATGCAATGTTACTGTGTCGCGCCGAAGGAATTGATGCTCTGATTGAAGTCACAGGCGCAGTAGAATTTGGTGCTCATGTCGTGATGGAGGCGATCGCCCATCACAAGCACGTCATCATGATGAACGCTGAATTGGATGGTACTATCGGTCCCATTCTCAAAGTTTACGCCGACAAAGCAGGAGTTATTCTCACCGCTTGTGATGGAGATCAGCCAGGAGTGCAATTGAATCTCTATCGTTTTGTTAAAAGTATCGGTCTGACTCCGCTGTTATGTGGTAATATCAAAGGCTTACAAGACCCTTATCGCAATCCGACAACACAAGAAGCATTTGCTAAACGCTGGGGTCAAAAAGCTCACATGGTCACCAGTTTTGCTGATGGAACAAAGATATCGTTTGAGCAGGCGATCGTTGCTAACGCCACAGGTATGCAAGTTGCTAAGCGAGGAATGCTGGGATACGACTTTAGAGGTCATGTCGATGAAATGACCAACATGTACGACGTTGAACAACTCAAGGAACTAGGCGGTATCGTTGATTATGTCGTTGGTGCAAAACCAGGTCCAGGGGTCTTTGTCTTTGGAACTCACGACGATCCTAAGCAACGTCACTACCTCAACTTGTACAAGTTAGGTGAAGGTCCACTTTACAGCTTTTACACTCCTTACCACCTCTGTCACTTTGAGGTACCATTGTCTGTTGCTCGCGTTGTCCTCTTCCAAGATGACATCTTAAGTCCTTTAGGTGGTCCTTTGGTCGATGTAATCACCACCGCCAAAATTGACCTCAAAGCTGGAGAAAGCTTGGATGGTATCGGATATTACATGACATACGGTCAGTGTGAAAATTCTCCGATTGTTCAACAGCAAAACCTCTTGCCCATAGGTTTAGCAGAAGGATGTCGCCTGAAACGAGATATTCCAAAAGACCAAGTTTTAACCTACGATGATGTAGAATTGCCTGAAGGTAGACTGTGCGACAAACTGCGAACTGAGCAGAACGCTTATTTCAGCCAATCCAAAACATTAGCCGCAGTTTAGGTAACATCTTTAACCGAAGTTAACTCATACTTAATATTACTAGGTTGACTTCGGTAGCAAAAAAAGCATAGGTTGAGTAGTAAGGAATCTCTAGTCTTATGTCAAGGCTATGAGGTTTTTCTTTCAATGTGATGTTATTCCAAACATTAAAAAATTTTAACTACTCTGCCAACAAGGGTACATTTATGCCACCTCAACTCGTTCAACGTACAGTTAGTATTGTTAATCGTTTATCAAACAAAATTAAAGTCCGTCAACAAATGCGCCGAAAGGTTTCACTCCAGCCAGAGAAATCTGCTATCGGTAACGTACTTATTTCATACGCCGTTGAGCCATTTGTTTTAAAATCGGGCGAATCAATTTTAGATTCTCACACCCGTTTTTGGGAATGTTACCAGATGGCTCAGATTTTCTTGGATATGGGCTACTGTGTTGATGTTATCCAATATTATAACGATATATTTCTTCCTCAAAAAGAATATGCATTTTTTATAGAAACTCGTTGGAATTTGCAAAGATGTGCGCCATTCCTTAATAGAGATTGTATCAAAATCTTTCATGCTGACACAGCTCATCTTTTATTTCATAATGCAGCAGAAGCCAACAGACTCCTAGCACTACAGCAAAGGCGAGGCGTCACTCTCCGTCCTCGGAGATTTGAACTACCCAATCAAGCTCTAGAACACGCTGACTGTGCTACTGTTCTTGGCAATGACTTTACTATCAGTACCCTAAAATATGCTAAAAAACCAATTTATCGCGTTCCTATTTCTGCACAAGTTGTTTATCCTTGGTTAGAAGAAAAAGATTTTGACAATTGCCGCAAGAATTTTCTTTGGTTTGGCAGTGGCGGTCTCGTACATAAGGGACTAGATTTAGTATTAGAAGCTTTTGCCCAAATGCCTGATTGCCATTTAACTATTTGTGGACCAATTAGTCAAGAAGAAGATTTTGTCAATGCTTTCTATAAAGAACTTTATCAAACCCCTAACATTCAGACAATAGGATGGATTGATGTCAACAGTCAAAAATTTGTAAATATCCTGAATAACTGCGTTGGCATCGTCTATCCTTCTTGTTCTGAAGGCGGAGGTGGTAGCGTGATTAATTGTATGCATGCAGGTTTAATACCAATTGTCAGCTATGAAGCGAGTGTAGATATAAAAGAAGATTACGGTATCATTCTTAAAGACAGTTCCATCCAAGAAATTAAGCAAGAAGTCCAAAGAATTTCTCGCCTACCTAAAGAAAAATTAAAGCAGATGGCAAGAGGTTCTTGGGAATTTGCCAGAGAAAATCATACCAAAGAAAAGTTTACAGAGAATTATAGAAAGACTATAGAAAAAATTATCATAAATCATTCTCAGAAAAACGAGGTATTGGTTCATGTCTAAGATTCCATTATTAGGAAAGCTGAAGTATCGTGTTGAATACAAAGTTCGAGATATCAATAGTAGAGTTTGTAACTGGGTTTTACGAGTTAAAAGCAAGCCCCTCACAGTAAGTGAAAAACCGATCATGGTGTTTTCTCCACATCAAGATGATGAAACAATCGGTTGTGGAGGCATGATTGCTCTTAAACGTTCCCAAGGAATACCTGTCACGGTCATATTTCTGACAGACGGACGCTACGGTAGACCAGAATGGGTGAAACCGGAAGAAATTATCCAAGTTCGCCAGCAAGAAGCGATCAGCGCTCTTAAGAATTTAGGTATAGAAAAATCGGCAATACACTTTTTAGATCATACCGATGGTTCTCTCGCAAAGCTAGAGGGCGAGCAACGCCAACAGTTAATTGCTCATCTAGTTGGACTTTTGAAATCCTTCCAGCCAGGAGAGATTTACGTACCTCACAGTAAAGATGGTCACCCAGACCATGAAGGGACTTATGAATTAGTTCAGAAGGCGATCGCTGAATCTAAAATTCTTTCAGAACTGTTACAGTACCCGATTTGGATATTTTGGTATAATTTGTTGCCTTTTAAATTCTCTTTCCAGCACTTAACTCACACTTACCGACTGTGTATCAGTTCAGTTCATCAACAGAAAAAGCAAGCAATTAGCCAATATAAGTCTCAACTTCCCGATTTACCCAAAGGATTATTAACTTCTTTCTTCTCTCCTTACGAAATTTTTATTAAAAATTAACACTATAAAAATCACGTTTTAGTATCTTGGGAACAAGTAGGGGCGTGAGTCAGATTTGCATTTAAAGTCTGTGAACTGCTAACAGTGGGTGCAGTATTCGGAACAAACCTATCACCACTTGTAGATAGTTATATGGAGTCAATCCATTCAGGAATCATATGAAAATTGCTTTGGTGCATGATTATTTAACCCAGAAGGGAGGGGCAGAGCGCGTTTTTGAATTACTCTGTAAGCGCTACCCTGAAGCAGACGTTTTTACTTCCTTATACGACCCCGAAAAAACCATTGACATTGGTGAGCGCATCATCAACACAACCTTCCTGCAAAATATTCCAGGAGCAGCGAAGTATTTTCGATTGATGGCTCCCCTGTATTTTCCAGCCTTTCGCGCCTTAGATTTACAAAACTACGACCTGATTATCAGCAGTAGCACAAGCTTTGCTAAAGCAGTGCGAAAGAATCCGAAGGGGTACCATATTTGTTTCTGTCATAATATTACCCGTTTTTTGTGGGATACAGAAACGTATTTACGTGAGTATGGAGATTATCGATATTTTGCTCCATTAATCGAACAAGTCTTTGAAATGATGAGAAAGGTAGACCTTGCCTATGCACAGGAACCTGACCTTTACATTGCTAACTCCAGTATTGTCGCTCGTCGTATTGAAAGTACCTACAAGAAAAAAGCTATTGTTATTAACTATCCGATTGACACAAATAAATTTGTTTTTTCAGATACCAAAGAAGATTTTTATCTGGCCTCAGCTCGGATGATCAGCTACAAGCGTCTTGATATAATAGTCGAAGCTTTTAACTGGCTGGGATGGCCGTTGCTAATATCAGGAAGTGGTCCAGAAAAAGAGAGGTTACAGTCTCAAGCACTATCTAATATTGAATTTTTAGGACACGTCACTGATACAGAACGCACTCAGTTGTTTTCTAAAGCAAAGTCTGTTATTGTTGCAGCCCTTGAAGATTATGGATTAGTTCCAGTAGAAGCAAATGCCAGTGGAACACCTGTCATTGCCTTTGGAGCGGGTGGGGTATTAGATACTCAGATACCTGGTAAAACAGGAGTCTTTTTTAACAGACAAACACCCGAATCGCTGCAAGCTGCACTATTAGAAGCCAGGGAAATCTATTGGGATTACGAAAACATTCGTAATCATGCAGTGACAAACTTTTCACAAGAGGCTTTCTTTAACAAAGTCGAGCAAGTTATTGGACAAGCTTGTACTGTAAATACATTATTCATTTAATTTGTTAGCTGAGGGATAGTAAAAGTGGTTCAGAGCAGTCTTAGTCCATATGGAAATCCAGTCACTGAGTCAGAACCGGGTTACGGACAACTGTTTGCGGTTTTAATACGCAGATTTCCTTGGTTTTTAGCAGCATTTGTGGCTTCTATTGCTGTTGCAGGTGTGATCACAAAAAGAACACCTCCTACCTACAGAAGCTCAATGCAGCTGTTGGTAGAACCTAATTATCAAGGAACAAAAGAAGGTGGTGGGAATGGCGTAGACAGTCAATTTACCGACCCTAATGTTGAGGTAGACGTTGCAACCCAACTGAAGTTAATGCAAAGTTCTAGTCTACTTAAAAGAGCAGTTGATCTACTCAAGCTGGAATATCCAGATATGAGTGTCGGTCAGTTGCAAAGCTCTTTGGCTTTAAGTCAAATAAAAAACAAAGAAGATAATGTTGCGACGAAAATATTTGAGGTGCAATATACTGGGAAAGATCCAGATAAAACATATAAAGTTCTCAAAGCAGTTCGGAAAGTTTATATAGATTACAACATTCAGCAGCAGGGTGACCGTTTACAAAAAGGGCTTAGAAATATTAGAAAGCAGTTAAAGGGAGCGACTGAAGAAGTTAGCGCAGCTGAGGCTAACTTACAAAGGTTTCGCAAAACACAGCAACTGATAGATCCAGAGTCCCAGTCAAAAGCTATACAGGACGAATTGATCAGAATTCAGCAAGAGCGTGGCACAACTCGCTCCTTGTTTAAAGAAGCGGAGGAAACGTATAAAAATTTACAAAAGCTACTTCAAAGTAGTCCACAGAACGCTCTTGTTGAAGCTCGTCTGAGTCAATCGACTCGCTATCAAGCATTACTGAACGAATACCAAAAAACAGAAATAGCATTATCACAGGAACGCGTGCGCTTTACAGAGGACGCTCCGAACGTACAGAAGTTAGCAGCGCAACTTGAAAGCCAAAAGGCATTATTGCAAGAAGAACAAAGAAGAACCTTAGGATCAGAGTCTACTCCAATCAGTGGTCAATCATCCTCTCTGCTACAGCAAGGACAGAAGAGCCAAATTGATCTGACTCTGGCAACGAGGTTAGTGGACACACAAACAACACTACTGTCTTTAAGCGCAAAAGACCAGGTTTTGGCGAAGAAAGAAGCAGAACTAACTGAGTCACTGAAAAAATTTCCCATTTTATTAGCTGAGTACGGTCGCCTACAGCCGCAAGTACAACTTAGCCGCGAAAGATTGCAGGAGCTTAGAAAAGCAGAACAGCGACTACAGCAAGAACTTGCCAAAGGAGGATTTAACTGGGAAATGGTGGAAGAACCCCAAATGGGTGGACGACTAGGTCCTAACCTCCAGCAGAACCTGATGTTAGGTGCAGTGGTTGGGTTAATGTTAGGAGGTATTGCTGCCTTTATCCGTGAAGCAGCTGATGATTCTGTTCATACCACAGCTGAGTTGGAGAAACAGATTGCTTTACCAATACTGGGCACCACTCCCAAGTTACCACCTGCTAAAACCAGAGAATCAGTTATCAAGTTACCTTTCGGTAAGCCAGACGTTCCAGCTCCTTGGACAATTCAAGTCTTGCAATCCTCACCGCGTTGGGAATCTCTAGATCTTATTTATAAAAACATTGAACTTTTGAACTCTGTTTCTTCGTTCAAATCTTTGATGGTTACCTCAGCTTTATCAGATGATGGGAAATCCGGTCTGGCATTAGGTTTGGCAATGAGTGCTGCTCGTTTACATAAACGGGTCCTCCTAATTGATGCCAACCTACGTGCTCCCAGTCTGCACAAACAACTGAATCTTCCCAACGAGCAGGGGCTTTCAACACTCTTAGCAGGTGACACCACAATACCGAATCAGATTGGTATCCAATCCTCAGGCTCATCCTACATCGACATTTTGACCGCAGGACCAACACCTGCTGACCCAGCTCATCTGTTGAGTTCACCTCGAATGCAGCAATTAATGGCAACATTCGAGAACAACTATGATTTGGTACTTGTAGATTCAACTCCAGTGATTGGTTTAGTGGATGCGATGCTTACGGCATCATCTTGTCGTGGAGTGGTTATGGTCGCTAGCATCGGTAGAGTGACTCGAGCTCAACTGACACAAGCGACAGCTATGCTCAGCAGATTAAACTTACTTGGAGTTGTGGCAAATGGAGTCTCAAACTCTACTAGTACATTTGTGCCATATGCTCATCAACAGCGATTTGCACTGCAACAAGCAATGGAGAAATAAAACTACGGAAGCTAGCGTGACTTTTAAGCATGACTGAAATTATATACGCCTTGGGAAGCAGAATGTCTGGCTGTGGACGCCGAGTAAGACCGAGTTATAGCAATACAAGGAGGCATTGCACGTCCTAAGTCTTTGTTTAGTTGGGCTACTTCATAACGGCATATGCTCTTCTAAAGTAGCATATGCCATATTTTTTTCTGGTGTATTTTTAAAGCAAGCGCCTACGAACTTGGGTAAAACGAGTTGACGCATTATTCATTGGCGGGTTAACTTGGAAATTCGCAAGAGTCATTTAAAAAAACCCGCCTATGCATGCCTCTCCTAAAGTTCTGTGGGAGCACTCCATGAGTACACGCGAGCAAAGGAAGTCCTGTTTTGTCATGGTTTCACCCAAGCCAAGGGGAGTGCCCAACCCATGAATGACTAACTTGAAAATACAACTCAGTAACTCTTGAGCGCAGGAGGAGGATTTGGTGACTTCCCTCAGAATGCAATC
Source organism: Brasilonema sp. UFV-L1 (assembly GCF_012912105.1). Classification (GTDB taxonomy): domain Bacteria; phylum Cyanobacteriota; class Cyanobacteriia; order Cyanobacteriales; family Nostocaceae; genus Brasilonema. The sequence continues at coordinate 26,425 of NZ_QMEA01000019.1, forward strand.
AGATGGGGATTCAAACCACCACCTCATTGTTGACCACCAAATCTGCATAATATTCTGGTGAGAAACTGTTACCTGACATCTTGTAGCATTTTCAACAAGACCTAAAAACCGGATAACTGAGGTGAAAATTAAGGTCAGGCTTGCGTCATCATTTTCAAGAAACCCGCGCTTTTTGACAAAAGTGCAAGATATACAGCAGTTTGTTCGTGCGTGAGGTACAGAACCTAAACTTCACGCGCCAGGTATGAAGGCTATTTTACTCCTGAGTTCTGTGTTCTGAGTTCTGCTGTAAATTACCCTTTTACTCTGCAACCCAATTCTACAGAATTCCTTTTAAAAAACTTCTTAAGAAGGAATTGTGACAACTGGGTTGCGGAATTGTTTTTCATTAAAATTAAAAAAGTCTGATATCTGAATCAGTTTTTTTTATTTGATTTCCAATCATTTTCTGAAGATAATGTCAATAAAAAGATCAATAAAAATTTAAATAAATGTATAAAATTTATAGATTTTTCTGACTTGTGTTCATTAAGCGTTTTTGAATGGGTACATCCCAAATGTTTAGAATTATGAACCTTTGCAGTTTGGTCTAATAGCACGCTTTGATGAAAATGTGGGAGCAAGATGCTCCCACGACTCGTCTTTTTTCATGCATTGGGATGCTCGCTTTTGAGTTGCTTAAATCAAATTTGATTATCATTGCATCATCTGACAAACAAGAAGTTTTTTTCGTAATTACAAAAATTCTCTTATTCACGAGAACTTAATAATTCTCAGAAAAAAGTCCTGAATGTTTAAAGAGTAAATAAAGAATTTTTTTCTGCAACCGTTATTCTTACGGCATCTTATATCCTAGTTATTAAATACCCCAAAAAAACACAAGGGTAGAGTTTCTGAAATTTCTTTGAAAACTACAATTGTTGTTTCATATACATCAGCGGTAAAAAAATTAACCGAGATGTGAAATTCTTAGTAGGGGTTAGTGTTAGCTTTTTCCACTTAACGACTTTCAGTTTTTGAGTCAGCAATTTAAAATGCCGCTCGATATTTTTACGTTTGACAGCTTTTGATATTAGAGCAGCATGAGGTTAGCAATCTACTATACTATGAGTGAAAATACATATGACAACTACTCCAAGAATACCGGCATTACAGAATTACTATAGTGTGAAGCAGCAACAAGATAATCCTTCCCAGTACTGCACGCTTCAATGGCGACAGGGACAGTTGCTGGTTAGACCTATTGGAGTGATAAAGCAACCTTATATGCCTTCACTGGATAGAAAAGAATCGTTAGTAGAGTGCCTAAAACATTCTCCCACAAATTTAGTACGCATAGATCCAAAACTTGGTGAAGCAAGGTTAAAATTTTGGGCAGATGCATGCGAAAAAGCCAACAAACCTATATTCCTGCGCATACCTTCTAGTGAAAAACACTCAAAATCAGTAGACTCAGTATTGTGGTGGTTAAAACGTTTGACTGACTGGCTCACAGCGTTGATATTTTTGCTTGCCGTAAGTCCAATAATGTTGGGATTAATTTTGTTGATGCGTGTTTCCTCACCAAAAGAAAATTCGCTTTTTTCCAGCCAATGGTGTGTTGGAGAGCGGGGAAGACTTTTTAAGGTTTTCAAGTTTCGCACAACTAAAGTTACCAAAAAAGCAATTGTGGATCAAGCTATGCTCCCTCTAGGAGTTAGCCAAAAGGCGATCGCCTATCAAGACACTTTGTGTGATGGGCAAAAAAGTCAGAATTTGACAACACTAGGACGATGGATGCGTAAGTATGGATTGGATAATCTGCCACAGCTATTGAATGTACTACGCGGTGAAATGAGTCTGACTGGACCTCGTTGCTGGACTTTGGAAGATGCAGTACGGCTAAGTCCAGAAGCACAACGACAGCTCAACAGACTACCAGGAATAGTGAGGTCATGGGAAGTTGAAGCAGAGTCGAAGCTGTTACACCTGGATAGCCAAATATTGTGATCGACTAGTGCGTAGTAAGTATGAGCTGTTAGCAACAAAAAATGTCTCAAAATTTTGTTAATGACAGCAATACTATCTACGAGCATATATTGGCAAACACAACTTACAGTTTTTCGTTTTCCCAAGAAGTCAGAGTCATTGAATATAATCTTTTACTATGCTACGTTACTATTGAACAATACCAATGCATGTTACAATTTCCAGACCAGTTCGTAATTTGTTCAAAAGTCTGCTCCAGACGACTAAATTCTGGAAAGAAAACCATTTAATCTTACGAGAGTTACTACACTTTCGTAAGTTAACTCTATTGGCTATAGTATTTACCCTCCTAGCAGCGACGTTTGAGGGTTTCAGTGTTGGGCTTCTACTTTCCTTTTTACAAAGCTTAACGGGTAATGCTGCCTCACCCACAACAGGTTTTATCTGGTTGGATAGTTGGATAAAATCTTTAAATGCAGAAAACATTGATCCTCAGAAGATAAAGCAGATACAGGTTTCTGTAATATCTGTTTTGATTTTATTGAGTACTTGGACTCGTGCAGGCTTTAATTACTTTGCAGGAATTTATACAGAATCTGCTCAATTAAATCTTGCAAACCGCTTACGTCAGCAGATTTTTGAGCAGTTACAAGCTTTACCATTAGGTTACTTCACCGAAGCTCGGTCTGGCGAAATCGTGAATACGATGACGACAGAAATTGAGAGGCTGAAACAGGGTTTCAGTGGAGTAGCTTTCGTGTTTACTAGGCTAGTGATGGTAACTGTTTACTTTATTTCTATGTTTGCCATATCTTGGCAGTTATCTATCATTTCAGTTCCAGTATTCTCACTTTTAGCAGTAGGCTTAACAACGTTAAATTCTAGAGTACGAGAAACCAGTTTTGGAATTTCTAAAGCTAACGGTCAGTTTAACTCAACAGCATTAGAATTTATTAATGGAATTCGTACTGTACATGCATCTGGAACACAAGAATTTGAGAGACAGCGTTTCTACAAAGTAAGTCAAAACTTACTGAATGCTTCTATCAAAGTTGTGTATGCTTGGACACTGGTGAAACCAATAGCTGAAGGTGTAGTCACTACGGTTCTTATCAGTATAATCATTATCTCTTTCACTCTATTGAGATTAGAAGCTGCTTCATTATTGGCATTTTTGTTTGTTCTTGTTCGCGTTGCACCACAGCTTCAAGACATGAACGGAACACTAGCCTATCTCAGCACATTGAGTGGTTCTTTAGAAAACATTAAAGAACTTTTGACAGAGGAGAACAAAGTATACTTTAAGAACGGCAATATTGAATTTTTGGGCTTCAAGCGCTCGATTGACTTAATATCTGTTGATTTTGGCTACGACCCCACTCATTTAGTGTTACATAATATTACCCTCTCAATTGAGCGGGGAAAAATGACGGCACTGGTGGGTTCCTCTGGTGCTGGTAAAACAACAGTAGTGGATTTAATTCCTCGATTTTATGATGCCACAGAAGGGCATATCTTTATTGATGGAGTTGATGTGCGGCAGTTTGAGGTTAACTCTCTACGTCGCAAAATGGCTATAGTTAGTCAGCATACATTTATTTTCAATACTTCTGTTTGGGAGAATATTACCTACGGTACACAAGGAGCAACAGAAGCAAAAATTAGAGAAGCAGCTCGACTAGCAAATGCACTAGAATTTATTGAAAAAATGCCGGAAGGCTTTGATACAATATTAGGCGATCGCGGAAGTCGGTTATCAGGAGGACAGCAACAGCGGATTGCTATTGCTCGCGCCTTGTTACGCGATCCAGAAATTTTGATTTTAGACGAAGCAACGAGCGCTTTAGATTCTGTATCAGAACGGTTAATTCAGGAATCGATAGAAAAGCTTTCAATTGGACGAACAGTGATTGCGATCGCCCATCGACTCTCAACAATTGCTAAAGCAGATAAAGTCGTCGTGCTTGAGAAGGGACATATTGTTGAGCAAGGAAATTATCAAGAATTGTTGCAACAACGCGGTAAGCTTTGGAGATATCACCAAATGCAGCATGAGTTGGGTCAGACAAGCTGAAAAAGTACACGACTTATCTTATATCATAAACAGACAAGTTTCTGGTTGAGAGTTATGCTACAGCGCGCCTCGCTCCTTTGAGGAGTGAGGCGTTGCGCTAACACAGCGATAGTTTGATATCAATAACTGGGAGGGTTTTACACCTTGAACTTTCAACTTAACTTGGAAAATTGTTACTGGGTTTGGGTTAAAGATTTTTTCTTTCCCCTTTTCCCCTTCACCGACAAGCATTGAATTTGGCTCATTGTTGGGCTATTTTTAACTGCTCCCACCAACGATTTAGGGGAAAATAAACCACAGGTGCCCAGAGACTACTGAGAATGGCAGAAGCAAGAGCCACCTTCTGGAAATATGTCCAAACATCTGCCGGATTGCGATCGCCCATTAAAATTAACTGCGATGCAAAAATTGTCTCTGACCACAGAGCCATACCAAATACAATTAAGGCAATAGAAATAAAGTCTTCTTGTATGAAACGCTGCTTTTGTAGCAAACCAGTTAGACTTCCTACCACAGCTAAACTTAGAGCATGAGTTGGGTCTGGTGATGTCATTGCATCCTGCAGTAGACCTAGAACAACTCCTGCCAATGCGCCAGCTAAAGCACTACGCTTAACGCTCCAAGCAACCACCCAAATCACTGGCCAGTTTGGTCCAATTCCCAATAATTCCATACCGGGAACTCGAACTAGCAACATCAGTAAGCATAACATGACTGACCCTGCTATTATCCCCCAATCAGTGAGTTGACGTAGGCGCGGGTGCCAACGAGAAAGGGGAGTCATTTGAATTTTGGATTTTCGTCTTGGCGATTTTGGCTTTTTTTGTCTACTGTTATGTAATTGAGGAATCCTCATTGTTTAATTAGGTTTTTTTGATTTTTCTGACTGTTGATTTGCAGAACCGATATTTTCTGACTGTGGGTTTTCTGGTTTAGGATATACTGTTACCCAATCTAGAGAGCGTATTGACGGGAAAACTTCCACTTTCGCAACTGATGCTGGAAGTTTCTTGAGATCCAGTGACTTCACTCGTCCCACAGCTAATCCCGAAGGAAACTTCTGACTATAGGTAGATGTGGCAACTACATCTCCTGGTTTTACATTTGGAACTTTTTCATAAAATTCCAGAACAGCTTCTGCTGAGGAGTCTCCTCGCAAAACACCTTTTGCCCCTGTGCGACTCACTGTCACACCAACTTGACTCTTAAGGTCACTAATTAACAGCACGCGGCTGGTATTGGGAGTCACACTTTCTATTAAACCCACCAATCCACCCTCAGCCCTGACAACATAACCTTCCTGAAGTCCTGCAAGGCTTCCACGATTGAGAGTCACTTGTTGCCACCAATTATCAGCACCACGTGCAATCACACGCGCCAGAACTGGGCGCGATGACTTGGGTTCTTTTTCCACATAGCGTAATAATTCTTTTAACTTTTTATTTTGCCTTTGCAGTTCTACAATTTGAGTTTGCAATTCTGCAAATCGAGCATCCTTCAGACGATCTTCTTGAGGTGGTGGTGTCTGCAACATTTGGATTGGACGAGTTATCTCTTGATACATCTCAAACAAAAGTACACCTTGAGTTTGTCGAAGAACCCAAGCACCACCAACAATAATACCTACCAAACCTATTTGTAAGCCTCTGCGCTCCCACCAGCGACGTGCCGTAAACATAAGAAACCTTTTCTAGCTGTAATATAATTTACAATATTGGATTCTATAAAGAACCCAATATTTCATTCTGGTTGTGTTACATATTGCGAGAGCGTCCGCTGAAAACCCTTTCTAGCTGCTTGGGATTTTCCAACACACGACCTGTTCCCATCACAACACAGCACAATGGATCAGTAGCGATGTGTGTAACAATTCCAGTTTCATGACTGATTAAAGTATCTATCCCTTTGAGCAGCGCACCTCCACCAGCTAGCATAATTCCTCGGTCAATGATGTCTGCTGCCAATTCTGGCGGGATGCGTTCCAAAGTCCGCTTTACCGCTTCGATAATCACCAACAACGGTTCTGACATACTTTCACGTATTTCTGGTCCTTTAACTGTAACAGTTCGCGGTAGACCAGAAAGCAGGTGTAAGCCTCGGACTTCCATCATGGCGTCATCATCATCATGAGTTGGATATGCCGATCCAATCCGAATTTTGATGTCTTCAGCAGTACGTTCCCCAATAACCAAGTTATGAACTTTTTTCATATACTGCATAATGGCTTCAGTCAGCTCATCTCCAGCAATACGCACTGATTCAGAAAGCACTGTCCCTTGCAGGCTCAACACAGCAACTTCTGTTGTGCCACCACCAATATCAATAATCATATTGCCTGTTGGTTCAGCCACAGGTAATCCTGCCCCAATAGCTGCTGCTACTGGTTCATCAATCAAATAAACTTCTCTTGCCCCAGCTTGAGAAGCCGCATCCATGACAGCTCTTCTTTCTACACCTGTGACTCCACTAGGAATACCAATCACAATTCTAGGTAATACTAGGGATTTGCCCTCATTGACTCTTTGAATAAAACTTTTTAACATCAGCTCAGCCGTATCGAAGTCAGCGATCACACCATCGCGCAAAGGGCGCAACGCAATCACATTCGCCGGTGTCCGACCAAGCATTTTTTTTGCTTCTTCGCCAACTGCTAATGCAACCTTATCGTTTTGGTCAATCGCCACCACAGAAGGTTCTTGCAGAACAATGCCTTTACCAGATACATAAACGAGGGTGTTCGCGGTACCAAGGTCAATACCCATATCCCGCGAAAAGGAAAATTTACTAAAAAGACCCACGCGTCTCTACGCCCCCTTATTACAATAATTTTTTGACTATTAACACGAAGTGAGAATTGTGCAGAATCCTATTACGTTTTTTAACCTGAGTCTAGTAAACTAGATTAGTTTTGTTATATATATTTTTGTAATCTTTGACCAGTCTCAAGCTTCTACTGTTCTATTTTCTCTAAGTGTGTCAGCTTATCCGTATTGTTTTAGAGTTTTTACAGAGCAATATATATCATTTGTTTCAGTAATTGTCATTATTTTTTTTGAAGCTCCACTCGTAGCTTAGCAATTCGCTATTATGATAATGACAATTAAGTACACTTGTACTAAATAAGCACATGAGTATAAATATCGTCACCCTCATCGGTCGTGTAGGAACTGACCCGGATATGAAATATTTCGAGTCAGGTAGTGTAAAGTGTAAGTTAACACTTGCTGTCAATCGGCGCACAAGAGACAACGAACATACTGATTGGTTTAATCTCGAATTATGGGGAAAAACAGCGCAGATAGCAGGTGATTACGTGCGTAAAGGCAAACAAATTGCTGTCAAAGGTTCCTTAAAATTTGACACTTGGAGCGATCGCGCAACAGGAGCAAATCGCTCCACACCCGTTATTATTGTGGAGCAACTGCAATTATTAGGTTCTAAACGGGATGAAGCAGACGTAGATCTCAGCCCTGAGAACTTCTAATTTAGTCAAGCGTCAAAAATTAGGGGGGTCACGGGCTAGATAATCCTCTCCCCCACGCCAGGTACCTACGGAGGGAGACGCTCCTGCAGTACTGGGTCCCCTACACCCTTACACCCCTATACCCCTACACCCCTTTCTTGGTCAAAATAGGTAAAGCTAATGACTAATAACTAATTTGTAACGTTACCGTAGCTTCCACCTGCTGCTCACCACCAACTATGGGGGTGGAAGCATTTTGTGTTGCCAGCTTACCATCATATTCAGCACGCAAAACAGGTCTTGGTGGCGGTGGAGGTGCGCTGGCTCCATTGACTTCAATACTGACGACTTCTTTCGACTGAAAACCCAAAGCACTCAAAACAGCTTGAGCTTGCTGTTGAGCATCTTGAGTAGCTTCCTTTAAAGCTTGCTGTCGAGCAACGGCGATCGCCTCATCACTAGCAACAAAACTAATGCTGCTAATTTGAGTCGCACCAGCCTTGACAGCTTCATCTAACAAAGTCCCAGCGCGCTCAGTCGGAATGCGAAAACTCACAACGTTAGAAGCCGCATACCCTGTAATACGCTGCACTTTATTGTCGTAATTATAAATTGGGTTAAGACTAATGCCAGTAGTTTGTAGTTTATCCACATTACGGCTCTTGAGTAAAGCGACTACAGCCGATGATTTGCGAGCAGCCTCTTGTTGAACTTGTTGTGCTGTTTTCCCTTGAACCTCCACTCCCAAACTGACTTGAGACAACGTTGTAGGAATTGCCTCCATTGCGCGACCATTAACAGTTAGAGTACGCAACATTCTCTCTTTCTGCTGCGCCAACGCAGGTTGCGTACAACTGACACATACAAGCAATGCTAAAGATAAAAACTTCAACCAGTTCCCAGTATTTACCTGAGAACCAAATACAGCATTTGTATTCACAAAACACTCCTCTAAAAATTATTAACTTATGGGGATTTGGTTAAATTGTAAGAAGTCGCGAGAGGTTAGCTCTAATCAACAACTAACCTTTCATCGCTAACAAAAAACAATACACAATTAACAACTTACACTCCCTATCCACTCTTGAAGACACAGCTAGCAGTGCATCTATACGGGTGGTATCTTTTTACTTTGACACGACCATTGTCAAAAGTCTGAGCAGTTACATTTTTAGAAACTAAATCCAAGTCAACTCGCTTGAAGTAGGACTTTCGCCGTGTGAGCGCGAAAGTCTCATGCACGGTTCGCGCGGGGAGGGAAGAGCGGCGACGCTCGAACCTTACCCGACTAATTTCTTCGGATTGCGAATGCGTGAAGCGCGCAGCGTGGCACGTATGCGCAAAGTGCAGGCTACACCAACAAAGCAGCATGTCCTCTGGACATAGTGCCATATTCTGAATTTGAGTGAACTGAAAGTCAATTGTTAACTACAAACAAATAAAGGAGAATATTTGTGCCATACTGGCTGCTGAAAACAGAACCACAAGAGTATTCTTACTGCGATTTAGAACGGGATGGCAGTACAGTTTGGGATGGAGTGAGCAATCCGTTGGCTCTTAAGCATCTGCGTACGATGGAAATTGGTGATTTGGTACTTATTTATCACACAGGCAAAGAGCGGCGAGTCATTGGTCTAGCAGAAGTCGTCACTCAACCTTATCCTGACCCAAAATTAGATGATAGTAAACGAGTCGTTATCCAAATACGAGCTGTACGAAGATTACCTCAGCCAGTCACCCTCACCCAAATTAAGCAGGATGGAAGAAATTTTGAAGGTTTTGACTTACTACGCCTGACGAGACTATCTGTAGTACCTGTGTCAGAATCTCACTGGCAACGCCTTCTGGAATTAACAAGTGGCATAAATTAATTTATCACCCGCGAGAGTGCGTATGTTACGGCTATTGGCGAACGAGCAAGGTAAACAAAGCCACTGAGTTCCAGGACGTAAACTCCGAAAAAGTAGTTTCAACAACCTTATTTTCAACAAACTTGTAAATTGAAAGGGAAGGATTTTCCAAAATAACCAATGCAGTTAAATCTCATAACCTTCTCATTTCCCTTGTTCGCAACAGCGACAGAAACAGCAGATAGTTCACTAGTACTAGCAGCAGTGCTGCTCAGTATAGTTGTCATCTACCTTGCCAGTAAAGTTGGTGGGGAACTATCAAACCGCTTTGGGTTACCCCCAGTATTAGGGGAATTGGTAGGAGGTGTAGTAGTTGGTATCTCTGTCCTCCATCTGTTAGTCTTTCCAGAAGGAGGGGCAGATAGTTCCAACTCTTTAATCATGACCTTCCTTCAAAGCACTGCAGGTCTGAGTCCAGACGCTGCTGATGCTGTTTTTACAAAGCAGTCTGAGGTCATTTCAGTATTGTCAGAACTTGGTGTCATCATTCTGCTGTTTGAAATTGGTTTGGAATCAAACATCAAAGACTTAGTAGCTGTTGGTATCCAAGCATCTGTAGTCGCAGTAGTGGGGGTAGTGGTACCTTTTACTGCTGGTACTGTAGGATTAATGACTTTGTTTGGCATTCCAGCAGTACCAGCAATTTTTGCTGGTGCAGCTTTGACTGCTACGAGTATTGGTATTACTTCCAAGGTACTATCAGAACTTGGGCGTCTCAACTCAAAAGAAGGGCAAATTATTTTAGGCGCTGCTGTTATTGACGATGTGTTGGGAATTATCGTTTTAGCAGTAGTGGCAAGTCTTGCAAAAGAAGGTTCAGTGGATGTAGGCAAAGTCATTTATCTGATCATTAGTGCGAGTAGCTTTCTGTTAGGGGCAATTGTTCTAGGAAATCTTTTCAGTAATACCTTTGTAGCAATTGCTAGCAAGTTAAAAACTCGTGGTGGATTAGTGATACCAGCATTAGTCTTTGCCTTTGTGATGGCATACTTTGCTGCTACTATTCAATTAGAGGCAATTTTAGGTTCTTTTGCAGCTGGTTTAGTCTTAGACGAAACAGATGAACGTGTAGAACTGCAAAAACAAGTCGTCCCTATTGCCGATATGCTGGTGCCCATTTTCTTTGTGACTGTTGGTGCAAAAACTGATTTAGGAGTTTTAAATCCAGCAATCCCCAGTAACCGCGAAGGTTTAGTGATGGCGATTTTTCTGATCGTTGTTGCCATCTTGGGTAAAGTTGTCACTGGCTTGAGTGTATTTGGTCAACCTCAAATAAACCGCTTGGCAATTGGTGTGGGTATGATTCCTAGAGGCGAGGTTGGATTGGTGTTTCTCGGTATCGGTTCCTCCATTGGCATTCTCTCGAAACCTTTGGAAGCCGCAATTATTATGATGGTCATCCTAACAACCTTTCTCGCACCTCCCCTTCTGCGGTTCGTATTTCCAGAACCAAGTGTTGCTACAGTCACAGAGGAACTGGTTTTAGACGATTCTTCGGAAAAATCATTAGTCATGCAACCACCAGATTCTCAAGACGATAAATAAAAATCTAAAGTACAGACGCATGATTTACAGCGTCTGTATTTAGCTCTGTACTGAGTTCTTATTTTCTCCGATTGAGGTTTTCAGTCTATTTTCCTCCATCAATTGTGGCAACAGTTTACTCCATCAATGGCTTTATTTCTGTTGCGATTATTGGAGTTTGTACCGGCGAAAAATCCCCAATATTTCCGGGCACATTCATCTAATATCCGTATTATTTCTTATGGGGATGTGATGCCCCTTCAGGGCATCGTACGCTAGGCAGGTTGGCTATGGGTCAATACGGTTGGTGATCAACGTTTTTTCTCCCCCTACTCCCGTGCTTCCCTTGCTTATCCGAACTGTATTAGAGGTGTAAGTAAGTTGGCATGATCAATCCAATGTATGTTGAGTTTTGTAAAAACTGTGGAATGAGGCATTTCTATGCTATTTGGTAATTTTACATTTTGTTACATAACTTGATTGTTTAACGCCAACTTACTTACCTGAATCTGTCTAATTTCTCGCCGCAGTTCCCTGTTGCAATTGCTAGAGTCAAGTCAGTCTTTAATTTCAACTCTAGAATATGAAGAATGTGTAACTTTGCTATGACTAATGGAAACTTTTATCCTTAAATCTTCGTCCTCTAAAATTAAAATTTTAAGGAGTTTGTTCTAAAACACCACTAAGATTGGGAATGTTCTTTTTGCTCAAAGTTCTTTCTTGTTCATTCATTCAATCTTGGCTATTTCATTAGCAGTGAAACAGGTGCGCTTATCAGTCAACATCACATCAGGAAACAGTAGCAGTGTTATCAGTTGGTGTATTTATTACCACCAAATTAGACTCTGTAAAAAATCCCTTTTTGAGGATGAAGTGTTTGGCTACCAACAAACACTTTAACGGGAGTTGCTATCCTGCTTGAAGCTTTATGTTTCGGGTACGGCTTTGCCTGTACTGTACGCTCTGTGTTAGGGAACTCCAAAAAAATAAATCAAAGCGCTTTATTAAAACGAATACCCGACTACGCCCACAGTAAAACCACCAAGGCGCTTTGATTTCTTGAGGCACTATGTGCCTTAGGAGACATGTACTCACCTATAGAGGAAAATCCTCCTAGAGCTGAGCATCAACAGGAAAATTCCAAAGGCTCATGTGTCACCACGGAGGAAATGCCCTACTTATAGACAAGGCAGGGATGAAATAGCCCGAATGACGGTTTTCCCGTTGGGCTTCTCGTAAGAGTGCAGACTGGTATTGGGGTTGAACAAACTCCAGGCAATGAACTCCCTCCTCATGTCAGGCCTGTACAAGTGTTCTCCAAAGAGCTCTGCAAAGGGTAGTATGAAGTATAAAGTAAAGTACAAAGTCTTTCTTAATCTTTTGCCTGTATCTTTCATACTTTATTCTTTGATTCAGGTACTGACTCGGAGTGACTAATGATTTTAGATTTGTGATTGAAGAACAAAGCGTGAAAATTCCAAAAAATTAGTAACTCATAAGTCAATCAACAATCGATCATCGATCATCTAAAATCAAACACCTAACAAATCAAAAATGCCATAACGGCAAGAAAAACTATTGGCAGTGTGCTAGAATTTGACGCTACTCATGCATTTGAGTTCCTGATAAAGATTAATACAGAACAACTTTTACTCCTAATGGTAAAACCTTAATAAGTATTAGGTAAATGATACGCTTTCCTATCACAAAAATCAGATTGCATCTCAAAAATCACCACTATAACTGTGTCTTGATAAGAGCAGAAAATGATGCTTATGCCACTAAAGCTAAGATGTGGACGGTGATAGTGTGAGAATTTACCGAAACTTTGATCAACAAAGAACTTAGAATTCAGTTATCAGTTAACAGTTAACAGTTATCAATTCACTGTGTACTGTTTACTGATAACTGTTCGCTGTGCTGAGTTCTACGTTTTGTTTTCTGGGTGCTTTTTAAGTTATGACGGCTCTGATAAATACGAATCAGGAGAAAACACTGTGAAAACCCACTGGTTACTACCTGGTACTTTTGTAACGACTAGTCTGTTAATGCTATCGTCGCCTGCTCAAGCAGCACAAGCAGCAAAACTTCAATCTTGGCGTTTTGATGCCAATCAAAACCGATTGGAAATTAATACTCAAGGTCCAGTTCAACCTCAGGCACAACTTGTCTTTAACCCTACGCGATTGGTTATTGATTTGCCAGGAGTTGATTTTGGGCGTCCACAGTTAACCCAGTCGGTAGGCGGTGCAATTCGGTCTGTTCGTGTTGGTCAATTTGACCCACAAACAACTCGTATAGTCGTTGAACTGAGTCCTGGTTATACCCTTGACCCCAAGCAGGTAAAATTTGAAGGGAAAACAGCAAGTCGCTGGACGGTACAATTACCAACACCACAAGCTGAGGGCATCGCCTCCTCGCCACCATCTTCCAGCCCAAAAACTACAAGCCCCAAAACTGAAGAAGTTGTCATCTCGCCGCCAAGAAATATTTACAGTGTGGTGACAATAGATTCTGAACCTGAGAAAAAACCAGAGTTCTCTAAGGCTGTTGTTGTTGCAGAAAGAACAATTCAAGTTGAGAGTCTACAAGTTACAGGAGATGGCTTTTTTCTCCGCACTAGTGGTGGAAATTCTCAGACTCAAATTATTCGCAGTCGCGATCGCAAGACCATTTTTATTGACATTCCTAGTGCCACTTTGTCACCTAATTTTGGCGATCGCGATAGAACTATCAATAAGCATGGTGTCAACCGTGTTGAAATGATTCAACTGCAAAAAACACCACCTGGTGTTCGGATGGCGTTGCGAGTAGACAAAGACAGCCCTGACTGGCGCATAAGCACAAGCAGTGCTGGTGATTCCAGTGGTTTAGTCGTTCTACCTGATCGTTACGCAAGTAACAACTTGCCTAGAAACAATGATTCTGGTCCTTCCTCAGCTAACTCTTGGACTGCGACTGTAGAGAAACCAACAAGCAACGAAATCTCCACAATTGAGTCTGTAGAACTCGGCGCGACTGGTACGCAACTGCTGATTAAAGCAGACCAACGTCTCTCTTCTGTTGCTAATACGACTTGGGAGAAGTCATCTGGTGTGTACCGCATCACCATTCCCAATGCGAAGTTGGCTTCTTCCGTCAAAGGTCCAAATTTGGATGCGAGTAGCCCGATTCTTCGCATCCGCTTACAACAACAGGACCCACGTACTGTTGTCGTCTACGTTCAACCAGCAGCGGGAGTGCGAATTGGAAAAATTAATCAACTGAGTGGTCAGCTTCTGTCTTTAGGATTAGAACGTAACCGTTCAATTGAACCTCTACTTGCTTTACCTGCGATACCACGACCAAACCCACGACCTTTGACATCACCGAACGTAGCAAGCAATCCTCCAGCCCAGAAGCCTCGCGCTCCTAAGGGACGAGTTATTATTGTTGTTGACCCAGGACATGGTGGTAAAGACCCTGGAGCATTTGGTATTGGGGGAATTCGAGAGAAAGATATCATTTTGCCTATCAGCAAACGAATTGCTGAAATTTTACAGCGAAATAACGTACAAGTATTACTCACCCGCAATGCTGACTATTTCGTCACCCTTCCAGGACGGGTAGAAATGGCAGACCAAGCTAATGCTGATGTTTTTGTTAGTATCCACGCTAACTCAGCAGGTGCAGATCGTCCTGAAGTGAGTGGTTTAGAAACATACTATTATGACAGCGGTTTAAGCTTAGCTCGCATTGTTCATAACAGCATTCTCCGAAGTGTTAATGTGAAAGACCGTGGCGTGCGCAAAGCTAGATTTTACGTCCTCAGAAAAAGTTCTATGCCCTCTATTTTGGTTGAAACAGGCTATCTCACTGGTCGAGAAGACGCTGCTAAACTATCAAACCGACTGTATCAAAATCAAATGGCAGAGGCGATCGCGCGTGGTGTTCTTCAGTACTTAAAACAAAAGTAAAGCACTTAAAATGCCAGACTATCAATTGGTACTGGCTTCATCCAGCTCCTTTACCGGAACGTTAGTTCCGGTTTTTATTGTGACATTGTTTATGGAGATGTAGGGGAATAATGTGTTTAAGTCATCTTACATCCTGACCCTTGTTCAGAAGCAAGACATCATGTCTCCAGCTTTTTACCAACTGACACTGAAACATTGGCTTACCTAAAACTACTCTTTTGCTTGATTATTAAATATAATTTTTGACAACATTAGTCATTTGTTTATGCAATTGAGGAAACCTCAGTGTCGTAAGTCCAAAAGACAAGTACTCTGGGGTGTAGCGTGTGGAGTACTCACAGGGGGCGATCGCCTATATATGGGTGGTTTCTAAAATAAATTTCTCCTTTGTTCAAAAAGGAACCAAAGGAAGTCACAGAGCGACTCTAAGCAACAGGACAAGTCCTACACCTTGGATTTGATTTTAGACAATATGTTTCCTTTACCTTATGAGCTGACACCCTCTAAGATATCTAGGAATGACACAAATTCATATAAAGTTCTCACAAAGTTAAGGAAGAATGACCAAAATTGACTATTCTATGATTTCTAAATTGGTGTAACCTAATGCTTTGCAAACTGTATTTTTTGTGCCATAAAGGCATACAAAAACTGAGAGGAGCATGTCACAGTTGAGCGCGATAACATTTTTATACCAACTAACAACGTAATTTGCAGCTAGGATTTGAGCGGTGATAGTGTGAGGATTTTCCGAAACTTTGATATCTTGACAGCTCTCACAAGTATGAATCAGGAGAAAAGACTGTGAAAATAAATTGGTTATTACCTATTACTGTTGCAACTACTACTATTTTCATGCTACAGTCGCAAGCTCAAGCGGCAAAACTACAGTTCTGGCGTTTTGATGCGAGTCAAAACCGATTAGAAATCAACACCGAAGGTTCTGTTCAACCTCAAGCGCAACTCCTGTTCAATCCCACGCGACTGGTTATCGATTTGCCAGAAACTGATCCTGGACGTTCGCAGTTGATTCAGCCAGTAAATAGTCGTTCAATTCGTACCATTCGTGTCAGTGAGTTTGATGGACGAACAACTCGTATAATCATTGAACTGAGTCCAGGTTATACCCTCGATCCAAAGCAGGTGAAATTTGAGGGGAAAAGTTCTAATAACTGGATGGTGCAATTACCAACACCACAAGTTGAACAAGTCGCCTCATCTTCTCCAAACACTTCTTTTAATGTCTACAGCGTAGTGAGGTCTGGTTCTGACTCGACAACCGCTCAAGATATAGGTGTCAAGAGTAGTCCACCAAGTGAAGACACAGTTGTCAATACTACTATAGATGGACCGACCCAAAAACAAACACAGCTCAACAACACTCAAGGATTAACTCAAATTGAAAGCTTACGTGTGACTGGTGATGGATTGTATGTTCGCACAAATGGCGGGAATCCTCAAATCCAGACATTTCGTAGCTCTGACAAAAGTGCCATTAACATCGATATACTTGGTGCTACTTTCTCACCACGTTTCTTGCAGCAAAATAGACCAGTCAATAAGCATGGTATTAAGCGTATTGAATTCACTCAATTAAACACAACACCATCTGGTGTTCGTATGACGCTGTTGGTAGACAGAAATAGCCCAGACTGGCGAGCAAGCGTGAGTAGTTTTGGCGGTTTCGGTGGCTTGATCATTCTGCCAAATGGTGACACAAGCAAATTGTCCAGAGATAGTACAGATAATAATAGTAGTAGTTCACTTCCTAACCCAGACTCTAAGAGTTTCACTCCCCGGAACTCCAACCTCATCTCACCACCAGTTAGTAATTCACTATCTACAATTGAGTCTGTAGAACTGAGTGCTACTGGTACACAACTGCTGATTAGAGGCGATCAACCTCTCTCATCTACCAATAGTGGTTGGGATAGGGCTTCTGGTTTATATCGCATCATCATTCCCAATGCTAAGTTAGCTCCTAGCGTTAGAGGTCCAAATTTTGATGCGAGTAGCCCTGTTCTGCGCATCCGCCTGCAACAACAAGACCCCCGTACGGTTGCTGTCTACATCCAACCAGCATCAGGAGTTCGAATTGGGCTACTCAATCAACTGAGTGGTCAGCTTTTGTCTTTGGAATTACAACGCTCGTTTTCTCCGTTAACTCCTCGTGTCGGTTTACCTCCTTTACCACGATCAAACCCACGACCATTACCGCCAATCACGAACAATCCCTCATTCATACCACAGCCACAGCAGCGCCCTCGGGTACCTAATGGGCGTGTTGTCGTCACTATTGACCCCGGACACGGAGGTCAAGACTCTGGCGCTCCAGGTTTAGGTGGACTGCTGGAAAAAGATGTGGTTTTATCCATTGGCACAAGAGTAGCATCAATTTTACAGCAAAATGGTGTACAAGTTGTACTAACACGCAATACTGACTACTTCGTTACCCTTCAGGGACGGGTAGACATGGCAGCTCAAGCAAATGCTGATTTATTTGTCAGCGTTCACGCGAATTCTGTTGCTCGTCGCCCTGACGTGAATGGGTTAGAGACTTATTACTATGACAGCGGTTTCGATCTAGCTCGTGTCGTCCACAATACCATTCTCCAAAGTATCCCGACTCTGCGAGATCGAGGAGTACGCAAAGCAAGATTCTACGTTCTCAGAAGAAGTTCTATGCCTTCGATTTTAGTAGAAACAGGTTACATGAGTGGTCAGGAGGATAATCCTAGACTGGGAAGCCCTGAATATCAAAATCGCATGGCAGAGGCGATTGCTAATGGTATACTACTATACTTGCGCCAAAGATAGATAGTGGGTAGTGGGTAGTCGTGAGAAAAGCTAACCACTAACAACTACCAGCTAACTACTCAGAAATCATGAATAAAGCTCGTAGCAGCTAACAATTAACAACTACCACATTAACGATATTTGCCCGTGTTTCCATCTTCTCCTTTTGAAGGCAATCTTGACGATTTTTCTGAAGCACCCCAACGTGCCCCAATTGGCATTTTTGACAGTGGTGTAGGTGGTTTAACAGTACTACGTCAACTCTACCGCCAACTCCCAAACGAATCAGTTATTTACTTTGGGGATACAGATCGGCTTCCATATGGTATTCGCTCGCAAGCAGAGATCATACAATTTATGCGTGAAATTCTCACCTGGCTGCAACAGCAGCGTGTTAAGATGGTGGTCATGGCTTGTAACACCAGTTCTGCACTGGCGCTGGAGGCAGTACGTGAAGAGTTTTCTCTACCAATCCTCGACATTATCCTGCCAGGGGCAAGGGCTGCAGTACAAAGTGGAAAGCGCATTGGTGTGATTGCGACACCCGCGACAGCCAAAAGCAATGCCTATCGCCGTGCTATCCTAGAAATAAATCCCCAGGTCCAAGTCTGGCAAGTGAGTTGTCCAGAGTTTGTACCGCTGATTGAGCAAAACCGCATTCATGATCCCTACACAGTAGAAGTGGCACGCTCATATTTAGAACCGTTATTACAGCACGAGATAGACACATTGGTCTATGGCTGTACTCATTATCCTCTGTTGGCACCAATCTTGCGATCGCTTCTGCCTTCATACGTGAAGCTAGTTGATCCAGCAGAATATGTCGTTGGTGCTTGTGCCCAAGATTTAGATATCTTGGGCTTAAGAAACACCTATCCACCTTTGCCAACTTACTTTGCCGTCAGCGGTTGTCCACAGCAATTCGCGAAATCCTCTGTACAATGGTTGGGTTGTAGCCCTGTTGTTCAGGCAGTGCAGTTAACAAATACGGCAGTTTCTAGTAAATAACATCTAGTCATTAGCTATTAGTCAAAGTCTTTTGACTTTTGACTGATGATTAATGACTAATGAAGACCTGTTGCTTCAGTCACATTTGGTCTGACTGTGGCTTTTCGCTGGTACTTTCCTTGAGAAGCCAAATAAACATTTGTTGCAGTGGTTTTCTTTCCCGTTCTCTTTGCTAGAGCTAATAGGAGATAAACTGCTAACAAATAACCGGAAGCTAATATAAAAATCATAGTAGGCATTTCTCCGTAAATCATTTTTTACCAACACTTCTGTTTAATAAATATAAAATCGAATAACATTAGCAAAATGACAGCAACACAAACTGAATTTTTGGTGGCTGTTTTTCCATGCAAAACTATAGGTAGAGTTTTATCTCTCTGCGCTAAACTTACTTATATTTAACTTTTGTTGCAAACTACACTTACAACAGCAGTCAGATTACCAAACAGCAATTCTGAAACACTGTTGAAGCAGTCTACCTAGTCTGCACTTTCCCGCAAACACTTTACCTTGTTGCGTAAGGTTTGCGCTCTTGCTATGCTAATCAAACACAGCATTTCCCCTCAAGGAGAAGCGCATGGTTCTAACTTTAGAGGTTCGGATACCGAGACCTTAACCAACGAGATATATCTCTTGATGACAGTCCGCGATACTTTATTCAGAATCACAACACTAGATAGGTAAAAATACTGATTGGGTACTTTTTTCCAGTGGTATGAAT
Source organism: Brasilonema sp. UFV-L1 (assembly GCF_012912105.1). Classification (GTDB taxonomy): domain Bacteria; phylum Cyanobacteriota; class Cyanobacteriia; order Cyanobacteriales; family Nostocaceae; genus Brasilonema. The sequence continues at coordinate 45,845 of NZ_QMEA01000019.1, forward strand.
ATCCCAAAAAATTTAAATCCCTTGATCTTAGCGTAACACAAGGACCCTGACTTTTTCGCTAATTCTTCTGCTAAATTTGAAATTTTCTAGTATGAGTTATACAAGAATTAGCTAAATTCTTTTTTGAAAAAATAAGTCGTGTGTCATAGGTGATGAGTAAAGGATGTAGGACTTTCTAGGGGTAGTTTTTACCTTTACTTAAATAGTTTACAGTATAAAATGAAGTTTTGGTAAAGATGAAAAGCTTTTGTCTACTGCTTAAGAACTATGATTCCTGAACAACAAGTGCTCAAAATATCACAACTATTAGAGAATATACTAGGATTCGCAAAAGTATATTTTTCTATATACATAGAAAATAAAGAACAGTATCAAAATTTTGCTGACCAAGTAAAGAACTCAGGCACATAGCGGGTAAATAAATCTCCGGTCCTTATGAAAAGGAATAACCGACTACGCCACTTGTGAAGTGGCGCGAATAACAGTCAGTCCAGCGCGCTACAGGAGAAGCTTTCCGCAGCAGGCGACTGGTGAGGCGCGAAGCATAATCAGCCACTGCAGTTTTTCAGTACGAGTGATCAAACGGGCATATTCACCCATTCTGTATTCTTTTCAATCATGAAAACTTTGCGCTGGCACAGGGTTATCTTAAAATGAGTGTAGGATATGTAAACTTTCGTAACTAAAGCCAGAGTCTGCCAATCCATGACCCCAGCCACCTCCCTTTTTTCCCCAGTGGAAGCTGACCTGCAAATACTAGCAGATAATTTGAAACAGCTAGTTGGAAACGGTCATCCCATTCTTTTTGCAGCAGCCGAACATCTATTTGGAGCTGGGGGAAAGCGCATAAGACCGGCAATCGTCCTCCTGATATCGCGGGCGACTATGCTTGAACAAGACATCACGCCTCGTCACCGACGCTTAGCTGAGATTACGGAAATGATTCACACAGCAAGCTTGGTACACGACGATGTGGTAGACGAATCTGAGATACGACGCGGTGTTCCAACAGTTCACAGTTTATTTGGCAACAGAATAGCAATATTAGCAGGAGATTTTCTTTTTGCTCAATCTTCCTGGTATCTAGCCAATCTTGACAATTTGGAGGTGGTGAAACTTCTGTCGGAGGTGATTATGGATCTGGCTACTGGTGAAATTCAGCAGGGCTTGAATCGCTTCGACACAAATATTTCAATTGACACTTACCTGAAAAAAACTTACTACAAAACGGCGTCATTAATTGCTAATAGCTCAAAAGCAGCTGGATTATTGAGCAACGTTTCCCAAGAAACAGCTGAACATTTATACAGCTATGGACGTCATCTTGGTCTGGCATTCCAGATAGTAGATGACATTTTAGATTTCACAAGTTCGACAGATACTTTGGGTAAACCAGCAGGTTCGGATTTGAAAAGTGGTAATTTAACTGCGCCAGTTTTATTCGCATTGGAAGAAAAACCATATTTGGAAGTTTTGATAGACAGAGAGTTTGCCCACAAAGGCGACTTAGAGCAAGCTATGTCCTTGATAAACGATAGTCAAGGTATTCAGCGCTCAAGAGACTTAGCTGCTCACCATGCAAAGCTCGCTGTTGAGCATCTTTGTGATCTGCCACCTTCTGATTCTTGGCAAGCCCTGATGAAAATGGCTGATTACGTACTGAGTAGACTTTATTAGGAGAAATGGGGAAGCCCAGAGAAGACAGACTTGGGGGACAAGGGAGGTTTTTGCCTCCTTGTCCTCCTAACCTGCTAAGTCTAATTCCTGATATGGCTCCTACTGCTCTTGTTAGGCAATATCTGGAGGAATTTGTTTTTTGACTCGGTTTTGCTGTAACTGTTGTTGAATTAAGTGTTGCAGGTCGGTTCGTTGGACTTCGATTGAGTCAGTGGGAATGCCAGAAGTTTCAAAAAAAACTATACTATCTACGGGTTCCATTGCTACCAATTGGAACAAAATGTGAATGACAGGGATGGGTGCAGCTATCAATTGAGGGTCAAGCCCAGCAGATGATCTGTGTGGGACATCCTGTATTGTAGGGAAAGCATAAATAACGCGCTTTTCCAACTGTGGATTTGCGCGGTTGCTCAATGTAGTCAAAACCCAGCTCTGTTCCATGTTCTGGAGAATATAGTACTGGGAATGACGTAATTTCTGAGCGATCGCGTGAAGGACAGGAGCGATTGCAGTGACAAGTTGCGGAGTAACACCATCTTGGGGTGCATTGTCAATTAGCAATTGAATTTGTGCTTTTAAGTCCATAATGACCTGTAAACTGAAGAATGGGTAGTGGCAATAACATCTATGAAAAGCGAACAATCAAACGAAATTTGGCAATTGTAAATTAAGCCTAATTCCATAACACACGATTTAGGTACGTTTGAGTTGTACGTAAAATCCTCGACTCAATACCCTCAGTCTTACAGGTGGTACACAAGTATGTTAGGGTCTTTCTAAACACCAGACTATGAATTCAGCCGCAACCATAACAATTCAGGGAGTCAGTTCTATCGGCGTGGAGGCGATATTTCAACTCCTTTTCAAGGAGCTTCAGCAATCAACCAAAGCTTCGGAGCAAAATTGCCGTGATGTGGCAACACGAATTGCTGCCGAGGTTTATAGAATTTGCAGTGAAAGCAAGCGTATCCAAGCTGCTGGTACTGTAGAAAATTCTGCAATGACCCTTGCCCGACATCGATTACAACAGTGTTTGAGGTACTATGAGCTGGGTTCCAATCGGGGCAGAGTAGAGTTACACAGTACTTTGAGTGCGATTATTTATCGCTACATTAATCCTCCCCAAAGGCAATTAAGTTATCAAGGGCGGCTTGTCGTCATCGAAGATTTCTTGCAGAGTTTTTACCTGGAGGCATTAAACGCCTGCCGACGAGAGAATCAACTAGGCACAACCTATCGTCCTCAAACACTTTTAGAATTAGCAGAATACATGGCATTCACTGAACGCTATGCCAAGAGAAGGATTCCTTTACCAGGACGTCAACAACAGCTCATTATTCTTCGAGCGCAAACATTTTCTCAACAACAACCGCCAGAAACCTGCGTAGATATAGAACAAGCAGCAGAAGGTAGTGGTAACGAAGCGGATGGCTCTTGGGAAGATCCTGCGGTGCAACAATTGCGAAGTGCGATGGCGACACAACCAGAGCCAGAACCCCAAGAAGACACGTTACGCTCCGTCGTGATTACTGAACTAATAAGTTATTTAGAAGAGCGGCAACAATCAGATTGTGCTGATTACTTTGCTTTACGCCTTCAGGACTTATCAGCGCAGGAAATAGAGTCTATATTGGGCTTAACTGCTCGCCAGCGGGATTATTTGCAGCAGCGCTTTAAATACCATTTAATTCGGTTTGCCTTATTGCATCGTTGGGAGTTAGTTCACGAGTGGTTAGAAGCAGATTTGCAGACAAATTTGGGTTTAACTCCTCAGCAATGGGAAGTCTATACAACTCAACTGGACGATAAACAACGCTCTCTACTGGAGTTGAAACAACAAGGTCAGCCCGATGAAAAAATTGCTAAAACCTTGGGCTTATCAATGGCACAAATGCAAAAACAGTGGTTTAAAATTCTTGAACAAGCTTGGGAAATTCGTAACTCCTTAATTTCCGGATCAGGTGCATCGACTCATGAATAGTGACTCAGAATCCTCACAACACCAGTTAATCGCTTGGTTGTTGGCAAAAAATGCCCAAACTAACGATCCAAAATTGGTCAATTGTGAGGACAATGAAGGGGGAAAACATTTTCATCAAACAGCCGCCACCTCAAACGGTGGCGCTTTTGAGTTAAAATGCGTACCCCAAACCTTTCAACTGGGAGAAATTCCTACTGTGCAAGAACGTTTTCAAGCCGTCCTTAAGCGTCGGCTACAAACTCAAATTCAAAACCACCCACCGTTATTCCCTTGGGAAACGCAACTTACAGACTATCCTGAGTGCGTAGACAAACCGCTGGTTGAGTTAGTTCCGGTTTGGAGCTGGGCAGCACAGCTATCTAAGCTGAATCTGCCGGTTCCACTACCAGAAAAAATTTTCCAGCATTTGCTCGAGAAATGTCAGGCGATGATTGCCTCTTCTATGCCATTAGGGGCAAAACTTGTTCAGGCTGTAGACAGCCTCTTCCCTGAAGATTCTCAAACATTGAATGACTTAGCAGGATTAGTGCTAAGAACTCCTTCTCGTTCTGTGGATACTCTAGAAACTATGCCGAATCTAGAGAATGATTATTCAGATTTACAGCCACGGCAACAGATGGCGCTTTCGTTGCTAGCGGCAAAACAACTGCTAGAAAATCTTACTCTACCAGTTTCAGTTAGCAATCCTGTTGTCGAAAGGCAATGGCTAACGAGTCTAGGTATTATTACCCTGAAGGTAGAATATAAAACTCAAGGTCAAGTAACGAAGCTTAGAGTTCAAACTGAGCTGCCTTCTAAAGCGGTTGTAAAGCTCCAAGGAGATGCCTCGCAAGCAATAGCTGAGTCATCCAGCCCAGGATGCTTGAGTGTGGAATTACATAACACGCAACCAAATCAGACTTATACCTTGGAAGTTCAGTTAAAAGAAATAGACCAACGGTCGCTTTTATTTGTGATTGTTCCCACCGTGTAAATAAGTTTGCCATCGCTAGCAATCACGTTGATAAACGCCATTAATATCAAATGAATGTCCTGGTTTTGAAAAACCCTCATTTTTACATAAGCGATCATTAGGGCGTCTACAGAAAGCTGTTGTGAGAAAAATACTTGCGAGTGTGGTTTGACCGACTCGTTTTGTATCTGTAGCGTCCATATCATTGCTTGACTTACATACCCATAGACTGCTTTCTCATTAAGATGTTCAACAGATTCAGGAGCCAGGATTAAGTTGGCGTCTACCTGCAAGTCTTTTCTAGCGGCAAAATATGCAGGAAACGTCGCTATTGATGGAACTGAAAGGTTCGATTACCTTGCAGGTGCTTGTGCTAGCGTTGGTCATTGTATGTGTAAGAACTGTGGCGACGAGCACTGTTACTGAAACTAGATTCAGTCTTTGGTTGCTACCGCTTTGGACGGTAAACGCCATTTGGAGTTACTATCGTCGCCACAGTTCTAATGTCTCGGTTCAGTTCTGTATTTCCATAGAAATTTTGGCAGCACTGGGTTCTCTTGGGGCGATTTTTGGTGATTGAAATGACACGCGGCAAACCCAAATGGAGTGATTCATGACAACTCCAAATGTTTAGTTTTGATACGCCTTGCCCTTAAGACTCGGGATACTCCATATGTTATCAGGTTAGTATTGCTTGGTGTTGCCGCTATGCTGAGTTATACTTTTGCATCCGCCCCAGTGCTGCTGTTATTTTTAGAAATTACCCTCTATTCCCTCCATAAAGTTAGGAATGACTTTGTGTCCAATACTCAAACTTCCGTTGACATCAGCGTTGATTAATCAACTCGTACCAGACTTGTACAAACTCCGCTGAATCCACCTTTTTTGAAAAGACAAATGCAGTCTTTCCATATTTTGGTACTGGGTGACAATCTCATGCACTAGATTGTTCTCAGGCTTCCGGTTAGGAGACACAGAAAAATCAAGAAGTTACGCTTACTGCAGTTAATTTGTTTATCGCTAGCTTATAAAGCTGACAATGTACCTCTATCTATAGTAGTACATATAAAAACTAATTTAAAAAAAAACTCCAATTTGCTAACCAATTTATAGAACTAACTTGCAGTCTGTATCGCCTGTGACAAATATCTGTGTGAACTGATCGTATTTTTCCTTCTTTCTCCCGCTGCCTTTATTGTATTCAGGCTCACTGCTTTTAACGGAGGCGAATTCTCCAAATGCTGATCAATCTTTCGTTGTTGGTTGGTTGTGCAAGATTCTGTCTTGGTAAATCTCGCAAAACCCAGATATTCTAACAACAGATCAAAATCCCCACTATAGCCTTGCAGGTATAGTGGGGGAGGATGTCACGACTCTAGTTTGTAACAATCTTCTGAAAGATACTCTATGCTACTAGAATTTGTTCCTGTTGAAGAATTTTACTTTGTCTTAACTTTAGCAGTTCGCACTCTGGAAGAATTGGAAAAACCAGGTTTGGTTGAACAGGTGCGATCGCGACTGTTGGTAGAATGCGGTCAACCTTCCACTGTCGCACCTGGTAAACAAAATACTTTTAACTATGTATTTCATGTACAAGGTATAGACAATAGTCCTGCTTCTGGACTTGTTGTTTCCATTTCAGACTGGCAAGATAAACTACGTCTGAGTAGCGATTATGGATGGACGCTCGATCCAGAACGCAAGCCTATTCGCACAGAAAAGTATACTCAGCGGTCATATTTCGCCCAACAGTTGCGATCGCACTTACAACTATGGTTACAGCTTCCCTTTAACAGTTAAAGAGATATCTAGACTAAAAATTAAAAATCAAAAAAGCTTGATTTTTAATTTTTAATCTCTCCTTCATAAGGATTAACTCGTCGTTTGTGCAGCGAGCATTTGCTTGAGTTTTTCCAACTCATTAGCCCACCTTGGATCTGGACGAATAGCTTCATCCGTACTCGCGGCTGGTGTATTTTCTCTGGCACCGCCACTACGACGAGACTTCTTAGAGTTTTTCTCTTTACGGTTGTTTTCTTTTGTTGGAGCTGGGCTAGGGTTGCTAGTTGTGGCATGACTAGTAACTTTAGCAGGTTGCTCCTCGCTATTTTCCTCTCCTTTTGTACGAGGCAATGCCTTCTCGAGTTTGATCGGAGACTCTTTGAACAAGTGACCATTGTACTTTTCAATAATTTGGTCTGCTTGTTCGTCATTGTTTACTGTCAAAAAACCAAATCCACGACATTTGCCGGTTTTTCGGTCTTTAATCAGTTTAGTCGTAACAGCATCGCCTTCTGCTGCAAAAACTGCTTGCAGATCTTGACGATCTATTTCTTCTTTGGGCAAATTACCTATGTATAGGCGAACGGACATGAACGACACCTCCACAAGTTAAGTGAAAACGACCAGGCAAAAAACAGTAGCTTGGCTCTGGCTTTCGATAGATATTATTGACCAACGCTGCCATCAACCAATTTTTCTCTCCAAACTGTTAACCTATACAATACAGTTTTTTACCAGGATAAAGCTTGCTTAATACAAAAGCGCACAACTCTAATGACACCTTTATTCTAAGAATTTTGAATTCTACAGCCTACTGCTGACAATTGGAAAGTTCTTCTACACTTTTTCTCTAAAGAATTAAACACTATTCCCTACATTATCACGCTATTTTACACGCAGCTAGTTCAGGTTAGACATTTTTAGCAATAGCATCATAACATGGTAGCATAAAATACACTTTTTCTAAAGTTTAGTGTTACATAAACAAAAACCAGCCAGTTGATGGCTGATTAAGTGCTGTGTTGGGGAGAAAAAGAGTATATATAGGCACAAGCAGCCGCAGCGATCACTAAGTTTGGTAACCAAAGTATATCAATTCTGGCTGCATTCATTAAGAATAGTAACATTTTATTGAGATTTGCGCCACTTTTATTTACAAATCGCTGTGCGAAGTTATGGAGTCAGAATTCAGGAGTCACCAAGTCACCAAGTCAGGAATTATAATTCTCCGCTTTTCGTTTTTTCTACGAAGAAATTCGCTTTTTTGAGATCTGACTCGTCTAGACGTCGTACACTAGTGAAGTTTGCCGGGCAGAAGATTTTGAAGGCGCGAGCCTTAGGTCATTCACAGCTTAGGAGCGACTGACGTCTTCGTTCTTTCTTGGTAAAATAACTACTGAGAATTGACTCTTAACCGTTCCTAGCCCTTGACTAACCTTTTAACAAGATGTAAGCTCCCCAAGCCTCTGTTGCAACAGCTAAAACTGTAGACCAAATGGGATGAGGACTGTAGATAGTTGTACCGTTATGAGTTTGCAAAGTGTGAACGTCAATCCAAGGTGTTGCTCCTCGTCGTAACCAACCTGTTACCGTAATTTGCTGACCAATTAAGTCCTGAGGATTGACCTGTTTTCCCAGCCACCAGATATAGTGTAATTTTACCGAAGCTGTACTGGATTGCAGGATAAAATCTTGTCCCAAGTGGTGAGTTGTCCCTCGGCGACCCAATAGTTTACCGACAAGACATACGCTGATACTATCAGATGGAAAGACTGCTGGGTTGGATAACGACTCAGGCAATCGCTCATCTGTTTGAATCGTACTAGGTTTTATATCTGGGAAAAAAGAATTGATCCGGACTAATGTACCGATACTAAATCCAATCAAGAAGCAACCTGTCAGAAAAGACCAATCATCGTATATCCACTTTAAGTTCAAAAACTTCAGTGTATATGTCGTTTGCCAAACAAGCCAGATGAGAATGGCAAACACACTACCTATAGAAATTCCTAAAAAGGGAGCAATTTGAATGAAAAAAGATTGACTCTTAATCCTCAAAGGCTTTTGGTTTACCAAATTCAATTCTGTTTCTAAATGCCAATAGCGGGCTATTGATAACAGACGTTGCAGGCGATCGCCTATCAAAGGATGAGTATTGTTCAGGACAAACCACCAGCGATAGGGATTGAGATAGTCCCACATCAAAAATGATTCAAAGGTGGTGTTATGAGCAATACTACCCAAACAAATACTTTGCTGATACCCTACAGGCGATATTATATTTAAGCTTTGCAACTGCCAACTGGTGTGTTCTTGTTTTTGGATATCACCAGCAATACCGATCGCAATTTTCAGTAAAGCACGGACAAGAGCGTTAGGATTACCAGTGATGTCAACAGCCAAGCGATCGCTGTAGTAGAGCCGCAGTTGAGACAACCATAATCCAGTTCCACTCAACAAACACCAAACGACATAGGCGAGGCTTGCCATAATACCCACAACCCAACGCCAGATTCTTACTGTTGTTCTGTCTGCGCATTGATAAAAAAACTGATATACTTTATAGATTGGGATTGTTATAACTAATATCAAAGACATAACAATAAAGTCCCAATGAATGATATGCCCCAATTGACTGGCATACACTGTAGCAATCTCATCATCTGCAAGTTGCTCTAACAACCCCTGACTCACCACAATTCGAGCAGTACGAGGTGAGTTACCATAAGTCAGTATCAAAGGTGCCGTTAATGGCAAAACACCCAGCTTAAGTAACTGCAAACCTTGTCGTTGGCAATGGCGTTGTAAAATTTCGACAGCTTCTTGACTATACCGATTTAATATGTCTGTTTCCAGTTTTCGCTGACCATAGAAATCTGTCAATATTCGGTCTAGCAACCACGGAGAAAAACCTAATAAGATAAGCAGGACAAGCAGCAAGAATAAAGTAGGATTAGCGTACAAAAGCTGTATCGGTTCCAAATACGGGAGTTTTACGAGGATAGTGTTGAGAAAAGATATTATTAAGACAACGAGTTCTCGTATCACCCAAAACAGAGCAATAAACGTTCCTAGTATCAGCAGCCGAAAGGGTATTAAGTTCAGCTTTTGCTTTTGTTGCCAAGTCTTTGCTCTTGTTGCTTGTCGCCAATGAATTGTCAGTAGTTGAGATTTTTCATCATTTGTAGAGGAAGATGAAGGAGGAAGAGAGTGAGTTAAGGGAGTGGAGGAAGATGAGGAAGTAGAGGAAGATTCCAGGTTTTGAATTTTGAGATTGCGTCGCTTCCCGCCACGGCTTCGCCTCGCGGCTTTGGCTGGCAACGCTACACGATTTTGAAGTTTGAATTGATTTGTCTGCTTGTCTGTTGCTTCCTCTGCTTCCTCTGTCTTTTTCTCCTTTTCAGGAGGCACTAAACTCGTCACGTTACTAACTTGACGGGGAAGTGTCAACTGCTCTAAGGTGAGATTTGCCCACTGTTGTACTTCGAGATTTTGACTTTGAGTGAGAGTTTCGCATAAAGCGATCGCCTTTGGGAGATTACCGCTTTTCGTATAAGCTACAACTAAGGCAATCTGTGCTTGTAACCCAATGTTACTGTTACCATCTCTTTCGGCGACTGCTTCTAGAGTGGCGATCGCATTTTGGTAATCTCCTTGCTTGACTGCGGATAACCCTGCCTCCAAAGATGGTTCAGGATGTGAAGGCATAAATATTCTCTCACTCTTAACAACTAACTATTTGAATCTGTCGGTTGTTGTCCAGAAACGACGGGGGCAATATTACTGAGTTTCAATTCTGGATGGTCTTCCTGTAATTGGTGACAGTTCCATTCATTGCGGAATAATAACACTGGACGCCCCATGCTGTCTCTGACTGTAGTTGTATTAAATAAGCGTCCTATTTTATTCAGCGCTTCCCAGCCGCCTTCTACCCAACGGGCGACACTGTAAGGCAACATTTCTAGCAGAGTTTCGACTCCATACTCGTTTTGTAAGCGGAATTGTACCACTTCAAATTGCAACTGACCGACTGCTGCCAAAATCGGATCGCGTTTGGCTTCATCTACGGAGTACATTATTTGCACAGCTCCTTCTTCGCGCAATTCAGAAACACCTTTTTGAAACTGCTTGAATTTAGAAGGGTTGGGGTTACGCAGAACTGCAAATAACTCAGGCGAGAAATAGGGAATCCCCTCATATTCTAGCTTTTGTCCGGTGTAAATAGTATCGCCGATTGCAAAAACACCAGGATTGTTCAAACCAATCACATCACCAGCATAAGCAACATCTATTGATTCCCGTTCTTGGGCAAATAATTTTTGTGGACGAGACAAGCGGATTGTTTTGCCAGTGCGGGCATGATTGACAGTCATGTCTTTTTCAAATTTACCAGTACAAACACGAATAAAGGCGACGCGATCGCGGTGTTTGGGATCCATGTTTGCTTGGAGTTTGAAGACAAACCCAGAAAACTCCGGGTATATTGGGGTAACTTCACCAACGGTGCTATTATGAGGACCTGGTTTGAGAGCATACTCAAGAAACTCTCTTAAGAATAACTCTACTCCGAAGTTGGTCATGGCACTACCAAAGAAAACGGGTGTCATTTTGCCTTGATGAACCAATTCCAAATCTAATTCTGGTCCCACTCCTTCTAAAAGTTCTAAATCGTTTTTGAGTTGGTAGTAAAGGTCTTGTTCTAAAAGTTCTTCTATTTTCGCATCGCCTAAGTCAACGACTGTATCTAGGGCTTCGCGACTACCGTGGGCGCTTCTTTCAAACAGGTGTATTTGTTGTTTCTCACGAGCATACACACCTTTGAAGCGATCGCCCATACCAATAGGCCAATTAACAGCATAAGTTACGAGGCCCAATTCCTGTTCAATTTCGTCCAACAGTTCCAAAGGTTCTCTTCCTGGACGATCCAACTTATTCACAAATGTGAAGATGGGTATCCCACGCAGCTTACACACTTCAAACAACTTCCGTGTCTGAGGTTCCAAACCTTTTGCCACATCAATCAGCATCACAGCATTATCTGCCGCTGCCAAGGTACGATAGGTATCTTCACTAAAATCTTGGTGTCCAGGCGTATCTAACAAATTTATCTGACAATTTTGATACTCAAACTGCAATACTGTAGAAGTAATCGAAATACCTCTTTGCTGTTCCATTGCCATCCAGTCAGAGGTTGCTTTACGCTGTGCCCGTCTTGCTTTCACTGCGCCAGCTTCATGAATGGCTCCTCCGTACAGTAGTAATTTTTCTGTCAGTGTCGTTTTCCCAGCATCTGGGTGAGAAATAATTGCAAAGTTGCGACGGCGATCAACTGCTTTGTGCAGTTCCGACTGAAGTTCAGTAGACATAATGTTATTTGATGGTTTGTAACTTAACTTAACTTAACTTTTTCCAACTTTAGTAAGTCTTTTCATCTTAAGACAACAATGCTCATGATAGGGTCGTTATAGTATCACCAAACTACTGAGGGAGGAAAAAGAATGTACGATCCAGACAAGCGAAAAATTTTATCAGCACTGAGTCATGGTGCAATCTTCTTGAGCGCTACCTTGGTGTCTGTGGGTCTACCCATTGCTATACTCTTTGTGTCTGAAGACCCAGTTGTGAGGGAAAATGCTAAAGAATCCATTAACTTCCACTTTAATGTATGGCTTTATGGAGCGATTGTTACAGCATTGACTTGGATAACCTTAGGTGTGCTGTTACCACTAGCAGGTTTATGGTTTCTCATCCATTGGGGACTGACAATTTGGGCTGTTTTTCATGTTATTAGCGATCCAGATAAACCTTTTCGCTATCCTTTTATTTTTCGGGTTTTTTAGTTATCTATCATCAGCTCTAACGCCGTTAGTCATTCATCAAAAAACTGTAGACTAATGGGACCTTTATTTTGGACGAATTGCCCTCACATCACCATTAATTTTTAATTACGTCCACAGGAAGAAATAAAGGTAATTTTTAAGATATTTGTTTGACGAAATAGCTGTAAAATACAAAATTACTCCACAACGTGACAAGTAGTAGGGCACAGAGACCACAGCGTTTTTAGAGGTCTCTCCCTTGTTCCGCAAATGGCATGACAGTTCAGCGCTTTAAGTAGTTTGTTAGTAGTTTGTCTAACAACAGAGCGTTTTTGTCCTACTATTTGTAACGTTTTGTTTTGTGTCCATTTTGTATTACTGAATTCACAAAAATTTATGTTTCCTACCCATCGCCCTCGCCGTCTGCGTACCCACCCACAATTGCGCCGTATGGTACGCGAAACTGTTCTAAATACAAATGATTTAATTTACCCTCTGTTTGCCGTACCAGGTGAGGGAATTGCCAATGAAGTCAGATCGATGCCTGGAGTCTACCAACTTTCGATAGACAAAATAGTAGAAGAGGCAAAAGAAGTTTATGATTTAGGAATTCCTGCCATTATTTTGTTTGGTATTCCTGCAGACAAAGATGTTGATGCAACTGGCGCATGGCATGATTGCGGTATTGTTCAAAAAGCGGCGACTGCAGTCAAAAAAGCAGTACCAGATTTGATAGTGATTGCTGATACTTGTCTGTGTGAGTACACAAGTCACGGACACTGTGGTTATCTACAAGTGGGTGATTTAAGCGGACGGGTTTTGAATGATCCAACTCTGGATTTACTTGGAAAAACAGCAGTTTCTCAAGCACAAGCTGGGGCAGATATCATCGCTCCTTCTGGGATGATGGATGGATTTGTACAAGCGATTCGTAGCGCTTTGGATGAAGCAGGATTCCAAGATACCCCGATTTTGTCGTATGCTGCTAAATATGCTTCGGCTTACTACGGTCCATTTCGGGATGCTGCAGATTCAGCTCCACAGTTTGGCGATCGCCGGACATACCAAATGGATCCCGGTAACTCTCGCGAAGCTTTAAAAGAAATCGCGCTGGATATTGCTGAAGGTGCGGATATGCTGATGGTGAAGCCAGCTTTGGCATACATGGACATTATTTGGCGCGTTAAGGAAGCTTGTAACTTACCTGTTGCAGCTTATAACGTTTCTGGTGAGTATGCCATGATTAAAGCTGCAGCTTTAAACGGGTGGATTGATGAACAGCGTGTGGTGATGGAAACTCTCACCAGCTTCAAACGCGCCGGGGCTGATCTAATTTTAACATACCATGCCAAAGATGCGGCGCGGTGGTTACGATAGGTGGTGACTTTTACCTCAAGTGTCACAACAAAATAAAGTTTTGATAACTTTGCTGATAATCTCACACAAAATTGCAAAGGCTCAGAGCCAATCTAGGTGTCTTTGTGGTTAGGTGTGAGATTATCCTGTTATTGGGAGATAAATTTGAATGCAAGACTTTTTCCATGACACATAAACTCACACTTTCGCAAGAGACTGCTTTTCCCCAAACGTTGAAAAACAGAAATTTAAAGGGGTGAGGGTTATCGCCCGTTTGCCAGATACGTAACTAATAGATTATAAAATAATATAGTTAAGAAATAATCCTCAGTTGGCTTTTTTACGTCAATTGATTTATTAAATTAAGTACTATAGTTTTGGAAAGGGAGCATGAAGTATGGATATGCAAGTCCTGAGAGAGCGTGCGGGACTTAGCCGTGCAGAGGTTGCCTTCAGGCTTGCAATTAGTGAAACTAGTGTTCGCAACTGGGAAGCAGGGCGCACAGAGCCTACTATGACACCCAAAAAATATTTAGACGCATTACGCTTGTTTAAATGTACACCAGAGGAGCTGGCTGCTGCAAGTGAAAAATCTATAAATCAGCGACATAAACGTAAACCAGGAAGACCCAGAAGATTTCCTGAAAATTCAGTTAATCCGTCTGGTGGAGTGAATCAGGTGACTCAGGTGAATCCAGTTACAGAGTCGCCAAGTTTCCACTTAAAGGAAGCTGGATATTAAGTTCAATTTACAGCCGGTTTTAGCTAAAGTCGTGCTAACGCACCACTTTGCTAACACGCCTAAGCGGAACGAGACACAGTACTGTTCGGTTCAGCGAAAATTAGAAACCCAGTTTCACAAGAGTTACCGGGTTTGTGGAACCTCAATAATCGTTAACCGACAAGTATTGGAACGAGACACACTTTTTTTGTCGTCTATCAAAACATAATGGGAGGGTGAGAACCCCTACCTTTTAAGGAGGGGCGAGGGTCTTACACGTAGAAAAATAAGCCAGCCCTATTACTACGCGTACCCGTCTTATTCCACGGAAAATCAAAACAAGGGCTGGCTTATTTTTCCGGGGACAATGCGTCGGATGAAACCCGATTCAAAGGGATAAATCCCTTTGTTTCTGTTGTTGGAACTTTTGTATGAATAATCGTGTCATACTGTATATAGCGCGTTAAAACGCGAAACCATTGTAGGAAAGTCTTCCGCTTCCATGCCCAGCAAACCGATAATGACACTGGCTTCTGGGAAAAAGGCAAATAAACTGAATTTTTAGACCCATCCGAGGGGGGACGCCTCTTAGATGTAAAACTAAAATGCTTGTTGAGACGGTGAGACCAGCGCTGCGGGAGGGTTTCCCTCCGCAGGCGACTGGCGAACCCGGAGGGTCTGGCGGGGAGTAAGTCACAAGGCTGCTCTAGTCAAGAGTCCAAGAAACAAGAAGAAAGGTGTAACAGCACGGCAACAGCGCGCTAATGGAACAACTTTTAAGAATCCCCTGGCTTTTTGTTAAGATGAGCGCAGCGATATCTTAACAGCCAGGGGAGTACGTCAACTCCAAACTGCGAGTTGTGATGACGAAAGCAACCGTGCGAGGGCGAAGTGATCACGCATTCTCCCCCAAAAATCTCTTCCTTAAAAGTAAATAGACATTAAGCAACTCGTGCGTTGGCTCACCATATTAGGGAGCAGATGCGCGTTAAGATTCTAAAACAGTAATCGCAATAAAAGTCTAATGGCAGAAACACTGTTCTTCAACGCTTTGCGGGAAGCCATTGATGAAGAAATGGCACATGACGCAACTGTATTTGTTCTTGGTGAAGACGTAGGACACTACGGCGGTTCCTACAAAGTCACTAAAGACTTATACAAAAAATATGGCGAACTCCGGCTTCTAGATACCCCAATCGCCGAAAATAGCTTTACGGGTATGGCTGTTGGGGCAGCAATGACAGGGTTGCGACCAATCGTTGAAGGCATGAATATGGGCTTTTTGCTGCTTGCCTTTAACCAAATCGCTAACAATGCTGGAATGCTGCGCTATACTTCTGGCGGTAACTTTAAAATTCCAATGGTGATTCGTGGTCCTGGAGGCGTGGGTAGACAGTTAGGCGCAGAACATTCCCAGCGCTTAGAAGCATACTTCCAAGCTGTACCAGGGTTGAAGATTGTTGCCTGCTCCACACCTTACAACGCCAAAGGATTGCTCAAATCAGCTATCCGTGATGATAACCCAGTATTGTTCTTTGAACACGTTCTGCTTTACAACTTGAAAGAAGATTTACCAGAACAAGAATATCTGCTGCCTTTAGATAAAGCAGAAGTCGTACGGCGTGGAAAAGATGTGACAATTCTGACTTATTCACGAATGCGCTATCATGTGATGCAAGCGGTCAAAACACTTGAAAAAGAAGGTTATGACCCAGAAGTGATTGATTTAATATCATTAAAGCCACTCGATTTTGATACAATAGGTGCGTCTATACAAAAAACACATCGAGTCATTATAGTGGAAGAGTGCATGAGAACAGGGGGCATTGGAGCGGAATTAATCGCCTCCATTAACGAACGCTTATTTGATGAATTGGATGCACCTGTGCTACGGCTTTCTTCACAAGATATTCCTACGCCTTACAATGGGAATTTGGAGAGATTAACCATTGTTCAACCAGAGCAAATAGTTGAAGCTGTGGAAAAGATGGTCGCTTTACGTGTTTAAGAGTTAGGATTGGGGACTGGTTAGTCATCAGTGGTGAATGGTTGATTGTGTAGAATATTAACAGCGAAAGTTCGCAACCAACAATCCCCAATCCTTTGTAAAAGTCATCACTCAAAACTCTTAAAACTCTTCCAAAGAACGCTATCATAGCGTTTGTCGCAGCGAGTAAGGGTATGCAAAGACAGCGATCGCTATTAGCTTTGATTTTAGTATTGGTAATTGCCGCCATTGCGGCAATTGCCAAAATTCCTGTACCTCTGGGATTAGATCTGCGAGGAGGTGCGCAGCTGACCATTCAGGTAAAAACAACACCAGAAATTAAACAAATTACCGAACGAGAATTAGAAGCTGTCAAAGGAGTCGTCGAAGGTCGTGTCAATGGTTTAGGCGTTTCGGAACCAGTGATCCAAACTGCAGGGACAGACAAAATTTTAGTCCAATTACCTGGAGTGAATGACCCAGAGCAAGCAGAACGGATTCTTGGAGGTACGGCGCAGTTAGAGTTCAAAAAACAAAAGCCGAATACAGAAACTCAACTGTTTACTCTGTTTCAAGTGTCAAGAACACAATTGAAAGCAAAGCAAGCAGAACTGCGAAAGGGTAACGACAAAGCCGCCATTGAGAAAAATCAGCAAGAACTACAAAAGAATAACCAGGCGATCGCTGAATTATTTGAAAGCACAAATCCACCACTGACTGGTAAATACCTGAAAGACGCCTACGGTGAACCAACCCAAAGTAACAACTGGAATGTAGCCATTCGCTTCAATGATAAGGGTGGAGAACTGTTTGCGGAACTGACAAAGCAACTTGCCGGTACTGGACGCAGCATAGGTATTTTCCTAGATAATGAACTTATCAGTTCTCCTACCGTAGGTCCAGAATTCGCTGCATCCGGTATTGCTGGAGGAGCAGCTGTGATTACAGGTCGATTTACAGCACAAGAAGCCAACGACTTAGGCGTGCAGCTACGCGGTGGATCATTACCCGTACCCGTGGAAATCGTTGAGAACCGTACAGTCGGAGCAACCTTGGGTAAAGACAGCATCCAAAGTAGTATCTATGCCGGAATCGGTGGTTTGGTTTTAGTCTTAATATTTATGGTGGTATACTATCGACTACCTGGTTTGATTGCTGATATTGCTCTAGTCATCTACGCCCTACTGACATATGCTACCTTCGTTTTGCTGGGTGTTACCTTAACTCTTCCTGGCATTGCTGGATTCATCCTCAGTATCGGTATGGCAGTTGATGCTAACGTACTCATTTTTGAGCGTACGCGAGAAGAATTGCGAGCTGGCAAATCCCTGTATCGTTCTGTGGAATCTGGTTTTTACCGAGCATTTTCTAGTATTTTAGATAGTAATGTCACAACATGGATTGCTTGTGCCGCACTGTTCTGGTTGGGGTCTGGCTTGGTGAAAGGCTTTGCTCTCACGTTAGCTTTAGGTGTACTTGTCAGTATGTTTACAGCAGTTACCTGTAGTCGTACATTGATGTTTTTAGCGATTTCTTTCCCTGCGCTGCGCAAAGGCGAACTTTTCTGTCCGAACCTGCCAATGACAAATAAGGCAGAGGTGGCAAGATGAAACTAAGTATTAGTAAATCGCGATCGCTCTGGTGGACTGTTTCTGCCATCGTTATTCTTGCTGGTATCATCTCAATGGTGATTTCTTGGCAACAAATTGGTTCTCCCCTGCGTCCTGGTTTGGATTTTGTTGGTGGTACACGCTTACAGTTTGAACGGGATTGTACCAAGCCAAACAACTGCGACAAACCAATAGATATCAACGTCGTGCGGGAAGTCGCACAAGAAAGAGGGTTGGGTGATAGCAGTATCCAAGTTGTCACCGATAAAGAAACGGGCAAAGAAAACGGCATATTACTTCGGACAAAAAACTTAACACCAGAGCAACGGAGCGAACTTCAAAATGCTTTAAGCGAAAAAATAGGCGCTTTCGATCAGCAAAAAAATCAAATTGATACAGTAGGTCCGACTCTTGGGCAAGAATTGTTGAAGTCTGGTTTAATCGCTCTGCTCGTTTCTTTTATTGGTATTGTGATTTACATGGCTATTCGCTTCCAATGGGATTACGCCGTGTTTGCGATCGTCGCCCTATTTCACGATGTCTTAATCACAGTAGGGATTTTCTCGATTTTAGGGTTAACACTACGTACGGAAGTAGATAGCCTTTTCATCGTCGCTCTGTTAACAATTACAGGTTTTTCAGTAAACGACACTGTTGTCATTTATGATCGCATTCGCGAAACCCTCAAAACAAATCCTAATCGCCCCATTGCCGATATTGTAGATGATGCCGTCAACCAAACCCTCACACGGTCAATAAACACAAGTTTAACAGTGTTACTGACATTATTTGCTATCTTCCTATTTGGCGGAGAAACACTGAAAAATTTTGCCTTGGCATTGATTATTGGTTTTGCAGCTGGGGCTTATTCAAGTATCTTCATTGCCAGCACTCTTCTAGTTTGGTGGCGAGAACGCAGAGGCAAACCAACGCCACCTCAGAGTGTAACAGAATCCATCGACGCACCTGCAGATAATTCCTAATTAGTCATTAGTTACTCCCCCCACCTCCCCAC
>NZ_QMEA01000001.1 GCF_012912105.1 Brasilonema sp. UFV-L1
CTCATGTTTTGTACATCCCACCCGGCTGTGGGGGTTTAAAACCCCACCGTCTATACGGTGCTCCGAATTGGTTGGGGTTTGAATCCCCATCCAATTCGTACCCTACACCCTACACCCTACACCCTACCCCCAACAAGAACTGTTCAATATAGAGCTTTAGTGGCGATCGCATTGATTGTCAGGAATGTTTAAAGCGATCTAACTGATGAAGCGTTGATTGAGTGTACGATCGCTTCAGTTGCTAAAACTAGGAGCAGATAAGCTCAGGGTATTTTGTCACTACTTCACGCCTACACCAACTGAGGAAAAACAATGACGACCCTGCTAATTCAAACCCAAAACATCCCACTGACGATCAATCTTCCTGCGATCAAATCGATGAGTGTTGAACAATTCTACGAATTCTGTTTAGCCAATAGCGATTTGAGAATTGAGCGTACTGCCAGTGGGGAAGTGATCATTATGCCACCAGCTTTTTCAGATACAGGTAATCGCAACGGTAAAATTTTTCAGCAACTTGCGAACTGGGCAGAGCAAGATGGCACAGGTGAAACGTTTGACTCCAGTGCAGGCTTTACCCTGCCGAATGGGGCAACTCGCTCCCCGGACGCCTCGTGGATTAAACTAGAGCGCTGGAATGCTTTAACTGAAGAACAAAAATCCTCATTTGCACCGATTTGTCCAGACTTCGTGATTGAATTACGGTCTTCTAGCGATACTCTTAGTGGATTGCAAAACAAGATGCAGGAATATATTAACAACGGTGCCTCACTGGGCTTGTTGATTGACCGCAAAAACCGAAAAGTCTACATCTACCGCCCCAATCAAGAACTGGAAATCTTGGATAATCCCGAAACAGTGAGCGGCGATCCAGAGTTACCAGGATTTGTCTTGCGGATGACAAAAATCTGGTGAATCATTGTCTCAATTGTAGGAGGATACGCTTAAGGAGACTTTGTAACACCTCCATCTTGAGCTTTGCCTCATCTGAGAGTTCGGTCACAATTGCATTTTTGTAACATATAGTTATTGACACCACATCGTTGATTTCTTATGTAACCTACCATGCCTTTTTTCTCTAAATTGCGTCCATTTATTCTAGTGAGTTTTTTTCTGGGCTTAATTTTCAGTGGAGTCCTGTCAGTAGACTATTTCAGCAATGCTGTCACACAAACGGCAGTAACACCTGTGTCTAATATTGCTCTGACTCAGGGAGTACGTAAAACGGTTTTGAAAAATGGTTTAACAGTGCTAACCAAGGAAGTTCACACTGCACCTGTCGTGAGTGCGCAGGTGTGGTATCGAGTTGGTTCGCGCAATGAGAAAGCAGGAGAAAATGGTATTTCTCACCAGCTAGAACATTTGATGTTCAAAGGAACCACTGATCGTCCAGTACAGTTTGGTCGATTGTTTAGTGCTTTGGGCAGTCAGTTTAATGCTTTTACGAGTTATGATGAAACAGCTTATTTTGGTACAGTGCAGCGCGACAAATTAGAAGCAATGCTGAGCCTAGAAGCTGATCGCATGGAAAGCGCGTTAATTGGAGCCCAACAACTGACAAGTGAGAAGCGCGTCGTCATCTCAGAGTTACAAGGATATGAAAATTCTCCAAACTATCGCCTGAATCGGGCTGTGATGCGAGCAGCTTTTCCAAACCGAAGTTATGGTTTACCTGTAGGTGGTACAAAAGCCGATGTGGAGAAATTCACGGTAGAGCAAGTACGGAACTACTACAAAACTTATTACAGTCCTGATAACGCGACTCTCGTGATTACGGGAGATTTTGCCACAGAACCTGTGCTGAAAACTGTTCAACAGACTTTTGGGAAGCTACCAAAACGGGCGAAAGAAGATAAGGAGATAACAGAACAAGGGGAAGTCAAGAAAGTAGACAGAGAAAATACTTCTTCTTTTTCTTCTGGTAGTTCTACTGCTAAAAAATCGCCTATTGTCTTGAAAGAGCCAGGAAGCGCTGCATTATTGCAGGTTGTTTATCCTTTACCAAATATTAATCATCCAGATGTCCCTGCAATTGATGTTATGGATGCTATTCTCACAGGCGGGCGTAGCTCACAGCTTTACCAAGCTTTGGTAGAATCAGGTTTGGCAAGCTCAGTCAGCGCAAGTCCTTCTGAACTTATCGAAGCAGGTTGGTACGAAATTAATGTGACAGCAGCGCCAGGTCAACAACTCTCGAAAATTGCCCAAGTGTTGCAACAGTCCCTGGCTCAACTGCAATACAAACAAGTCACGACAGAACAATTGAATCGAGCAAAGACACAGCTGCAATCTTCTTTTATACTCGGTAATCAGGACATCACCAGTCAGGCGACACAACTGGGGTATGATCAAACTGTCGCTGGGGATTATCGCTATGTTGAACGATATCTAAAAGCTCTTGCCAAGGTAACACCAGCAGATATACAGCAAGTTGCGAAAACTTACCTTAATCCCGCTAAGCAAACTATTGGTTTGTTTGAACCAACTCTAGCAAGTGGTAAAGCTGGAACTTCCAGTGCTGGTTCTGGTCGCACTGTAGAAAACTTCAATCCTGGTAAACCTGTCGATCCAGCAGAACTTGCCAAATATCTGCCTCCTGCAACATCAGCGACTGCTTCGACTCAACAACCGTTACCAGAGCAATTCATGCTCAAAAATGGGTTGCGCGTTTTCTTACTGGTTAATCGCAGTGTTCCCACTGTTAATCTCAGTGGACAGATTGATGCTGGTAGTGAATTTGATAGTAATCAGAAAGCAGGTCTTGCAAGTTTCGTTGCTACCAATTTGATGAATGGAACTCAGACAAAAAATGCTCTAACTTTAGCAAAAATTTTGGAGGATAAGGGAATCAGCTTGGGATTTAGTGCTGGTCGCGAAGGAGTTAGTATTGGTGGAAGTGGACTATCTGCTAATCTGCCGGTATTCATTCAAACTCTGGCAGATGTTGTACAAAACGCTACCTTCCCAGAGAACCAGTTAGAACTTAGTCGTCAGAGGGCTTTGATAAGTTTGAAATTACAGCTTGATGATCCTCGCGGATTGGGACGACGGGTATTCCAGCAAGCAATTTATCCAGAAAATCATCCGTTTTATAGCTTTCCTACAGAAGAAAGCTTAAAAAGTATTTCTCGTGCTGATGTGCTTCGTTTCTACCAAGAACACTATCGCCCGGATACGACAACGATCGCCCTTGTTGGCGACTTTGATCCAATTAAAGTCAAAGCGCTATTCAATCAAGCTTTCGGAAAATGGCAAAGTCAGGGTCAGCCACCGACTTTGAACTTACCTACAGTGTCTTTACCACAAAAAATTAAACAGTTGAGTTCAGTGATTCCTGGTAAGACGGAAGCTGTGACCTATATTGGTTATAATGGTATTTCACGCAAAGACTCTCGTTTTTATTCTGCTTTGGTACTCAACCAAATTTTAGGTGGTGATACCTTATCTAGTCGTTTGGGTACTGAGGTGCGCGATCGCCAAGGTCTAACTTACGGTATCTACAGCGGCTTTGCCACAGGTATCAATCCTGGTCCATTCTTAATTCAGATGCAGACTGCTCCAAAGGATACTCAGAAGGCTATTACTAGTACCCTCGCTTTACTTAAGCAGTTGCGAGAGCAGGGAATCACCGAAGCTGAATTAAACACCGCCAAACGCTCAATCACCAACAGCTACCCTGTAGACTTAGCGAATCCTAGTAACGTAGCGAGCATGGTTTTGGAAAATGCTGTCTACGGTCTTTCTCCAGCAGAAATCCGAGAATTTCCTCAGCGGATTTCTGCAGTCACTCCAAATCAGGTGCAGCAGACAATTCAAGAACTGATTCATCCAGATAAGCTAGTTATTGTCACGGCTGGACCTAGAGCTTAATTATAACAGTTATCAGTTATCAGTTATTAGTTAACTGATAACTGAGTTCTTGTTTTGGACATCTTCTTAGAGTTTGACGACTTCTAAGATTGGAGTGACTATGATAATTTTGACGTAACCACAAATCAAACGGGTGCGGCAGGATTCGAACCTGCGACTCGCTGCTTAGAAGGCAGCTACTCTATCCTCTGAGTTACGCACCCAAACAAAAGCACTGGCTTGTTAAACAGTCAGCTTATATATTATATCTGTGAACCTATGCAAATAGCAATCTAAAATTATTGCAGATTTCACCTTGATAAAGCTAAGATCCTAGTCATTGTAAGAGGCAAGCAAGGTTTCCAAGGATATGCTTAAAAAAAGGAACGAACACTTTTCATCTGTTGGCGAAATAAATCTCTATTGAGTCAACCGTAGTCTTAGCTCATAGCAGTTGTCTTT
Organism: Brasilonema sp. UFV-L1; assembly: GCF_012912105.1. Lineage (GTDB taxonomy): Bacteria > Cyanobacteriota > Cyanobacteriia > Cyanobacteriales > Nostocaceae > Brasilonema. The sequence goes on from NZ_QMEA01000001.1 coordinate 4,312, forward strand.
TTTATTGACGGGACTGATTTTTTAAAAGAAAAGCTGTTCGGTGAACTCTTATTCTGCCAAAAAACTGCTAGAGTGCATTTATACAGTAAAGTTCTATGAGTAGCGCTGACATCAAGTTACACCGTCCCAAAACTATGTTCTCTAGCCAAAGCATTGTCTTAGCTATTCTAAGTTGCAGTTTGCTGGGGATTCTGTACTTTCTTCCATTGAGTGCCAGAATCCCAGGTTCGCTTGGCATAGAAAAGCATGCTGATTGGTATGTTGTTGGTACATATTTTTTTGAAGCGATAGCTTATCTGGGTGCAGGTGTCTTATGCTTAAGAAATTGGCGCAGTTTAAAAATAGCCAGTGGTCTGAGTGTTTGGTTAGTCATTAGTATAGGTATGCTTTTATATTTCCTAGGACAGATATTCGTCTGTGATACAGAAATAATCCTGAAAGAAGAACTTATCGTTTTCCTTTGTGATGTCTTTTTAGTAGGCACTTATTTGTTTCTAGGGACAGGCGTGATGTGGTTTCAATGTGCCACAAAGATTCCTAACTCTCAAAGTGGAATATTAGAGGTATTTTGGGTGTGGAATGAAGTTTTATTTGGCATGGATGCGGTTCTGGAATGTGACGCATCATTCATCCGTTCGCGACGTGTCAGTAAAAGAACTCAGGAACAAAATCTTAGAAGTTTGTGGTGTCTACCGTGAGAAAACTAACAGAATCAGATAAACAAGAAATTCTCAAGCTATACCGCGAAACTGCCGAAACGACCTCAACTTTGGCAGAGCGTTATGACGTGAGTAACTCGACGATTAGCCGTTTACTCAAAAGTACTTTGCCAGAAGATGAGTACGAATATCTTGTGTCTTTAAAGCGTGCTGCGAGAACTCCAGAAGGAAGGGCACAGGTTAATTATGACAATGTGCCTATATTTGGCAACCAGCCACAGGAAAACCAGACACAAGAGCAAGAAGTTGCATATCCTGTTGTTAAGCAAAGTGTTGTTGAGGTTCAGCCGCAAGAAGAACCGGTTGTCGTAGCAGCACAGGATCTGTACCCTGTGGAAATTGATGAGCCAACTCCTGCTGTCAGACGAGTTAAACGCCGCTCTTCAGCTACGACAAAACCAAGTTTACCAATTCGAGTGCAGCGTCCTGAGCAACCAATCGCCGAGCAATTGGAACTTCTAGAACAAAAACCTCCAGAAACCACCAGCATTCCCAGTCCGCTTTTGGAAGATACACGTCCAGAAGCTAACGTCATCGCGGAAATGTTTGGCGAAGACTTACTAGATGAGTCAGATGATTTGGAGGATTTGGAAGATGATGATGATGATGAGGATGATGATGAGGAATATTTAGACGAAGAAGATTTTGAAAGCGCTCGACCTTTTGTCACAAGACCAAGATCTGGTGATGCCTCAGTCAGAGTCTTACCATTGTCAGCAGCTAGTTTGCCCAAAACTTGCTATTTAGTCATAGATCGCTCCTCGGAATTAATCACTCGTCCACTCAGGGAATTTGGCGATTTAGGGCAAATTCCTAACTTGGAAACTCAACAAAGAACATTACCAGTGTTCGATAACCACCGAGTGGCAAAGCGGTTTTCAACCAAGCGCGATCGCGTGATTAAAATTCCAGATAGTAGAATGCTCCATAAGGCTCGTTATCATCTACAAGCAAAAGGAATCACTCGACTGTTGATTGATGGTCAAGTCTACTCTTTGTCCAGTAGTGTTTAGTCATTAGCCAGAAACTTTTTTTGGTTATGGCTGACGCAACAGACTACAGTATGGTGTTAGTGATAGCTTTTGTTAGTCTGTTGCCGATTCACTCTATTTATTTGAGCATAAGGCAGCCATGTGAAACGTGAAGAATTTTTCTTCTCGTTACTTTTGGTGAGCTCATCAGAAAATGACAATGAATCTTTGCCAGATTGAGGAGTCATGGTATAGTAATATTACGTATGCTAAATTTTTGAATAGATGGTTTACAAATCTAATAAGTCTCAAGATTTGGAGTCCTGGCAGCAAGTCCGTGCGCCATATGGTGTAGGCTACCGGATAAAACTCCTCTCACAACTGCTTGCTCGTAAATTTACGGAACGGTTGGAACCGTTTGGACTAACGCCCTTTCACTGGGTTGTGCTTTGCTGTTTATGGGAGGAAGATGGTTTACCAACTTCTAGTATTGGAGAAAAGCTGCAACAGGTGGGAGGTACATTAACTGGCGTGTTGGATAGAATGGAAGAAAGAGGTTTGATTCGTCGAGAACGTGACTGTCGCGATCGCCGCATCTGGCGTATTTGGCTCACAGATGCAGGTAGAGAACTCGAAACAGTCCTACCACCGATTGCCGTAGAGATTCGTGAGCAAAGCATGCACGGTGTTTCCTACGCTGAACGAGAACAATTTTCCCAAATTCTGAACAAGGCAATAGCTAACTTATCGTAGAATCACCCATCGGGATGAAGCGCTTGCATAGATTTTCTCAAAAATATTACGTATACGAAATAATTGATGATTAAATATATTTCACGAAATATTTATAAATTCAAAACGACACTGAGGACTAATATCATGGAATCCACAAACAACACCAACTCCAACGGACACAACAGACACAAAACAGTAGTTCTGGAGAAAGAACTTGTTCAAGACATAAAGACTTTAGAAGCTTTAACATCAGAAAATCTTACAAATAGAATTCTACCAGCACAAACAACACCAGAAGCTGATGTTCATACTCAGTCTGAGACTGAGAACAAACAAGCCAAACTCCAACCGCCGGAAACACCAAAGCACCAAAAACAGATCGCTTTGATTTTGGCAGCATTAGGTGTGGGTGCTGTAGCTGCTGGAGGTTTTGGTTATCGTTGGTGGCAGTATGCTTCCACTCACCAAGAGACAGACAATGCCCAAGTTGCAGGACACCTACACCAAGTGAGTAGTAAAATTGCTGGAACCGTCAGTCAAGTTTTGGTGAATGATAATCAACAAGTCCAACCAGGACAATTGCTGATCAAACTCGATCCACAGGATTATCAAAGCAAAGTGCAACAAACTGAAGCAGCGCTGGAAAATTCTCGTCGTCAGGCGCAAGCAGCGCAAGCAAATATTAAATTGGCTTCAGAAACAACTAACGCTAAGACAGTCCAAGCACAGGGAGATGTTAGCGCTGCTGTTGCAGCGATTTCCACAGCACAAGCAGCCGTACAAGAGGCAAAAGCTGGGATTCCTGCAGCACAAGCGCAAGTTAAACAGGCAGAAGCCGGGATTCCCGCAGCACAAGCACAAGTTGCACAAGCAAACGCCAACTTACAAAAAGCACAAGCTGATTACAACCGTTACAACACCCTGTATCAACAGGGAGCAATTGCCCGTCAACAATTAGACACTGCTAAGTCAGCGTATGATGTGGCTGTTGCCCAAAAGGATGCTGCAATTCAAGAAGTCAACCAAGCGCAAGCGCGATTAACTTCTGCCAGAGTTGGTGTCGCCAAAGCACAGTCACAACTTGCACAAGCACAAGAAGGAGTAGCAACTGCCCAAGCAAAACTAGCAGCATCCAAAGGTGGGTTGCAACAAGCGACTGCTGGCGGAGAACAAACAACAGTGAATCGTAACCAGTACGAAGCCGCAAAAGCAGCCATAGCTCAAGCGGAAGCATCTTTGAAAGACGCGCAGTTGCAGCTATCCTACACCAACATTACCGCTCCTGCAGCTGGACGGATAGGAAAGAAAACAGTGGAAGTTGGTAACCGGGTACAAGCAGGAACACCCTTGATGTCAGTTGTGAATGATGATTCTTGGATAGTCGCCAACTTTAAAGAAACCCAGTTGGAAAACATGAAGCCAGGAGAGGAAGTGGAGATTAAGCTTGATGCTTTCCCTCATCATACTTTTAAGGGTCGTGTTGATAGTCTTTCGCCAGCCTCCGGCGCACAGTTTGCCCTCTTACCACCCGATAACGCCACAGGTAACTTTACGAAAATTGTGCAGCGTATTCCTGTCAAAATTGTTTTCGACAAACAAAGCATCAAAGGTTACGAATCGCGGATTACACCGGGAATGTCTGCAGATGTTAGCGTGCAAGTCAAGTAGGACGACGGGATAAAGAAATTCAAAATTCAACATGCAAGAAAACTAGTAGTTTGTCAAGCGAAGTTTGAAGTCTCTTGTACAAAGTGGTGGTGTTGTGTTTCTGTATACATAGTTTTTCTAATGAGAATCGTCCTTAAGGTTGCGTGTTGTTTAAACCTACAGACAGGGCATTCTCGTGTCGAGGCTAATTACTATCGAAATATCAAACAGATGTTGAGATTTTGAGATTTGTTTAGGAGTATTAACAATGCAAACCAACCCTACTACTGAAAAACCTCCTGTTGCTAAAGCCTACAATGGCGTAGACCGTAATGACTTTATTTTTGGCTGGAATCCCCAAGCTGAACTTTGGAATGGGCGCTTCGCTATGATTGGATTCCTTGCTTACCTGCTTTGGGATCTAGCTGGCTATAGCGTGGTTCGTGACGTCCTCCACCTGATTCGCTAGACTTTTTCCTCCACGCTATGGCGCAAGCGTGTAAGGGATATTTTACGAAGAAGACGCATCTGCGCGTCTGTCGATCTGTGTGTCCTCTTCGTAAATTTGATGAGACTCTTACATCAAGCGATCTGCCGAAGCGCGTAGCGTGCGCAAAGCGCTCGTAAGGCAAGCAAAGCTATCGCATCAGTCTCGTTATGTTTCAACTATTTCCTTCCCTCATTCAGGCTTTACAGCCTGTTGTAGCTCCTTTTTGTTTTGTCACTATTTGTGCATTAATTTTTCTTCTGTTGCGGTCTATATGGATGTCTACGCGCATTGGAATTGCCAATCTGAAGCGTTTGCATCAAATCAAGTGTGCAGACTGTCGATTCTTTACAAACGACTTTCGTCTCAAATGTACTGTACACCCCACTTATGCTCTCACTGAAGAAGCAATCAATTGCTCTGATTTTTGTTTGAAGAATAAACATCTCCAAAAATTGACATCCTCAGTTTCTTGAGGAGTTGGGTAGGACAAACCCGAGTTACCTCTACTTGAGAGAGCCAAAGAATCTCAAACTTTTAAGGAGTAAATAACTATGTCTCACTTTCGTAGTTTTCCCACCAAACTCACTGATGCTGAAATCCTGAAGACAACGCTACGTGACTTGGGCATTCGTGTGATTACAGACGGTACTGTTCGTGGTGTCAACGGTCAACGAGTTCATGCAGACATCATTGCTGTTCTTGAAGGCGAATGTGACATTGGCTGGTGTAGCAATGATGATGGAACTTTTGACTTCATTGCTGACGTGCCGGGTGTTGCCATAAAGCATAACCAGGCTCAACTCATTAACTCCATCAATCAGAAGTACGCGGTTAACAAGACCTTGAGCCAGCTCAAGCAATCTGGTCTGCAAAATGCCAATGTCAAGTTAGTGGTGCAAAATTAATTGCTTTATCATTCCACATGACCTCCAAAATAAGCATTCATCATTTTTGGTGGGGGACGCATTTATCTATACAAAAGCAACAAACCTTATCAAAAAGCGCGGGGTTATTGGGAATAATCTCAAGATTATTGAGAAATCCCGCGCTTTTTGATAACCAAGGGCGAGAAATCGTCGTTTTCAAACCTAGTAAATAAAAGGTTTGTTGCTTTTGTACAGGATTTTTCCACGGGGTCTTAAACCGCAAGGCTTCCCTTTGGTCACCCAGAGGGTCCAGGCATTCAGGAGAAGGGAAAATCCTTTGAGCTCCCTCTGCCTTTGTTGATAAAATTCTTTCTTAGACAAAAGGCAAAGAAAGTTTTAAAAGGATTTTTCTCAAAGAACGACATTAACATCATAAGAACACTCTAGTTCGTAAATATCATTTGTAGACGAGCTAAAGCTTTCCTGGATCGAGTATTTATGATCACAAATGAACTTAATATTAGCCTAGTTCGTTTGGCAGATGTTGTGAGGAAAAAAGGGAAATTACTATTCAGTCATAAATTAACATAGGCACCCTAATTAAAAACAACCACCACTGGACAATTTGGTGGTGGTTTTTTATTGAAAAACTAAGACTATGCAAGTGGCTTGCTTCCTGTAGACTTAGGCAAATAAGGAGAGTCAGTCAATCACAAATTTTCAGAAAACTAGAGAAAAACAAGGGTTTCAGCCCTACTCAAAAACGAGTTTAACACCGTTTACGTTCAGGCGATAAGCCTCCGGCTTGACGCTTGAACGTATCGCCTGAACACCACTTAATGTCATCGGCTGAAATGCTTATTAAAAGGTGGTTTTTTGGGAAACTAGTGTTTAAATCGAATGCTCGAATGCTTATGTAGTAAAGCTTTTAAAAAACTTTGTGATTGACTGAGAGTCAAGTGGACGAGCGATAGTTGTATTGATTAGCACAGATTTTTGTAACTTAAGTCTCTGACTTTAGGAGGGATTTTGAAAAGACGCAAGGTAGATAGTATGAAAAAGACTGTTTTTTCAATTGCATCGTGTTGTTAGCTCATTAAAACTAGCAACCTGAATTAGTGTTTAGAGAGGATGTTTGTAAAATACATGGCAAAAAAATTTCCTAAATTTAACCAAGATCTCGCACAGGATCCGACAACACGTCGGATTTGGTACGCGATGGCTATGGGAAATGATTTTGAAAGTCATGATGGCATAACTGAAGAAAATCTTTACCAAAGGATTTTCGCGACTCACTTTGGTCACGTGGCAATCATATTCCTGTGGGCATCTAGCCTGTTGTTCCACGTAGCTTGGCAAGGTAACTTTGAACAGTGGATGCAAGATCCTGTTCATATTCGCCCAATCGCCCATGCAATATGGGACCCCCACTTCGGGAAACCAGCAATAGATGCTTTTACCCAAGGCGGCGCTAACTATCCAGTAAACATTGCTTACTCTGGTGTTTACCACTGGTGGTACACCATTGGTATGCGGACGAACAATGACCTGTACATAGGTTCAGTGTTCTTGTTGCTGTTAGCAGCATTGTTCTTGTTCGCTGGTTGGCTGCACTTGCAGCCCAAATACCGTCCTAGCTTAGCTTGGTTTAAGAGTGCAGAACCCCGTCTAAACCACCACCTAGCAGGTTTGTTTGGTGTTAGCTCTCTAGCATGGGCAGGACATTTGGTTCACGTAGCAATCCCTGAATCTCGTGGTATTCACGTTGGCTGGAATAACTTCCTGACGACTCTACCACATCCACAGGGATTGGGACCATTATTCTCTGGTAATTGGGGTGCCTACGCTGCGAACCCAGATACAGCGAACCATGTGTTCGGGACATCTCAAGGTGCAGGAACCGCAATTCTGACATTCTTGGGTGGCTTCCATCCACAGACTGAATCGCTGTGGCTGACGGATATGGCACACCACCACTTGGCTATAGCAGTCATCTTTATCATCGCCGGTCACCAATACCGCACCAACTTTGGGATTGGTCACAGCATTAAAGAGATGCTTAACGCCAAGAACTTCTTTGGTATCCAAACTGAAGGTCAATTCAACCTGCCTCACCAAGGGCTGTACGACACCTACAACAACTCTCTGCACTTCCAGTTGTCTATTCACTTGGCAGCGCTAGGTACTGCTCTTTCCTTGGTAGCGCAGCATATGTACGCTTTGCCTCCTTATGCCTTCATCGCTAAGGACTACACAACCCAGGCATGTTTGTACACTCACCATCAGTACCTAGCTGGTTTCTTTATGGTTGGTGCTTTCGCCCATGCTGGAATTTTCTGGGTGCGTGACTACGATCCAGAGCAAAATAAGGGTAACGTACTTGAGCGAGTCCTAAAGCACAAAGAAGCGATTATCTCTCACCTGAGTTGGGTTTCTCTTTTCCTGGGCTTCCACACTCTGGGATTGTATGTCCACAACGACGTAGTTGTTGCTTTCGGAACTCCTGAGAAGCAAATTCTGATTGAACCAGTGTTTGCTCAGTTTATCCAAGCTGCTCACGGTAAGGCACTGTACGGCATGAATGTACTGTTATCCAATCCAGATAGCATTGCACACACTGCTTGGCCTAACTACGCAAACGTGTGGCTACCAAATTGGCTGGATGCGATTAACAACGGTACTAACTCCCTGTTTTTGACCATTGGTCCTGGCGATTTCTTAGTTCACCACGCGATCGCTCTAGGTTTGCATACCACGACACTCATTTGTGTGAAGGGTGCGTTGGATGCCCGTGCTACCAAGTTAATGCCCGACAAGAAGGATTTTGGTTTCACCTTCCCTTGTGACGGTCCTGGTCGTGGTGGTACCTGTCAAACCTCCTCTTGGGAACAATCTTTTTTCCTTGCTATATTCTGGATGCTTAACCTTCTTGGTTGGACTACCTTCTACTGGCACTGGAAGCATTTAGCAATTTGGCAAGGTAATATCGCTCAGTTCAATGAATCTTCTACCTACCTTATGGGCTGGCTGCGCGATTATCTCTGGGCTAACTCAGCTCAAGTCATGAATGGGTACAACCCCTTCGGTACAACTAATCTAGCTGTTTGGGATTGGATGTTCCTCTTCGGACACCTAGTTTGGGCGACAGGTTTCATGTTCCTCATCGCTTGGAGAGGTTACTGGCAAGAGTTGATTGAAACTCTTGTTTGGGCACACGAACGCACTCCATTGGCAAATTTAGTGCGCTGGAAGGATAAGCCTGTTGCTTTGTCCATCGTCCAAGGTTGGTTAGTCGGTCTGACTCACTTCACAGTTGGATATATCTTGACCTACGCAGCATTCCTCATTGCCGCAAACGCTGGTAAATTCGGTTAAAAATTTTGATTTTGATATCTTCTGACCTTTAGCTTTCCCCTCTAACTGGATAGTACAGAGGGGAATTTTTTTTGCTCTGTGTATCAACAGTGTCGCAGGGGAACTTCTACCCGTTTCATCGCTTGTACTGAAAAACTGCGGTGCTGAATTACCCAGATAATACTGCTATTGCAAACTAAATGTGGAACAGCTTATCCCTTTGTACCTATGGAGAGGGGTTAAGTGTCATGTTACATGATATTTATGAAAAGATATTGTTGAATTAGTATAAAGTTAAGCTTGAATGAATACACAAGCCACTAAAAAGAGTCTGTTGTTACCGGCATTAAGGTCAAGAAACTACCGTCTGTTTTTTGCCGGACAAGGAATCTCGCTTATTGGGACATGGATGACGCAAATTGCCACAATTTGGCTAGTTTATGACTTAACAAAATCACCCTTAATGCTGGGTTTTGTAGGCTTTTCTAGTCAAATTCCCAGCTTTTTTCTTGCCCCCTTTGGTGGAGTATTTGTTGATCGCTTTTCCCGTTATCGCACCATTATTAGTACACAAATTCTGTCAATGATTCAGTCGTTGACATTAGCATTTCTGGCGCTAACTGGCGTGATTCATATTTGGCACATTATTGTCTTAAGTTTGTTTCAAGGATTTATCAATGCTTTTGATGCACCTGCCAGACAAGCATTTGTACCAGAATTAGTGGAACGCAAAGACGATTTAGCAAATGCCATTGCTATCAACTCGACAATGTTTAATGGTGCGCGATTAATCGGTCCAGCCATTGGAGGTTTATTGATTGCTCGTATTGGTAGTGCATACTGTTTTTTAATTGACGGTTTCAGCTACATTGCTGTCATTTTTGCTTTACTAGCAATGAAAGTGAAGCCGTGGAAAACTATAGTGATTGACACAAATATATTGCAGAGAGTTAAAGAGGGGTTTGAGTATACTTTTGGCTTTCCACCAATTCGTGCCATCTTATTATTATCAGCTCTTGTCAGTCTGATGGGAATGCAATATACAGTACTTGTACCAATTTTTGCAGAAGAAATTTTCAAAGGTGGCGCACAAACTCTAGGTTTTTTGATGGCAGCATCAGGAGTTGGAGCACTCTCTGGTGGAATTTATTTAGCGACACGACAAACGGTCGTAGGACTTGGTAGATTAATTGTTCTTGCACCAGCTTTTATAGGAAGTGGTTTGATTGCTTTTGCCTTGTCGCGCTTTCTACCATTTTCTTTACTAGCAATGCTGTTGGTTGGTTTAGGAACAATCATTCAGGTTGCTGGAAGCAACACAGTTTTACAAACAATTATTGAAGATGATAAACGCGGACGAGTGATGAGTTTTTTCACTATGTCCTTTTTAGGAATGACACCCTTTGGGAATTTGTTAGGAGGTGCATTAGCAAATCATATCGGTGCTACAAATACATTAATTATTGATGGTATTGCTTGTCTTTTGGGTTGTATCTTTTTTTCAAGACAACTACCAGCTTTAAGACAAATGGTTCGCTCAATTTATGTAGAGAAGGGTATTTTGACGAGTACTAAACGCTAATACTAATTTAATATAAAGCTGCATAGAATATGGCTTCAAGAATAAAATTGTAAGATGACAACGAGCAGATTTGCTCTAGCGTGATTTGTTCAAGGACTTGTTAGCCATAAGCCGGAGGCTTGACGCAAAGCGTATCGCATAACTGCTGGAGTGTTGTAAAGACAACTCCAGTAAGCTGCTGTTAGTAATTTTAGTACTCGCATTACCAGTGCCGAACAGATGGGCGCTGTATCTGTGTGATGATAATTTGAATGACAACGCTAAAATTGAATAGTACTTTGTACTTTCATGTGTAGCCGCAAACACAAAAGTCATGACTCGCCGTCTTATTTTGCAAGAGGGGCAATCCTACACATTTCGCTCCTATTTTGAGATGCCTTATGAGGCAGACGAAATATTGGCGGAATTGGGCTATGCTTTGGTGAAAACACGCCTTGATTTACCACGTAGCGCTCGACATTTAGAACGTTTGCAAGAATTGCGACAGCGAATAGATGAGTCTTTACCACTAGTTAGTTTAAGCAGCGAGACTGCGCGACGCGAGACGCTTGTAGCACCGACATTGCTGGAAGTTGCTCGATATTGTCAATGTCAACTGCGAATTGAGTACCCATTGTCAGTCAATAACTGGCTAAAGGGTAATTTAGATTACTTTCTCAAACTTCATCCAGGGTTGTTAGTAGTTGAAGCGAAAAATGATGATTTAACAAGAGGATTTACACAGCTTGCAGTAGAACTCATCGCAATTTCCGAAGTTGAAGAAGGTGATGTGTTTTACGGTGCAGTGACAATTGGTGATGCTTGGCGCTTTGGACGCTTAGAAAAAACAAAGCAGCAGATTTTTCAGGATATTTCGCTGTATCGAATTCCCGATGATTTGGAAGATTTAATGAAGATTTTGGTGGGAATTTTGGAATGAAGTCATTTCCAATATTATGAGTATTTTGCAGCAGAGGTGTCTCGTCCTCAGTTAACAGATTCTCAGCATTTGGCAGGATTTCTGAGAAGATTTCTGGATAGATAGTCATGAGAATTCGTAAATGAGGAGCTTTTCTATTCTCAGTTTACATATTTCCTCAAAATTCTCGTCTATACTCTTTTACCTTTAGAGTTGAAAATAAAAATATATCTCTATTTCTACACCTGGAGTACTGCTGTGGCTAAAACAAATGCAGTTGACAATCAAGGGAGTCAGGGTTCTACACAATCTTCGACCAATCAACAAATACCGCTGAAAACCTGGATTGGCGTTATGGCGAGTATGCTGGGCGCATTCATGGCGGTGCTGGATATTCAGATAACCAACTCTTCGCTACAAGATATTCAGGCGAGTTTGGCGGCGACTCTAGAAGAAGGTTCTTGGATTTCTACTGCTTATTTGGTGGCGGAAATTGTGGTCATTCCTTTAACTGGATGGTTGTCGCGAGTGTTTTCCCTCAAACGATATTTGTTAGTTAACACCGCCTTATTTATCTTTTTTTCTGTATGCTGTGCTTGGTCGTGGAATCTCAATTCTATGATTGTTTTCCGCGCTTTACAAGGCTTGACAGGAGGAGTTTTAATCCCGACTGCTATGACAGTTGTACTCACAACTTTACCTCCATCCAAGCAAGCAATTGGGTTAGCTGCGTTTGCGATTACAGCAGTTTTTGCACCATCAATTGGTCCGACATTCGGAGGTTGGTTAACAGAAAACTTCAGTTGGCATTACAGCTTTTATATAAATGTCGTTCCAGGAATATTAATGCTTGCTGGAGTTTGGTATGGAATTAAGCAAGAAAGACCACAATTACAATTGCTAAAACAAGGCGACTGGTGGGGAATTCTTTCAATGGCAATTGGGTTAGCTTCCTTGCAAGTTGTTTTAGAAGAAGGTAGCCGCAAAGATTGGTTTAGTTCAAGTTTAATTGTGTACTTGAGTATATTAGCGGCAATTTTCATAACAATATTTTTCTGGATTGAATTAACCCGCAAACAGCCATTTATTAATTTGCGACTTTTACGATATCGGAACTTTGGTTTAGCAAGTATTATAAATGTCTCTCTAGGGATAGGATTGTATGGTTCTATTTATATCTTGCCGCTGTATCTCGCTCAAATTCAAGGATACAATGCTCTGCAAATTGGTGAAGTGTTGATTTGGGCAGGAATTCCCCAATTATTTATCATTCCTTTCATCCCAAAATTGATGCAACGTATTGATGTACGTTTGATGGTTGGTGTGGGTGTGTCGTTATTTGCTGTGAGTGCATTTATGAACTCAAGCATGACTTATCAAACGGGACTAGATCAATTGCGATGGTCACAACTTGTTCGCGCAATGGGACAACCACTCATTATGGTACCACTAACCTCCATTGCAACTGCTGGTTTGAGTCAGAAAGATGCAGGATCAGCAAGTGGTTTATTTAATATGATGCGTAATATGGGCGGTTCTATAGGAATTGCAGCATTAGCGACTCTGTTAACAAATAGAGAGCAATTTCACTCCAATAGATTAGGTGAATCAATATCTCTATATAATCCAGCAACTCAAGAGAGAATTAACCAACTCACTCAATATTTTGTCAGCCGTGGTTCTGATTTGAGTACAGCACAAGACCGGGCAATCAAAGCCATTGATAATATAGTACGTCGTGAAGCTTTCGTAAATGCTTTTAATGATTGTTTCTATTTTATTGCAATTGCTTTGTTACTGAGCGGTATTGCTGTTTTGTTTATCAAAAAAGTTAAGGTGACAGGTGGTGCTGTTGCTCATTAAGTAGCTCGGCGTGAATATTTATCGTTGAGACAAAGCATCTATTGGGACTTAGACAAAAATTAAGCCCAAATAAAGCCCAAACTGGCTTTATAAGCAGCAAATACGTCACGATTAAGAGTCAACCAATCAACAAATCGAAAAGACATAGCTGTTCTAAAGGCTGACAAAGCATCAGCAAAGGTCTTCAAAGGTTTGTTCGCCCATCTTCGTCTTAACCCCCCAGTCATCTGATGCCAAAGAATAAAAGTATAGGCACAAAAAACCAAGATAAAATGTCGCATTAGGCTAGTTTTATCTCGGACTTGGTATTCTCTTAGTCCCAACCATCCCTTGGCTTCTCGATAAAAAACTTCTACGGGGTCTTACACGTAAAAATCTTGCCTTAGCGTAGCGGCTCCCCTTGCTCGCTTCCTTACTACTACGAGTACCCGTCTTCTCCCACGAATTAACAAAACAAAGGCTGGCAAGATTTTAGGGGACAATGCGTCACCCAATTTCTTTGAGAATAGGTATTAACTATCCATTCTGCGGTGACAAGTGATGAAGAGATATTGGTGATAAAATAATCAATATCAGTGGCTTGAGAGAAAGTTGCAGCATTCATGACGATGGCAATGCTTCGCTTTCCTTGTAGACGTGATATCTCTACTTCTAGAGTTGCTACCCATACTATTCTGGGCTTATCTAAGTTTAGTTGGATTTCTCTAAAAGCCTCTTGGGGTAAAGTTTGTGCTAATTCATCTAGTCTTAGTGTTTGTTTGTTATTGGGTTGTTGATTAACAGTTACTTTGCGGTTTTTAGCTAATCCTCCTAAATACTTTAATTGACGATTCTCTAACTCTAATAGGAAGGATGTATTGTTGCCATATCCAGCATCCACAATCACTATTCCCGGTTTATATCCTCGCTTCAGAGTGAGGTCTATCAACTTTATAGCTAATTCCGTTTTTTTCTCAAATTCTGGGTCTTGTTTTCCTTCAGGCAAAGAATTGGCGTGCTGGTATAATTCTATATCTAATGGTAAACTTTTTCTCCCATCATATAGATGAGTTGTTACTGGGAGTTACTTTGACGTGAAAGCTATGCTGAAAAAGCATTATACCCTTTTTTCCTCTTTTGTTTTGTTTAAGTCCCATTAGGGGTCAACATACGTATGCTCACATCTTGCACCAAGAAAAATTGATGGTACTTCGTTACTCAGTATTAAACCAAAAGTCCTTTATCTAGCCAGAAAAATCAATAAAAATAATGTAGCTTTATCGCACATATTTTTGGTTTATACAATTTTCTACACAGAACTGCAAGATATGAGCGCCCAACTAGCCGCGTTTTTTCGCCGCTAGCAACGAATGAAACAAACACATTTTTTGTTTGGCTAAAAGCTTTGCTCTATAAGGGTTTTAAAATGTGTTAGTTAGGAGTTATGCCCAATTCCCAATTCTGCCAACTTCACCGCCGGAAATTTGTAGCATTCCAGCTATTTAGCGTATTACAAAATTCTCTACACACCACTTGGCTATTTATATAGATACAGGAGTAGTGAGTAAATGCGATCACTCCACAATAATATGGAAGTACAAAGATGTTATGACCACGATAATACCAATGACAATGGACAATTTTACCGTTCGACCAATGAGGAGGTCAGAATTAGATTTGGTAATTGATTGGGCAGCAGTTGAAGGCTGGAATCCAGGAACTTATGATGCTGAATGTTTTTACCAAGCTGATCAATGCGGTTTTTTCGTAGGGGAGTTGAACAATGAACTTGTGGCAAGTATTTCCGCTGTTGCTTACTCTAAGCACTTTGCCGTTATTGGCTTTTATATTGTCAAACCGCAGTTTCGTGGGCGGGGTTTTGGCATGAAAATGTGGAGGGCAGCAATGGCATATCTTGGTACTGAGCGTAACATTAGCATAGATGGAGAGATTGCTCAACTGGAGAACTACCAGAAATCAGGTTTTCAAATCACCTACCGTCATATTCGTTATCAGGCTGTAGGCTCAGGCGTTGCGCCGTCCGGCATTGTAGAACTCAAAACTGTGCCTTTTGAGAAGTTAGTTGCTTATAATCAAGAGCTTTTTCCGGCTGAGCGCAACCAGTTCCTACGACTTTGGATAAACCAACCAAACAGTGCTGCCTTAGGGGTTGTTAGAGATGGGCATGTTGTTGGTTATGGAGTCATCCGCCAAAGCCACATAGGTTTCCGGATTGGACCGTTGAATGCTGACGATGAACAGATTGCCGAGCAACTCTTACTCGCCTTGCTTGCTTTTGGTTCTGATGCGAGGGTGTTTCTTGATGTGCCAGATGCTAATCCAGAAGCGATTAAGCTGGCTCAACGTTACGCGATGAAGCCAGTCTCTGAAGTCGCTCGGATGTACAATAAAGAAATTCCTAACTTGCCTATAAATCGTGTATTTGCTGTGACAAGTTTAGAAGTTGGTTAGGTAAGTATCATTACAAAAAGCTCAAATGGAGAAATTATTTAAACCTATTGTCGAGAAAATTGCCATTATCGGTGCTAAACTTGGCGGTTTAGCGACTGCTGTAGCATTACAAAAACAGGGGTTTGATGTTCACGTATGGAAAGCGCAATATCAAATGCAGACTGTGAGGTAGCACCCTTTCAACGTAAAAACCAAATCAGGTGGAAGCCACGCTAATAGAAACAGAACTTAAGCATGAACAACGTAGCTGAGTCATTACAAACACTCGGATAGCATGCCGTATCTCCCTCGCAGTGCAGCACGGCTCTTGCCGAAGAGCAAGTTCTCACGTTCATGCAGCGTGTCCGAAGAACATAGGAGGCACAAAGACGCTGCGAATTGCAGCGATCGCCGTGGTATTAGCCATAGTCATAGGGAAACAATTACAACTTGCTCTCTTTCTTAGCGCGTACGTAAGTCCTAAAAAACACAGACTACTTTGCTTTGTCCAAAAGTACGGTTATTAAATATTTTTACTGTACTTTAATGTCGATATACTATATCTATGTAAGTTACTGTGTCAAGTTCTCAAGAGCAAAATGTGATTGCAAATTGCTGCCAGATTGCGAAAAATGGGAGTAGAGCCAGATAAGATATAAAGTATTAGCACCGACTGTAGCTGACTTCGTATGTGTCGCTGCATCTTTTAGGGAGTCGGCAAAGTAGTTATCTCCCTTGGACAAAACCACCTATGCTCACTCAAGATAAACAACAACGCAACTGGAAACCCATCCTCAAACAATTTGAGGCTGTCGTTGGCAAAAATGGCGTGGTACAACGCCGCGAAGAACTCATTACATACGAGTGCGATGGGCTGACTAGCTATCGCCAACGTCCGGCTGTGGTTGTCTTACCGAGGACAACAGAACAAGTTGCAGAGGTTGTGAAGATATGCGATCGCCACTCTGTCCCCTTCATTGCACGTGGTTCTGGTACGGGTTTATCTGGTGGGGCGTTACCAGTTGAAAATTGCGTCTTGATTGTCACTTCTTTAATGCGACAAATACTTAAGGTTGATTTAGAAAATCAGCAAGTCACTGTCCAGCCAGGAGTCATTAATAGTTGGGTGACACAAACTGTAAGTGGTGCCGGATTTTACTACGCTCCAGATCCTTCTAGCCAAATCATTTGCTCAATTGGTGGTAACGTAGCAGAAAATTCTGGCGGAGTACATTGTCTCAAATACGGTGTCACAACAAACCACGTTTTGGGATTGAAACTCGTCCTTCCTGATGGTTCAATTGTTGATGTCGGAGGACAAATTCCTGAAATGCCAGGGTATGACTTAACAGGTTTGTTTGTTGGTTCTGAAGGGACGCTCGGAATTGCCACAGAAATTACTCTACGAATTCTTAAAAGTGCTGAATCTATTTGCGTCCTTTTAGCAGATTTTACAAGTATTGAAGCAGCCGGTGCAAGTGTTTCCGATATCATCAGTGCGGGGATTATTCCTGGTGGTATGGAAATTATGGATAACCTCAGCATCAATGCTGTTGAAGATGTGGTAGCAACAAATTGTTATCCTCGCGATGCTGTTGCTATTTTAATCGTAGAAATTGACGGTTTGGCAGTAGAAGTTGCAGCAAATAAACAGCGGATTGCGGAAATTTGTAAAAAGAATGGTGCGCGTAATATCACAACTGCAAGTGAGCCAGAAACGCGCTTAAAACTTTGGAAAGGGAGAAAAGCTGCTTTTGCTGCAGCAGGTCATGTCAGCCCAGATTATTATGTTCAAGATGGTGTGATTCCTCGTACTCAGTTACCCTATGTACTGGGAGAAATTGAAGCATTGAGTCAAAAATATGGGTATCGAATTGCTAACGTATTTCATGCTGGAGATGGTAATCTTCACCCATTGATTTTGTTTGATAATTCCATTCCTGGCGAATTAGAAAAGGTAGAAGAAGTCGGCGGAGAAATTCTGAAGCTATGCGTGAAAGTTGGTGGTAGTATTTCTGGAGAACATGGTATTGGTGCAGATAAAAAATGCTATATGCCAGAAATGTTCACTGCTACTGATTTAGAAACGATGCAATGGGTACGGCAAGTTTTTAATCCCAGAGGTTTGGCAAATCCAGGCAAGATTTTCCCTACACCGCGCACTTGTGGTGAAGCTGCAAATGTTATGGGTGAGATTGCTAAAAAGTTTGAGGGAGTCGAAAGATTTTAGCGATAACTGTCTTTAGCTACTGATACAATATGTGACACTTCAGGGTGCGGAATGTGGAATCATACGCTCTTAAGAGCCACAACTAAGTAGCTGGACAAAAATATTTACCGTCATTGCGTCGCTTGATGTAAAGTTTACAGACAAATAAACAAAGCTTGCCTATGCCTGTTGAAAAAAACGTTAAAAATTATAAAATTTATGAGAAGGACTATTTTTTTCTTCATATCATATGTGCAAAAATAAGAAATATAAGGAAATAAAGAAATATTAAAAATTATTTTTAGTAAACTCTTATATCTCCTGTAAATGGAACTTAGCTTCCTATTGGCAGGGTTTCCTCAATATAAGGACATTGGTTATATTTTTTGTAAGTCACAAAATAGCGATAAATACGAGTATCGCTCGATTGGGGCTGAGCATACTAAAGTTTTGGTGCTAGGGAGCTTTTTCTACCAGTAGAACTACAATAAAGAGCGCCTAGTAGAGTCAGGAACACAAAACAGGGACTCTCGCATGAGTATCAATCCATTGGAATCAACGGCAGAGTTAACAAAATCACCGTCTTTTTTTGAGCGATCTATACATAGAGATAAGATTGGTATTAGTACCAATATGACTGAGCACAAGCAACCAGAACAAGGGCTGCAACATCAAACAGCGCGGGAGCAACTGCTGGGAGTCACTGCCCAACGTATTCGTCAATCTCTAGATTTAGAAACAATTCTCAATCAGACAGTGACGGAACTTCAGCAGTTCTTGGAGTGCGATCGCGTCATTATTACCCGCTTTGAGCCAGATGGCAGTGCTATTATCGTTGTAGAATCAACGGTTGTATCCGGTTGTCCGTTTTTAGGAACTATCATCAAAGACCCGTGTTTTACAGAAAAACATATCGAGCGTTACAAGCAGGGTTATATTCACGCGGTGGAGGATATTCTTGCAGCCGGGCTAGCTCCATGTTACATTGACTTGCTTGCTTCTATGCAAGTTAAAGCTAAGTTGGTCGTTCCAATTTTACTCGCACAAGATTTGTGGGGTTTGCTAATCGCCCAGCAGTGTCATCAACCACGTCAATGGCAACAAACAGAAATTGATTTAGTTAAGCAACTGGCAGATCAATTAGGAATTGCTGTTCAACAAGCTCAATTGCACAAGCAGGTAGAGTGTCTAAAAGTCCAGCAAAAATTGCAGTTGCAAAAACAAACAACTGAGTTGCAATACTTTCTCAAGTTTGAACCCGTAGTTCGACGCATGACTGAGCAAATCTGCGACAATCTGGACGAAAGTCAAGTGCTGCAAGCAGCAATGCAGGAATTAGCAGAGGTTTTACAGGCAGACTGCTGTCAAATTGAACTGTATAGTGATGACCAAACAATTGCAACCGTTGCCTATGAGTACACCAACATCCTACCTCGATGTCAAGGATTAACAAGACGAGTTGCAGATTTTCCAAAAATTTATCACTCACTGTTGCAAAAACAACTCACGCAATCAATGGAAATTGTTCCCGGATGGAACCTGAGGTTGAGTGTTGTTGCACAGATGGCTTGTCCAATTTTTGATGCTCAAGAGATTTTAGGAAATATCTGGGTGAAAAGACAAACACAAGCGACATTTCACGAATTTGAGGTGAAGTTGGTACAGCAAGTCGCAAATGAATGTGCGATCGCCCTACGTAAAGCCAGACTTTGTCAAGTCATCCAAACACAGGCGAATGAACTAGAAAAAGTTGAACAACTAAAACACGAATTCCTCAGAAGCCTTTCCCATGAACTGCGAACACCCATAACTAGCATTAACCTCGCCGCCCAGACTTTAGAAAGTGTTCTCAAGCAAGAAAAATTATTTGATATAGAACTAGTCACACAACTGCTACATATACTTCATAAAGAGTGTGGTCGCGAAAGTAAATTAATCAATGACTTGCTGGCACTGACATATCTTGAAGCTGAAGCCGAATCTTTAACTTTAATCGTGATTGACTTACAAACTTGGCTTCCTTCTATTGTAGAACCTTTTCGAGAAGTTGCTTACTGTCAGCAGCAGCAGCTAAACCTGATCATTCCCAATGAACTCCCAGTTTTGGAAACAGATATAACTGACTTAGAGCGTATCCTGACTGAACTGCTGAATAATGCTTGCAAATTTACTCCTGCGGGGGAATCAATCACAGTTTCCGTTTGCGAAGTTGCAGATACAATCGTTCTTAGCGTCACCAATTCTGGAGTTGAAATTCCTGCCCACGAACTATCACACATTTTCGAGCCATTTTACCGCATTCCTAAAAATGACTCTTGGAAATACGCCGGTACAGGATTGGGGCTTGCATTAGTGCGCAAACTAGTGAAGCGTATAGGTGCCTCAATTGAAGTTCAAAGTGTATCTGGTAAGACTACTTTTACCGTGAAATGTCCGCAATTTTTGGCGTAGCTGCCCCATAGATTTATTTTTGTACTTGACGATAGGAAGGATTGAATTATTTACACGAAGTTTAGATGTAGCACAAAAGTTACAGTCAACAGAAAACATTAATGAATTAACTTAAACAAATAGATAACATAGGTGAAAAACGTCTATTCGGACATCACGAGGCAATTATTAAACTGAATAAGCCGAAAGGATTCGGATTTGCAGCGTAATACAGCGCTGTAATGCAACTGCAAGATACAAGTAAGATCGGAGTAAGACACGTGGATATTCAAGCTGCTACCAAGTATTACATTGCCAACAAGCCAGTACAGCATAAAGCTCTAGGTTTAATGCTCATCGTCGATTTGTACCCATCCAGACTTGACACTGTGCAGGTGAAACTTCCTAACGGTGTAGTCATGAATTGCGAACTGAAGTTTCTGGATGAACCGGGTAAAACAACTAAAAACCTTTAAGCTTTCGAGGAATCTACTGTAGCTGAAGTGTAAATCTTTGGTGTCTTGGTTTCAAACATTGGTTGTGCAAGAGCGGTTTTGGATTTTGGTTGTTGAGTCTAAACGCACAAGCATTCCAGTTCCAGCAACATTGCCGCAGTTACTAGCATACATGCTGAGTGCTCCTCAAAAGCAGTCTCCAACAAAGACGCTAAGCCAACTTCCAGTATTCGTCGGCTAGCTACTAGTGGCGACGAGTTTGTCTTTGTGAAACTCATGCTTGGAGATACTTCGCAGTTCGATGTATCACGGACTTTTTCGCTGTTTCCTAGAAGACACGAATTAGAAGAGGTTTTACGGTTTATCAAGCACTTAGGACAAACAGTGCTGGTGTGACATTTGCTGTGTTTGTTGCCGACATTCCACTGAATTAGGCAAACTATAAAGAAATGTATCAACATATAGCTAGTATACAAACATGGTAAAAAATCTGCCCTTAGAGAGATGGCGTAAAACCTTCCACAGTGTTCGTGCTCGTCTTTTAGTTTGGTATTTTTTGTTAACAGCTTGTACAGCAACGTTTTCTATTCAAGCAACTCACCAAATATATTGCGATAACTTGAAAGCACGAGCTGACGCCGCTCTCATTAAGGAGGTTGCAAGATTTAAGTTACTAGCAAAGCGACAAAGTGAAAAAAAATTCTCAACAGCAAGTACTACTAAGTTATTCGATAAATTCTTAGCTAACTATGCTCCCACGCAGAATGAATATATCATCACCCTGATCAACGACAAAATCTACAAATACAGTCCTGTTTTACCTATAGCTTTATTAAAGCAGTATCCAAGTCTGTTAGAGCAATGGACTCAACTTACGGTGTCAAAAGGTGATTACATACAAACTTCTACACAAAGTATTCATTATGTAGCTCAACCAGTGAATATGGGTGGAGAACGTGGGACTGTTGTCATTATTTATGATACATCTGCTGCTTTCCAAGCGGGTACAAATGCGATTAATCTAGTCATGCAGGTAACGCTCATTGTTCTGCTCATCTTTTTCTTACTGGCGTGGATCACTGCTAGTAAAGTGTTATATCCTTTGCGACTACTTAAGAAAACGGCTCAGTCTATTACTGAGTCAGATATGAAACAACGTATTTCCGTCAAAGGCTCGGATGAAATTGCTGAGTTGACAAAAACTTTTAATGAAATGCTAGATCGACTTCAGTTTGCCTTTGATAGCCAGCAGAAGTTTCTCAATGATGTCAGTCATGAATTGCGGACTCCGATCACCATCATTCAGGGACATTTGGAGATGCTACAGTTTTACCCAGAAAAACAGCAGGTGACTATTGCCTTAGTTATGGATGAACTAAACCGTATGTGTCGTCTGGTAAATGACTTGCTGCTACTGGCAAAGACAGAACGCCCAGATTTTCTCAGACTGAAGCCGGAAGAATTAGACTTACTTACAAAAGAAATTTATTTGAAAGCTTGCTCCCTTGCAAACCGGAATTGGCGGTTAGAGTCTAAAGGGTTGAGTCCAATCATGGTAGATCGTCAACGGTTAACTCAGGCAGTGATGAATTTAGTACAGAATGCGGTTCAGCATACTCGTGATGGTGATAACATTACACTAGGCTCATGTGTTAAAGGGGACTATGCCCATATTTGGGTCAGTGATACCGGAGAAGGAATAGCTCCTGAAGACCAAAAACGTATTTTTGAGCGTTTTGTACGAGCGACTAAAGATGACCAACAGTTTGAAGGACATGGGTTGGGGCTTGCAATTGTGCAGGCGATCGCCCAAGCTCATGACGGATGGGTCGAACTTTCCAGTCGTCTGGGTTATGGATCTACGTTTACCATTGTGATTGCCCTAGCTTCTTCTGTTAATACTGCAATCCATGAATCGGATTCTCATCGCCGAAGACAATCGCCGCATTACAGCCTTTCTGGAAACAGGGTTGCAAGCGCACGGCTTTGCAACCACCATCGCTAATAACGCTGATCAGGTAGTGACCATAGCGAATAGTCAAAGATTTGACCTACTCATTTTAGACTTAGGGTTACCAGATAAAGATGGTTTAGACGTACTGCAAGACTTGCGGGGTAGAGGAGAAACGCTACCAATTATTGTCCTAACTGCCCGTGATGGTGTGGATGATACGGTAGCAGGATTAAATAGTGGTGCCGATGATTACATTACAAAACCGTTTCGTTTTGAAGTATTGCTGGCGCGTATCCGAGTTCAATTACGTAATCGCCGTGTATCAAAAGTTAAAGAAGAGACAACCCTAAGAGTTGGTGATATCGTGTTAGATTTGCTAACACGAGAGGTTTGGGTAGGCAATAGGTTAGTAGAACTTTCTACCCGTGAGTTTATTTTGACAGAAGTGTTCTTGCGTCATCCTATGCAAGTTATGAGTCGAGAGCAATTGCTTAACCACATCTGGGGTTATGACTACGATCCTGGATCCAATATTGTTGATGTTTATATTGGTTACTTGCGAAAGAAGTTGGGAAGCAGCAGGATTGAGACAATTAGAGGGATTGGTTACCGTTTGCGAACATGATTGTTGAGTACATATAGCAATCTTATTTAATTTGTCAGAAATTTGTCAGAATTGAAAGCCACAGATCCCCGACTTCGTAAAAGTTGTCGGGGATCAAGTTTGCTCACGTTTCTTGCGCGTGCCCGCAGGGCTTATGATTTAGGATTGCTATAGAACATAAAACATAAAATTTTTGGCAAATGACTAATTTGAAAATCCAAAATCGTTTATTTATGTATGTGCCATTAGTGGTTATAGCAGTGTTAACGCTATTTCCAATGTTTTGGCTTATCAGTACAGCGTTAAAATCCTCAACAGAAAACATTTTTCAATCTCCTCCGCAGTTATTACCAAGCCAACCAACCATTGAGAATTTTATTAATGTTTGGCAAACAAATCCCTTTGGGCAATATCTGTTCAACAGTACCTTGGTAGCTGTGCTGAGTGTGTGTTTAAATCTCATTTTTTGCGCTTTAGCTGCTTACCCATTGGCAAGACTGTCATTTCCAGGAAGAGATTGGATTTTTATTGCCATTATTTCAACGATTATGATTCCTTTTCAAATCGTGATGATTCCGCTGTATATTTTGACTGTCCAGTTCGGTTTGAGAAATACTTATTTGGGGATTATTTTTCCTAGCTTGGCTTCTGCTTTTGGGATTTTTCTATTGCGACAAGCCTTTATAAGTGTTCCAAAAGAAATGGAAGAAGCAGCACGCATGGATGGCTGTTCGGAGTTAGGCATATGGTGGTTTGTGATGCTTCCTGCAATTCGCCCAGCACTGGTAACTCTATCAATTTTTGTATTTATTGGTTCTTGGAGTGACTTTCTGTGGCCTTTAATTGTTATTCAAGATGAAAACTTATACACCCTTCCTTTGGGAGTCGCAAAGCTTGCGGGTACATTTTCTTTGAACTGGCGAATAGTCGCTGCAGGTTCAGTGATTTCTGTCGCTCCAGTACTACTATTATTTCTGTTTTTACAACGCTATATTGTTCCTACAGAAACTGCTAGCGGTGTGAAAGGTTAAATTATCAGTTATCAGTTTGAAGAAGTATTCAGTATTGCTGAATCCAGAATTCAGAATAGAAGAATCAATTAACTCTTTTATTCTGACCGGAGGCTCTGCGGTGAAGCAGCGCTCTTGGTAGGGTTTCCCGACAACAGGCGACTGTGAACCCGAAGGGCTGGTGGCTCCGCTCCTGACTCCTGACTCCTGACTCGGTGACTCCTTCCCTGTTCACTGTTTACTGTTTACTGATAACTGTTCATTGTTCATTGATGTTGACGGTTTTTTTCAAAGTCAAAAAATACATTTTATAAGCGCAACAGCTTAGAATTTTAGCGGGTTGTTGGAAGCCCTCACCATAATCTCTGATTTGGTGAGGGAGTATTGAATTCAAACGAGAATTGCCATAATTTTAATTAACAAACTAATCAACAAGCTAATCAAAAACTCCCAAGGCGAAATTAACTGTGTAAGGTTCCTCTAAAGATTGCTGAATGCTAGCTTTGATAACATCAAGATAACGAGCAATAGCTTGCAGTTGTTCAGCATTGGGACGATAAGTCAAACTTCCTTGTTTTTCAAAAAGTGGTGCGGCTGTTATCGCTTTATAGTCAGAATTTTCACATGAAGCTTGGGTGAGCCAAATGGCATCTTGACTCGTGGGAATCAAACCAGGAGGTAACTCACCTTCCAAAAAAGCCAGCAGGCGTTGCTGACAACTGCGGGTATTGATACCACGATTCTCAAATAACTGGATAACTTCACCAAAGGATATCGCTCTTGATGGCAGAATTCGTAGTAATTCTGTGAACAGGAAATAGTCAGTATACTGTTGTCTTGGAACGTCTAAGACTTGAGGATGCAGAGGAAGCACCGCCAAACCATATGCAACCCGACTGCAGGTGGGAGAACCATTCTCACCAAGATACGAATGTTGGATCATCTTCGCATTGGGTAATTTTTGCCGCAGCCAACGACTGACTGCGCCTAAACAAGCAACTCCACCTGTGAGGATAGCTTGATTGATTGCTTCTGTCGGTATACCTTTGGCTACGAGTAATTTATTGAGTTCTCGGTTGAGGCGTCGTACAAACGGAACAAACACTTGGCTTTCTAAGTCTCGTCGCTGCAAAAACCATTGCTGATCTGCCAGTTCTATGGTAAATGATTCTTGGTGTTGTAATATCAGCTTCAGGGCGATCGCCGCATCAATGATCGCCTTTCCTAAAAGCGAACTTTCCAACCGTTGCTTTAAGCGAATCCGTTCCACAACATCTGGTTCGCCAGCCCTAGGGAGGTTTAATTCTTCTAAGCTCAAACTGGAAAAGGACATCTGCTCTAAACCAGGAATTGCTGGTTGCCAATTTTTGGAATTTGTGGTAGTTGTTTTAGTATCTTTATTCCCAACAGTGCGTGATTGTCGCCATTTGGATGGCAGTAGCAATTGACAGATAATGTCTTGCTCTAATCCAATGCCAGCATAAGCAAAACCGTGAAGCATAAAATGACTATGGGTGAGGTCTTCCAGGTTTTCTGGCAAATCAACGATCGCCATTTCTGTTGTACCAGCACCGATATTGAGGACGAAAGTATTACCAACAAGAGGACGCTCACTGCTTCTTGCAGAATGAGTACCTTGACGACCTCTAATTTTTACAATTTCACCTTCAGCACCGTCAAGTTCACAGAGCAAACAAGCAATTCCTTCTTCCACAAAAAAGACTTGTTGCGGATGCTGCACTAGTTTGCTGATGAGTATGGCTTCTCGGATGTTAAAGCGATATTGTTCTGACCAGTTGGATGGGCAAGTACAGATGACACCAGTAAGATCACGAATAATATCACTAAAGGTTTCTGGCTCTAGACCAACAGCAGCCGTTGTTAAACTCAAGGTTGTGCTGTTGCGATCCTCCATTAACGTTAACAGCAATTTCGAGAGCGATCGCACAACCCAAACCAATGGAACAGTTGAAAAGTCGTTTAATTGCAAAACTGGTTCCCATTTTTGCTGTTCGTTTTTGTAGGGTAAAGCAACTTGCATATAAGGCTTTAACTGGGCTGAGAATAAGTTATTGCCTGAAGCACCCGACTGAGAGGATATAGAATCTGTAGCCATATTTTCAGGTACTTTTTCTTTAGCCACAGCTGCTGGTGCTGTCTGTTCTTCTTGTACATCTGAGCTTTCTGTTTCCCCAGCACTCACTGAAGCAGTTGGTAGATAGACTTCTGCTGGTAAACGAAACGACTGTTTTAAAGAACTTTCTTCGCTTTGAGTTTGTGCCTCCCAATAAAGAGGATACACCTCAGTTGTAGAGCGATTTAACAAAGCAGCAGAAATTCCGGTTGTACCTAAATCAATTCCCAAATACCAAATAGATTTACGGGCATTTTGTGAAACGTCTGGATTATCTATTGAACCAGAAATTGAAACAGAAGAACCTTCCAGTTTTTCTTCTGGCGTATTTTTTTCAAGTTCTGCCTGTGTCTCTATAGTATTTGAGTTTGGCGAAATCTCTAATTGCTGTGCTTGTTCTTGATTTTCTGATTTCGTCAAAGGTTGTAACAGAGCATTGATTTCTCCATCAAAACTTGCTAAATCTTCTTCCAATTGCTGCAACAGTGCTTCTTCCAAGGAAATATCAACTATTTGTGCAGATTGATTTTCTTCTTGAGATAGCAAATTTTCCTGTGGTGAAGCAGGAATATTGCGATCTAAAGACTCTTCGACATCAATATTTTGAATTTCGCCGGCTGAATCTTCCGCAACAGTTGTCTTTTGAGGAGTTTCTACGGTTTCGGAAGTAGCAGGTGCTGTGATTGCTGCTAGCGACTGTTCAGGGTTTGTATCAGTCAATAACTCAGTCAACGCTGTGATTGTATTTTCACTTGCAGGATACAATGAATTGGTCGTATCTGAAGAAACAGCCTGATTGTACTCTTCCACAGGCGGTAACTCTGTCAATGTATTTTCCTGAGGAATAGATGATTGTTCTTTTGTTTCTAACAGAACACTTTGTGTTTCTTCAGCGTCCTGACGACTGGATTCTACAACATCTGCTTGTGTTTCTTCCAACCAGGGATCTGGAATTTCAGCAAGAAAATCGACTTGCTGTGCTTGATTTGTTGCAGCGTTTGGAGAAGTTTCAGAAAGATTCGACACTGACGAAGAAGTTGTGACATCTGTAACTTTCTCTGTTGACACTTGCGGAGCTTCAAAAGTGACCTCATACAAGAACTCTGATTGCGGTTGCTCAGTTGTAGTTGCTGGTGAAGTGTTAATAGATGAGCTGAGTGTTGGCTCTTCAAATGAATCATCTATAACATTTGTTACCTTATATGTGGTCACAGCTGTCACATCTGTGTCATTGTCCGTTTTTACCTCAGATGTGGTTGTCGTTTGCTCACCATCAAAGAACTTATCTATAGCAGTTGTGACTTCAGTGATATCAAGTTCAGATAATTTTGTAACATCTGTAACCTCACTCTGGGCAGGTGTGATTGCTGTTGACTCTTCAAATAAATCATCTGTGATTTCAATGGAGGTGAGTGTAGATAATTTATCTTCTGTGAGTTCACTCTGGGCAGGTGTGATTGCTGTTGACTCTTCAAATAAATCATCTGTGATTTCAATGGAGGTGGGCGTAGATAATTTATCTTCTGTGAGTTCACTCTCAACAGATGTGGTTACTGTCGGCTCTTCAAAAAACTCATCCGTGAAATCAGTGACTTTATCCTTTGTTACATCTGTCACCTCAACACCAAACAAACTGGCGTAAAGTTGGTCTACTTCATCATGAACCAACGGAGAACTATACTGTTGTGTACTACTTTCAGGAGTCTCTACAGAACTTTGTGCATCTTGCCTATCCTCAGAAAGGACAGCATCCAAATCTGATGCATTAGCATTCTCCTGTTGTGTTTCCAAGCTGACAGCTTGGTTATTTTGTTTGAGTTGGGGTAACTCAGACGCAAATTGCTCAGATTCTTCTAACTGTAATCTTTCATCTTTTGCATTCTGAATAGATGCTTCGTTGATGGAAGTTTGTTGTTGCAACTGCTGCATCAAATTATTGATGAAACTAGCCAGCAACTGTTCTCCTTGTACTCCTTTGCTGTGCATTCTCGCCAGCGCCTGAGACAAAGACTCGTCATAAGTGTGAATATTGCGCTGTAATGCCTCAAAAACAACATTCACAGTTCCATCAAGGGCGAGTAATTTTTGATCCAAGTCTTTAGCAAGCCTTGATAAACGCTCGACTTGCTCTGGTGATTCCACTACAGGTAAAGTTCCAGAGATTGCAGGTTCTGTATGATTGTGATCACTACTCGGCCAATACAGCATTTGAGAACTTGCTGCAGCTTCTTCTGTCGCTTGTGGAGTTAAATCAGGTACAATACGGCTTCTGAGGACTTGCAAAAATTCTGAAATCATTTGCTCCTGATTTGCTAATTGCTGTGCTAAGGAGTAGTTATGCAGTCGCTTTTGTTCTAATTGCCTGATTTCCTCTACAAGATTTGATCGCTCTTGCAATAGGGTTTTTATTTCTTCTTGCAACGGTAATAGCACTGCCGCGAATGGATGATTTTCTTGTTGTACCACAACATCAGTATTTTCTTGTTGCTGTAACTGATTCTGTTGTGCTGAGGACTGGTGATGCTCCTCCTCCTGCTCGATAACTTGTGTGGATAGAGAAGATTGTTGGGATTGTTGCTCCTGCTGGGTTTGAGCTTGAGTTTCTGATAAATTGACTAAAAAGTCGCGAATTCGTTGTAGAATCTGTCGTAGTTCTGAGCCTTGATTGGAGAAAAGCCTAGGCAAACGCTTGTTGGTGAGTAAGCGGTCAATCTCTGCAATTAGTTGTTGAGTTTCTGCTGGGCGGGAAGTCACGTTAATTTACCTTATCTAGAATTTTAAGTCAGGTGGTTGTAGAAATTGTTTTTTTACTGTTGGAACTATGTTAGGCATCAAACGAGCGTCCAGCAATACTATTATCAATCAACATTGATTTACATAACAAAGTAGCGGGAGCTAGTGCGGTGAGTCCAGCACTCTCCATAAGTGACTGGTGTCAGCGCAAATCTTTATTTTAAATTTATTTAAAATGCGTTAATAAATGCATGAATGTTTGAGTAAGCTGTTCCAGATTTAATTTGCATATTTTGGATTGTCTGTTAAAAAGCTCAATTCCTCTGTACATCTCCCCAATACTCGCGCTTCCCCTGAAGGGGCGCGGAGCTAACGCTCTCTACCCCATCAGCCAAAACACATGCAAACTAGATGTATTACAGCTTACTCGTGGGTCAGTCATCGCTTGCTGAAAACAACCAAATATTATAATTTAGCAAAAAGTAATTACGATGAGTATTCTTGATTTAGCTTGTCTATAATTCTAAGTATTGAGTATTACAGTATTGCGAACCTTCAACTACGGAAGCGTTAAGCCTTACAATGTTTATTGCAAGACTTTTGCGAGATTTTCAGTTATCATGACGCAAATTTTTAGTAAAAAACGCTTGGCTCGTTTTATTGTGTAGCATAGTCTATTTTTAGAATTTAATGGCTGTCCTTTGATAGCTTAGGCTGATAAGGGTAACGTTATTTTTTGTGTATATTGCAAATTTTATTTAGAAGATGTCGTAATGGAAGACAGGTATAGCGTGCAAGCACTTACCAATCCTGTAAAGTACTTGGCACCCTTTTTTCAAGGGTTGCCAGAAACTGTTGTAGAGCAAGCGCTGACTCATCTAGTCACCCGTACTCACCCAGCAAATCAAGTCATTTTGTTGGAGAATGATTGGGGAGGTTCCGTATATTTCCTTGTACAAGGATGGGTAAAAATACGGACTTATAATCTAGAAGGTAAAGAGGTAACACTAAATATTCTGGGCAAAGGAGAATTGTTTGGTGAAATGGCAGCTCTTGATGAAGTGCCTCGCTCGACTGATGTCATTACCTTGACTTCTACGGTGATTGGTAGTATGCCAGCACAAGATTTTGTTCAGTTACTGCAAACAGAACCAATGGCAGGAGTCCGACTGGCGCAACTGATGGCACGTCGGTTACGACAAGTCAATCGGCGATTGCGCTTAAGAGAATCTGACAGTCAATCGCGAGTTGCAGACACGTTATTATTTTTAGCAGAGGGACAGGGAAAAAAGGGAGAAGAGGGAACCAAAATTCCTAATTTGCCTCACAGGGAATTGAGTAGTTTAAGCGGACTGGCACGGGAGACAGTCACACGAGTCTTGACAAGACTAGAAAAAAAAGGATTGATTAAACGGGAGCACGAGATGATTTGTATTCCCGATTTGTCAGCCTTAGAAAAAATGATCGTTTAACAATTCTTCGACAAACAACTCACAATACTGGAAGCAAGAAGCCCACTAATGGCAGGTTGACTTAGAAAATCTGCCATGTTCTTCAGGGATGATAACTGAATAACTGAGTTCTGCATTCTTGTGATCTCAACCCCTGGAAATAAATGGTCAGGCAAACAAAAGACTCTAACAAAACCTCAATGAAGCTAGAAGTGCCGTTAAGATTGGTAGAAACGGCATTTTTAGCTAGCACCGCCAGCTTAATTTGGTTTATTAATTTTTACTTCCCTTTAGGACCTTTGTTACGGATATTTTTCCCCGTCCCCATCGCCCTAGTATACCTTCGTTGGGGCAGACGAGCAGCATGGATGGCGGCACTCACATCCGGTTTACTGCTTTCGGTGTTGATGGGACCAGTCCGCAGTCTACAATTTGTCATGCCTTTTGCCTTTATGGGCGTACTTTTAGGATCAACATGGAATCGTCGTGTTCCTTGGATAGTTTCCATCACCTTGGGTACGCTATTAGGCACCATAGGATTCTTTTTTCGGGTGTTGTTGATGTCTGTGCTGACAAATGAAGACCTTTGGATTTATGTGATTAACCAGGTGACGGATTTTGTAGAGTGGTTAATCCTCAAATTGGGAATTTTGATGAATCCCAGTGTTTTTTGGATTCAAGTATTGGCGATCGCCCTCATTATCCTCAGCAACTTTATCTACCTGTTTACCGTACACATAGCAGCCTGGCTGCTGTTGGATCGCCTAGGTAACCCCATCCCCCGTCCCCCACGCTGGGTGCAAGTCATCATGGATTATGAAGAATAACCAACCCTGGGAAAATTCAAAATTCACGCATTCGCTGCCTACGGCACGCTACTAACACATTCAAAAAATAATTTTGGATTTGGACGTGACCGGAGGTCATTTGTCATAATTGAAAGAATTCTTAATTAATGACTAGTGACCAAAGAAGAGTTCAGGAAACAGAATTGGTGAATTCAAAAGGAAAAGAAGCTAAGAAGCATTAACTTTTGTTCCTCTGACTCCTGACTCCTGACTCCTGAACGCCAGGTGCTTTATGCCGGGGGACCCCTTCGGGTTCGCCAGTTGCCTGTTGTCGGGAAACCCTCCCGCAGCACTGGTCTCACCGTCCACCGCACTGGCTCCTCCTGACTCCTAACTCCTGACTAATGACTCATGACTTTATTCGCATTTATACTCAGATTGAACAGGCTCAAGAATGGATAACGAAATATCGTGGTTGTTTACCTGTATTTGCCTGTGTTTTAGGATTTACTGAAACTGGTTTGATTCCTGGAATTTCCGCAGCAGGTCGCACTTGCGAAGATAGAAAATATACCGCTTGTGCTGATGCTGAGTTTTTATATTATGGTTCACAACATCAACCTCAGTATCCTTTACCACCATTAGCTGCTGGGGCTTCCCCTGTGATTCTTTCCCGTGCTGTGGTTGAGGCGCTAAATCTTCCGGTTTATTTATTCAACGCTGGTTTACCTCAGCCTCCTGCTGTCCCAGCCATTGATTTAGGTGGTTATCCAGCTAGGTGTTTGAGTCAAGGCGCTGCTATGGAACTCGCAACAGTACACCACTTATTTCAGCAGGGGCTGGTTTGGGGAGAACGACTTAGTAAAGAAATCCAAAGTAGATATTGTATTTTGAGCGAATGTGTGGTAGGAGGAACAACAACTGCTCTAGCAATTTTAACTGGCTTAGGTGTACCAGCATTAGGAAAGGTTAACAGCAGTCACCCAGTTTGCAATCACACGCAAAAATGGGCAGTTGTAGAGACTGGGCTTTTGATGATGAGGAAGAGATTGGGAGGTGGGGAGATTGGGAGGTGGGGAGAGGATATCACCCCATCTCAACGAGTAGATCCCTTGGAGTTAATTGCAGCGGTGGGCGATCCCATGCAAGTGGTTGTAGCTGTTATGGCGATCGCTCTGAGTCGCAGTTGTGGCGTTTTGCTTGCTGGTGGAACACAGATGCTGGCAGTTTATGCTCTGATGAGTGCCATTGCTCAAGCTTACGCCTTATCCTGGCGACCAGAAGAAGTTGTTGTAGGAACAACGCGTTGGGTAGCCGAAGACTCAACAGGAGGTACAATTGAACTAGCCCAGCTTATTGGTAAAAGCAAAATCACTCCACTAGGAGTGACTCCACCGCTAATAGCGACTGAACTGAGTTTTGCCGATTCCCGTTATCCCCAACTTAGAGCTTACGAGCAGGGTTTTGTCAAAGAAGGTGTGGGTGCTGGAGGGGCTTGTATTGCTGCTCATCTTGTTCAGGGTTGGGAGCAAGATCAACTTTTACAAGCGATAGAAGCCCAATTAGAGCAATTTGAGAAGAATTCTTCTACAGTTTGAGCAATAGCGAGTGGTTAAAATTCCGTGGTCAAAATTCCAAATATAGCCAAGTGCAAAATATACTTATATCGTTTGACATTGAATAAGCAAATTATTAGCCTGCGGAAGCAGGCTTTGCTCGTAATGTAAAAGAAACAGTATTAAGAGTGAATTCTTTTAAGCAGTAACTGTTCTTCCAAAGCCGCAATGCGATTGTATGCTGCAGTTAATTGTGCTGTCAGCCGTTGGATTTGAATTTCTGGTGTTAAAATTTTCTCTCCGCTTTGCAGATTCATATCTGGATAAATGCCATCTGCGATGACGTCCTTATGTTCAAGCTCTGAATTGAAACTGATTTGCCCTTTTAACTGATAGCGCCTTGTTTCGCCATTCTCCAATAAATTATTGTTTGTCTGCTGTGCTTTCACTAAGCAGCCTTCTGATAAAGCTTGAGAAACTTTACTGTCAAGCTGCTCAATCATTTGATAGAGGGCATCCAGCTTGTTACCCAAAGTTAGGACCTGCTTTTGTAATGGCTCCATTTAATACCCTTATCCGCTTATTTTTCTCTATAGTATTCAATCTCTTGACGATGTTAACTATACTTATGATTTTTTTAACTTTTAATATATTCTGTTGAAATGCAATACTTAAGTCATTAATTAGAAATATATCTACATGTTTGCCACAAGCCCTACTAAATATTTTTGTTGAGAAAAATTAATGAGACAGACTGATTTATGAGAAAAATAGCACTTCACGCTTGATGAGTACCGAGTGTTTAGGGGCGTAAAGTCTTGTTTTTTGGGGGATTTTCAGGAAATCCTCCCTGACAAATCCAACAGATTAAGCGACTACAGCCGATACTTTTTCGATAAAGAAATTCACTATGTAGAACCTTTACCTAAGTGCCTTTGACTCTAGCGAGTGTAAAACCAAAAATGACACACTCAATACTCAATACTTTCCGACTATTTCTGTGAATAATTACTTAGATACAACATCACTCATAGCTTACACTGGTATCAACTTGAAAGAATAAATTTCAAATCGATTTGTTAACGAACTTTAACAATTACCTATATTCACTAGTATTGGCTCAAAATAAATATTTTTTCAAATAAAAATAAAAACTATAAATAAAGCCAAAAATGAACCAATATCTAACCATAGCAAAAATACCTTAAAAACCTTTTGTTGAATTCTTGCTACACTTAGATTTTGTGAAACTGTTACCAAGAAAGAACTCAGGAGCCAGGAGCCAAAATGGCGAATGTGTGACTGGGGAGCTAGTACTTGATGAAGGTTTCCCGACAAGGGCGTGGGGAACCCTCGCTGTAAAACTTCTCTGCGGATTCATCCGTGGAGAGATTCTGAATACTGTTAGCTGCGCGGGACGCAGCGGAGCCACCAGCCGCGCAGCCTCCGGTCCATTCTGTCTTCTGACTCTTTCTTACAACTAAAGCTTTTTCAAGTCTAAAAACCAAAATCAATGGAGCGACGGTCTTTTTTGCTAGGTACAACTTCCCTAGCACTTGCACAACTGCTTGCTGGTTGTACTAACAACAAACAGATGACACTCAATGTACAACTGTTGAAAGGTTCCATTCCTGCTCAGGTGGTTAATCAATTCAGCCAAAGTTTGAACTCAAAAGTGCAGTTAAAGTTTACTCCTGTAGAACAGTTACAAGATATCTTGCAAAAATTGCAAACTTGGCAAAAGAAAACGAATACCTCAGATGAGGAAGGATGGCGTCCGGTCTTACCACTGGTTCAATCTCAAAAAGTTACCAAAGCTGACTTAGTCACTTTAGGAGACTACTGGATAAGTGATGCAATTGAGCAGAAACTCATAGAACCACTGGATGTGACAAAGATAAAACAATGGTCTGCTTTGTCCCAAAAATGGCAGGACCTGGTAAGACGTGACGACAAAGGTTTAGTCTCTTCTAAAGGAAAGGTTTGGGCTGTTCCTTACCGCTGGGGTGCTACGGTGATGATTTATCGCCGAGACAAGTTCCAACAATTGGGTTGGACACCGAAAGATTGGGATGATTTATGGCCAAAACAAGGGCGCATTAATAAAGTCCAAGAGCGTATTTCTCTTTTAAATCAACCACGGGAAGTTATTGGTCTAGTTTTAAAAAAGCTAAAAAAATCTTACAACACAGAAAACTTAAATACAATTCCAGATTTACAAAAGGAACTACAGCTATTAAATCAACAGGTGAAATTTTACGATTCTACGAGGTACTTGGAACCTCTGATTATTGGAGATACCTGGTTAGCAGTTGGCTGGTCAAGCGATATCGTACCAATCATTGGACGTTATCCACAACTTGCTATTGCGATTCCTCAATCAGGAACAGCACTTTGGGCAGATGTGTGGGTAAATCCTGCTGGTCAAGAAAGACAACCTTGGCTATATCAATGGATAGATTTTTGTTTAGATCCTGACGTTGCGAGAAAAATATCTTTACTGACCAAAACGAGTGTACCTAATTCTAAAAAAATTGCTGCTTCTGATTTCCAAGAATCATTACGTAATCTTTTAGTGATGAATCCTGAAGTTTTTGAAAAAAGCGATTTTTTACGCCCCTTACCTCAACCAGTCATGGCTCAGTATGAATCTTTATTTAGCAAAATGAAGGAGTGATTGGTGACAATCATTCGTAATTCGTAATGATTGCGATTTTGAATTACGAATTACGAACAAATATCTACACACCCGTCATTTTCATGCTTCTGCAAGGAACTTACCTCGATATGAGAACACTAGTTTATCCAGCGCTTCGATTGACGATATTGAGCTGACGATCTACAGGATGAATGTCGGTTTCTGCATCAGAAAGCCTTGGAGTCGGAACGTCAACGTTTTCTTGATCATGAACAGAGTCATTTAAGTCATTGACATCAGAAGTTACTTCTGTATTCGGTGACGGGTTAATGACTTGTGGATCAGCAGTTTCATGAACTGATAAATTGATGGGTTTGCGTGGCTCTTGAGTCATTTTCTACCTCGTTGTTGAACTTGCAGAGACTAACTATATATACAAGTTAAAACTCAGTTCAGAATTGTTTCCTCTGGCAAACGACGTACCCTTAATAACTCACATTCCATACCTTGGAGTGCTGACGGGGCAACAAAATTAGTTTTCACAGAGACTGCACAGTGAGGTGTTACCTCAAAACATCCTCAGCCAACGCCACCGCCCCCCACAACGGTGCATCATCCCCCAGCGCCGCCGGAACAATCTCAAAATTCACTTCAGGTAAAGCCGTCTCCCGCGCCACCCTTCGCAACACTTCCCAAAAATCCTCACCCGCCTTCGTGACACCACCACCCAACACAAACCGCTGTGGGTTCATCAAATTCGCCACATTACCAATACCAACACCCAACGCCCAACTAGCCCTGTACAAAATTTCTTTAGCCAAACTATCCCCAGCAGCTGCAGCCTCACTCACCACTCGCCCCGTAATTAACTCCAAATTATCTTCCACCAATTTCCTTAACACCTCTCCTCTGTTGTGTTGGTGTCCTTGGTAATCCTTCCGTTCGTTCAAGAGTAGACTTGGCGGTATGTCCTCTGGACACGCTGCGCTAACGTTTCTCAAAACCTCTTTCACATCCTGCGCCATATAAGGTCCTGATGCCAACCTTTCCACACATCCCCGCTTCCCACATAAACACACTGGTCCAGAAGGATCTACTACCATGTGTCCAATTTCACCAGCCATTCCCTCAGCACCTCGCCACGGCTTCCCGTTAAGTATCCAACCACCACCCACACCAGTGCTGACAGTCACATAAAACAGGCTATCGTAACCTTGCCCTGCACCAAAGCGATACTCACCCAAAGCAGCAACATTAGCATCGTTATCCACAGAAGCAGGAACGCCAAACTCTTCCTCTAGCAACTCCCGTAAAGGAACATTCTCCCATCCAAGAATATGATGGGACAATCTTACTTTCCCGGTTGTTGCGTCTACTGGTCCCCCAAAGCTAACACCAATAGCTTCTGGTTGCGCTCCCTTGAGTAAAGAGTTGATAAGAGAACGCATAATTTCCAAATCAGTGTCAGCATTTGCATTTGTCGGTGAAAGCCGACGCTCATATCCCAGCCATTGCTGAGAACCTGTATTAACTGTTGCTGCTGCTAGCTTGGTTCCACCAAAATCAAGCGCTAAGATGAGTGTCACAGTTTTTACACCTGCCTACTTAACTGGTACTTTCTAGTTTAGGACAATAACTATGATTATAAAAATTAGCAAATACTTGCTTTTGTTATTGACTTCAGCTAGAGTCATAGCAGACGCCTCACTCTAATTTTGGCAGATTTTCAGGGACTCAGATCAGGTAAATGAATGCTTAAGAGGGTCTGAGCCAGAATATATGATAAGAATGACCAAAATCTGCCTAAAAGCAGTTTTTTCACAGTAGTCTTCACGTTATTCTTAAGGGGATCACTGCGTCAACGCTAAGTACAAATACTTTTTATAAGTTCAACTTTAACCTTGAAAAAGGTGACATTAACAAGATATAGTTGCTAATATTTAGTATTAAGTAGACCAGCAAATCAACAGGGTATTAAATCAAGTACCCTTGTTTGCACTTGCTTAATTTGTTTTGCCATCATTTATTTCCACTTTATTTTTTTTGAGGCTTAAATGAGAAACTTTAGCATTATATATCCAAGGATAGATTTAGGAAAACTATTGAGATTCCAAGAACTCAAAAAAATTGTCCAAAAAAAAGCAGTTTTTAGATCTTAACGAGATTATCTGGAGTTTGTAATTCTTTGTTTGTCAAACATATCAATAAACACAGCAAGGTTATATGGATACTTTTTTTTGTGCAGACCATTCACGAGAAGCAGGAGAAGATATTATTGGTAGTGCCTGCACTCACCAAACTTATATATTAGTGGAGTGTCCTCCACCTTGGACATCGGAAGCTTTTCAATCCAGATGGGTTCCGGAGAATTTGCGGATTTTAATTAAGGAGATTAAACGAAATAAGCTACCCATAAGATTTTTATTGGTTGCTAATAATTTATCTCATAAAGTAGAGCAGACAACTCTATTGATTTATCAAAGAAAACAGGGTTTAAGTCATGGATATCGTAAGCAAGAATTTCAGTTGAAAAATATTGAGCAAGTCGCTGCTGTTGTCAGAAAATGGTTACGAGGTGATTTTTCTGATTATAATATTGATGCTCAAACAAGCACAACCAGAGATATTCTTATTTGTACTCATGGTAGTCATGATAAATGTTGTGCTAGGTATGGCAATCCTTTTCACTTCTATGCGACATCTATAATTTCTAATTTGGAACTAGATAATGTTCGTGTTTGGAAATCTAGTCATTTTGGTGGACATCGATTTGCACCAACTGCGATAGATTTTCCAGATGGAAGATATTATGGGGGTTTGGAGCAAGAATCGTTTCAGTCAATTTTAACTCGTAGTGGTGACATAACATTCTTGAAGAAAGTTTATAGAGGTTGGGGAATTTTGCCAAATTCAATTCAGGTTTTAGAGAGAGAGCTTATTTTTCGTTATGGATGGGATTGGTTTAACTACAAAGTATCAGGCGAAATCATTAATCAGAATCTAGACAAAAATATAATTCTTGCTGAACTGAATTTTGAAAAACCAGATGGTTCTCAATACTGCTATCAAGCAAAGCTAGTCAAAGATGAAACAAAAACTCTAAAACTGAAAGGTTCTTGCAATGCTACGCAAGAATCTGTGTGTACGAAATATGCTGTTGATAGTTTCTGGCTTGCATCTAACCAACCAGCAACTTCTAGTCAAGAAAGTGAAGCTTTGTTGAGCGTTAAGTACATTTGACACAGAAGAATTCAGGAGTCACCTTCTTTTGGGAAACTGATATCTTGCAGCATTCTCAACAAGACCCAAAAAACCGGGTTTATGAACCAGAAATTAAGGTTTACACAAGCAGGTATTCTCAATAAACCCGGTTTTTCACTTCATACAAGATTTGAGGAAATTCAAAATTCTGAACGCGAGTGCGTACACGCAGGATATATGCTGTTTACAGCTAATCAGTGGCATAATATCCCTGTTTATCGACGGGAAAATTTACAACCGGAAGATAGTATTCATGGACCTGCGATTATTGTAGAGAAAATTAGCACAGTTGTTGTTGAACCTGAGTGGGAACCAAGATTAAATGAATGTAATCATCTGATTTTGCAACGTATTTAAAACAGTACACAGTACAGAGTACACAAGAAACAGGGAAGGAGTCACCGAGTCAGGAGTCAGGAGCGGAGCCACCAGCCTCCGGAGCTCCGGTCAGAATAAAAGAGTTAATTGATTCTTCTATTCTGAATTCTGGATTCAGCAATACTGAATACTTCTTCAAACTGATAACTGATACTGCGCTTCCTTGGTAATTGATAACTGGTAACTGTTAAAAAATGTCTAACAACTGATACCGTTTCTTTATGAAGAAACGGTATGACGTTCATCTACTTAATGGTGTAAGTACCCTTTAGAAATTCTGAATTCTGAATTCTGGATTGGTGAGTTCTTTCTTCAGTCATAACATTTATCTTTTCAAAAAGCGCTGACGCAGACGAGAGACAAAAACATTGATTTCTGGTAACTTCATCCATGCGGCAATAACAGTAAAAACGCTGATGCCAACTAAACCAGCAATAGATAATTGCAACAGTTGAATTGGTAAACCATTTTCACCTAAAAACTTTTGTAAAACCTCAAGAGTTCCATAGCTTGCTGCACCAGCTACCACGCTACCAGCAGTCAAACCTAAAATTGGCAAACTCCACTCTAGCCAAGGTAATCCATGAATTTTGCGATCTAGCAACCATAACAACATTAATG
The DNA here is from genome assembly GCF_012912105.1 of Brasilonema sp. UFV-L1. Taxonomy (GTDB): domain Bacteria; phylum Cyanobacteriota; class Cyanobacteriia; order Cyanobacteriales; family Nostocaceae; genus Brasilonema. Next base: position 44,089 of record NZ_QMEA01000001.1, read on the forward strand.
TAGAGCTAAGATTGACTCCTACAGTAGTTAACACTAAACCGGGAGCACCTAAATTCAAAACATTGATAAAGCAGAAAGCTAAAACGACGTTTAGAAAGATATTAACACTGCTGATGCGAAAGGGTGTATCGCCATCGCCTAAAGCGTAAAATACCCGAACCAAAACATCACGCGCTAAATAGACAAACATCCCAGTACCATAAGCAATAAGCAGGGAAGATACTAGCTGTGACTCATCTTTTTGGAAAGCACCGCGTTCATAAATCACACGCACAATGGGCACTGCCAAAGTTATCATCAAAGCACCCAAAGGCAGCATGGTAAAAGCAGAAAGAATGAGTCCTTGACGAATGCGTAGTTTCAAATCTCCCCAGTCTTTGGGATCGGTGAGTCGCGAAAATATTGGTAAGAGGGGAACCAAAATCATATTAGAAATAATTCCCAACGGAGTTTGCACCAAAAGACCAGCATTTGCTAGTGCTGAAGCAGCAGATGGAATACCAGACGCAAAAAACAAAATCACCCAGAGATTAATTTGCAGCATCCCAGAAGAAATAGTAGCAGGTCCCATGATTTTCATGACCTCGCTGACTCCAGGAGTGTTGATATTAAATCGCAGACGAAAGCTACCCATACCAGCTTTTGCTTGAGCAATGAGTTGCACTATCCACTGCAGTAAAGCTCCAGTTAAGGTTCCTACAGCTAAAATGACTCCGCCGATGATAGCATTTTCAGGAGCAGTAATTTTGTTACCCAACTGCAACCATAAAATACCCAAGCCAATAATAACGGTGATGCTAGAGAATAACGGACTGATTGAGGGAAGCCAAAATAGATTAGCAGCGTTGAGGGTACCAAAGCCAATACCAATGAGTCCAGCCAAAATTGCCATTGGTGCCATGATCTGGAGTTGTTGAGTTGCGATCGCCTTTATTGCCCCACCTGTTTCCAGATTGTTTAAGCCTGGTGCTACCAAGTCAATCAGATTGCCAGAAAAAAGAACCAAAATAACGGTGAGAATCAGTAGTATAGCACCCACAAGGGTCGTAATTGTCTCCACCAAAGGAGCTGCTTCTTCTTTCGGGCGCTTGGCTAGAACACTGACAATCGCACTATGGAATGGTCCATTAATCCCGCCAAGTAAAATCAACAGAAAACCAGGAATCACGTAGGCATATTGATAGGCATCAGCAACGACACCAAGACCAAAAGCAGCTGCGATCGCCTGCTGGCGAACCAAACCGACGACTTTACTAATGAGAGTACCAACAGCAACAATTCCTGCAATTGAGGCAACAGAACGAGAGACTTTTTGTTCTTGTGTCACAAATTGTACCTGACAACTTTATTGAAGGCGCGTATCTGGGAACATTTAACCTGAAATTTCGTAGTTTGTCAGGATAGTTTAGACAAAATCAGAAATATGGCGGTGTCAGTGAGCAATGTCCTAGTAGACTATTTTATTGACAAAACCAGACATTTACTGACAAACCGCTTCACAAAACCGTCTACCAATTTTTGCGAAAATTTACATCAACCGACTAGACCTACCTGCATAAGTGATGTGATGATTTGAAACATACCTAGTACAGTATCTATTTTTAGAACGGTACACAGTAAACAGTACACAATGAACAGTGATAACTAATAACTAATAACTAGTAACTGATAACTGGTAACTGATAACTGATAACTGTTAAATGATAAAATGGAGAACTACAATGACAGTCAATTCTAAAAGCACTATAGTTCAACCAGGTCAGGGTTCCACATATTTGTTTTGGGGTGACTTGTACACTTTTTTGGCTGTGGGAGAAGATACAGGTGGAGCATATTCCTTAACCGAGGTCATACTGCAACCGCAAAGCATAACACCACTCCACATGCATGACCAAGCAGACGAAGCGCACTACATTCTTGACGGGGAGGTTGAGTACCAACTTGATGAGAAAACTATCGTTGCAACTCCAGGAACCTTTCTTCAATTGCCCAAAGGTCAAAGCCACGGTTTTAAGAACAATGGGTCAAAGCCTGCTAAAATGCTAATACACGCCACACCAGCAGGACCTGAGCAGTTTTTTGCAGAACTTGGACAGCCAGTACACTTACCAATAAACGAAGAAGAAATACGCAGTCTCAGTCAACCACCAAGTCCTGACGAAATTGAAAAAGCTATTGAACTCGCTACGACAAAGTATGGGACAAAAGTTGTGACTCTTACTTCTAGTTCTGGCAGTTAGAGTTGAGTTTTTGCTTAAGCATACGCTGGACTAGCGTAAATCAGCACCCATAACCAGGCAAGAACCAAAATCGCGAGCAATCCCAATATACGGAGTAGGATTTTTTTCATAAGCTTGCCATTTGTGAGCAGTTAGTTGCTTAGCACTAACTACTCACAACTCACTACTTCCAATCCTTACCAATCCGGATTGTGATATCTGATTCTAGATCACCAGTGGCTGACACTTCAACATGACCTAAACCTAACATTTGCTGTAATTGTTCTCCTGCTTGTCGGTTTCCTTTTTGGACAATAATCTTAGTTTCACTTCGGTCATCAGACCAATCTGGGACAGCGTAAGCTTTCGCAAATCCTTGCTGTTTGAGACGATTGAGAACCTGTTGAGTCAGTTGGGGTTTTTTGGAAGCATTCTGAATAGCAATTTTGAGGCTAGTGGGTGGTTTGGCAGTTGAGGACATACCTCCTATTGTGACTCCAGCATAATCCTCAAGTAAGTCAACTCGCCCAGTGAGATCTAACCAGTAGCTATCGGGATCTTGACTCAGACGGCTGAAAATTCCAGGTAATATGGTCATCTGGTAATTATCTCGCTCTAAGTTCAAGCCAAAGTTGACCAGTGCCATCATTTCTTCTAGTTTCAGGTTCGTGTCGAAGTGTCTTCGCATGACGCGAATCAGTTGAGGCAATCTGGATAAAACAGTAGGACTATTTAGGCGATCGCGCAATCCGTTAAGAAGTGTTTGCTGTCGCTGGACTCTTTCCAAATCGCCCATTGCTGGTTCGCGAAACCGCACAAATTGTTCTGCTTGTTCGCCATTCAATGTTTGCCAGCCGTTGACTAAGTTAATCGAAAATTGTGTCGTCGGATCTTTGGAAACCATTGTTTTAGGAACAAAAACTTCTACTCCACCCAACTGATCCACTAGGCGTCGTAATCCACTGGTGGAAATGCGAATATAGCGGTCAATCGGTGCATTACTGAGAGTACGGCTGACAACCCGCGCCGCCAAGACTCGACCTCCTTCGGCGTTGGCACCAGATACCTTTGTTAATCCTTTTTCTGGAATAACTGTCATGGTATCTTTGGGAATAGAAAGTACCCGGATTGTTTTGTTGCTTGGGTTAAGTCGTATCAGCAGTATTGTATCGCTATGACCTGCAAAACTTTCTGGAGAACCATCTACACTCTTGGGTACTGGCTCAATACCCATGACCAAGATATTCATTGGTCGAGTCAGACGATATTGTGAAATGTTACTCCATAACTCCCCTGGTAGAGGTGTTTTTTGCTCTTTTGAGCTTAATGCTAATTCTTCATCTGTTCGATCTATGTCACTCCATAGGGGAGTCCAAAGTGCCAGACTCGATACCAACAAACCCGACAAAGTGGTTCCTGTAACAACTGTCAGTATCCAAAAGAGCCATCGAGGCATGGCTAATCCCAGCCGATGGTATAGTTGGCTGGGAATAGAACCCGTAGATACGAAGTTACGGGAAGTCTTTTGTTGCTTTGTGACGACTACCCCATTTGGGGATTTTTGTAATTGACTTGATGTACTCTTATGTTCTTGACTTGCTACTTGTTTAACCACAATACTCTCCCCACTCATCCACTCCCTAAACGTAATCTTAATGCAAGCTATGAATCTTGCCCGTGAATAACGTCACCTAAAGTCTGAAGTCTTAAGTGTAAATTTTTCATCTTAGCTTTCTTTGACAACAAGCTCCTAGAGTCACTCTATATCTTTATTTTCACGCTTTTTTGCCGTACATCTGTGTCATCTCCTCTGACTTGGTTCAAGCATCTTTATACTTCATTACTTTGATTTGTCACAGTACACTTGTAATGTTGTTTAGTAAGTTTTACTGACCTCATGACTAGAGCATTGTTCCCTGTTATCCTTGCTGGTGGTAAAGGAGAGCGTTTTTGGCCCCTGAGTCGTCAAAATCGACCTAAGCAATTTTTGAATCTTGATGGGACGAATAGAAGTCTCCTACAAGCAACTGCTGACCGACTGTTGACACTTGCAGGCGGTTGGGACAATTTATGGGTAATCACTTCTGGTCAGATCGCGCAAGGAGTTAAAGAACAACTACCACAACTGCTATCAGACAACTTACTTGTTGAATCGCAAGGAAGGGACACTGCAGCAGCAGTTGCTTGGACCAGTTTGGAAATTCAAAAGCGTTACGGAGATGATGCTGTTATTGGTTTTTTCCCTGCTGACCACTGGATTGCTGACCAAGAAGCATTTGTATGCACTATCAACGCAGCTACAGAGCTTGCAACAACTCAAGCGGCTATTGTTACACTGGGCATTAAGCCTACGTTTCCATCAACTGGTTACGGCTACATTGAACAAGGTGAAAAGATTGGTAGATTTAATGACTTGCCAGCTTATCACGTCAACCGTTTTACTGAAAAGCCTGACCGTCAAACGGCAGAAAGTTTTCTCTCTACAGGACGTTTTAGCTGGAATAGCGGTATGTTTGTTTTTCGAGCGGGTGTTGTTCTGGCAGAACTGCACAAATACGCTCCAGAAATTATTGAACCGATAGAAAAGTATGGTCCTGATATCTACCAAAAGCTACCTAAGAAAAGTATAGACTATGCTTTGATGGAAAAGACAGATATTGCTTATGTTTTGCCAGCAGAATTTGGTTGGGATGATTTGGGAGATTGGAATGCGATCGAGCGTTTACTGAAAAAAGAAGGCACTCCCAACGTTGAATTGGCGACTCATGTCGGATTGGATACACAGGGATCTGTTGTCTATTCCACAAATGATGAGGATGTGATTGTGACCATTGGGTTAGAAGATATCGTCATTGTGCGCGATCGCAACGTTACCCTGATTGTCAAAAAAGACCGTACCCAAGAAATTAAGCAAGTCCTCAAAACCTTACAAGGCGATCCCCGATTTGCTGACTTACTTTAAAACTTAAAACCCTTGGCAGAGGCGCATTAGGTGTATCAACCAGTATAACTTTTGTGTCTGTTATTTCATTTGAACAATTATGCAAATCAGTCGTTATGAGCCTCTAGCCAAGAGCATGGCAATAAACTGCATTATTGCTCGAGAAAGGTGGATTTCTGTGTACAAAAGATTTTTATTTCCCCATCGTCTAATAGACGATGGGGATTTCTGCTTAAATCACTTGACATTCCCATACCCAAAAGGAATGGGATTCTTGGACTCAAAGTGCCTCTTTCAGTTGCCCTACTTAAGGTCTTACACTCTGATGTACCTAGTCTTGCAACTAGCTTCTCAAGCGTTAGTTTCCGTGTGCCCCACGGTACTGAACACAATCATACCACAGCACTGATAATTGCTCTTTTCCTGTTCTGACTACATCCTTTTGCTCTTACGGTTCAATAAAACTATGTTTCTCACCCAAACTGTTCCTCGTCAAAGAGAAATTCTTGAAGTCCTGCTTCGTAATGGTTGGGACTATATGCGACGACTCCTGACTGGAGGAAAAGCCGATGAACCTCAGCTACCCACACCTGCTGTTTTAAAAAATATTTTGGTGGATTTAGGACCAGTTTACATCAAGCTAGGTCAGTTAATGTCTACCCGTCCAGACCTACTGAGTTCAGCATACATAGACGAATTATCAACACTACAAGATGAAGTACCGCCAGTTTCTTGGGCGGAAGTAGAAGTCGTTATTCGTAAACAGCTAAAACGTCCTTTAGAAGAAACCTTCGCCACAATAAATGCTATCCCAGTTGCAGCAGGCTCGATTGCTCAGACACACAAAGCTACACTTGCAAATGGTCAAGAAGTTGCTCTTAAGGTGCAACGTCCAGGAATAGATATCACTGTTCCCCAGGATATTGCCTTAATTCAAGGTATTGCCGATTTAGTCGCTCGTACCGAATTTGGTCAGACTTATGAAATCAAATCTATAGCTGAAGAATTTACCAAAGCCCTAGAAGCAGAGTTAGATTTTACAACAGAAGCAGGCTTCACCGACCAGTTACGACGCAATTTATCCCAGAGTCGCTGGTTTGATCCCACACAACTCGTCGTTGCTGAAATTTTCTGGGATTTAACCACAGCAAAATTACTCGTGATGGAGTGGCTAGACGGAGTTCCCTTGTTGTCAGCAGATTTTAGCCTCGACAAAAATGGCAAAGATCCAGCCGAAGAACGCAAAGCAATTACGACATTACTGTTTAGAGCTTTCTTTCAGCAACTGTATATTGATGGCTTCTTTCACGCTGATCCCCATCCTGGAAACTTATTTTATCTCAAAGATGGTCGCGTTGCTCTTTTAGATTGTGGCATGGTGGGAAGGCTTGACCCCCGTACACAAGGCATATTAATAGAAATGTTGTTGGCAATTGTAGATCTGGATGCGAGGCGGTGTGCTCAGTTAACTTTACAACTGGCGGAGTCTACACAGCCAGTGATTATGGTTCAACTAGAAAATGATTATGACCGGATGCTGCGAAAGTATTACAACTTAAGCGTAGCGCAACTTAATTTCAGTCAAATTATCTACGAACTTCTGCAAATCGCCCGTAACAATAAAATCCGCTTGCCCAGTAACATGGGTTTGTATGCCAAAACTCTGGCGAACTTAGAGGGAGTCGCACGGGGATTTAATCCAGAGTTGAACTTTATTGATGAAATTCAGCCATTGCTGACAGATTTGTTTCGCCGACAGTTGCTTGGGGATACTCCTGTGCGATCGCTCCTCAGAACAGCTTTAGATCTCAAAAGCCTCTCTTTACAATCTCCTCGACTCCTAGAGGTACTGCTAGAACGAATTACCTCAGAATCTTTACAATGGAATTTATCAGTGCGAGGTTTAGATAGCTTACGCCGAACCACAGATGATGCTGCAAATCGTCTTTCTTTTAGTATCTTAGTCGGTTCACTGATTATGGGTGCAGCAATTATTTCTAGCAATGCACGGACTTCAGAGTTATCTTTTTTAAGCAATGTGTTGTTTGCTACTGCTAGTTTGTTGGGGCTTTGGTTAATTATCAGTATTTTGCGCTCAGGACGACTACGTTAAAACAGTGACCAGTGACCAGTGAAGGAGTCAGGAGGAGCCAGCGCCGGGGTGAGGCAGCGCGGTCTTGGGGGTTCCCCCCATGAGCGACTGCCGAAAGGGTTTCCCGACAGCCAGGCGTCTGGCATTCAGGAGTCAGGAGTCAGGAGCGGAGCCACCAGCCTCCGGAGCTCCGGTCAGAATAAAAGAGTTAATTGATTCTTCTATTCTGAATTCTGGATTCAGCAATACTGAATACTTCTTCAAACTGATAACTGATAACTGTTAACAAGACTTACGCAACATCGCTATCAAACCCGGTTTCTTCTTTGTATTTGGTTGTAAAACAGAGGATTTTTGCTAGAAACCGGGTTTATTTGCATATTGAAGCTGGAAATTACGGTTATTGGATTTGATGCATATAAGAAAATTAATGTCAATCTGTAAAAGATAATTAATATTAATAGCAAGTATTCATACCTCAGACAGATTTTTATAACATATGTTTAGTGAGGTGTTGGAAATTCGTTATAGTTTATACGACATATCTTATGCACCTACCTGTCGCACTGCAAAGTTTCTTTCTGGCGTCACTATATTGGTATGCTTTTTGTGTAGAAACGCCATTGGAACTGATAGCAAGTCGTAGTAAAGATAGTAGTAAAGATAATTGATATAGATTTTCATGCCCCTGCGCCGCCATGTCCACCGAACAGTTAACCAGAGAAAGCGATCATTTAGATTTAAAACAGTTACTCAAAACGCTGGTAGCTGTTAAAAAAGGTGACTTTTCTGCACGTATGCCAATAGACCAAACTGGTATGGCAGGAAAAATCTCTGATACGCTCAACGATATTATTGAACAAAATGAGCGGCTAACAGCAGAGCTACAAAGAATTAGCCATGTTGTTGGTAAAGATGGCAGAATTAGTGAACGCGCTTCTTTAGGAAATGCTCGTGGTTCTTGGTCAGATTGTGTGAATTCTGTCAATACACTAGTGACAGATTTGGTTCAGCCGACAGCGGAAACAGCGCGTGTGATTCGGGCTGTGGCAAATGGGGACTTATCCCAGGCGATCGCCCCAGAAATAGAAGGTAGACCTCTCAAAGGAGAATTTCTGCAAACAGCCCAAATGGTCAATACAATGGTAGGGCAGTTAAACTCGTTTGCCAGCGAGGTGACACGAGTCGCGAGGGAAGTAGGAACTGAAGGAAAGCTGGGAGTGAAAGCAGATGTTCCCGGTGTCGCTGGAACTTGGAAGGACTTGACAGACAGCGTGAATTTAATGGCGGGAAACTTAACCGCACAAGTTCGTAATATTGCTGAAGTCACGACGGCTGTGGCAAATGGCGATCTCTCGAAGAAAATTACTGTTGATGTCAACGGTGAAATTCTGGAGTTGAAAAACACGATCAACACAATGGTGGATCAACTCAATTCCTTCGCGTCGGAAGTGACGCGAGTCGCCAGGGAAGTGGGAACCGAAGGAAAGCTGGGCGTACAAGCAGAAGTGCAGGGTGTGGCGGGAACTTGGAAAGACTTAACTGATAACGTGAACTTGATGGCGGGTTCTTTAACCGCGCAGGTACGGAATATTGCTGAAGTGACGACGGCGATCGCCAACGGTGATCTCTCCAAAAAAATTACTGTTGATGTTAGAGGTGAAATTCTAGAACTTAAGAACACCATCAATATCATGGTGGATCAGTTGAGTTCCTTCGCGTCGGAAGTAACACGAGTTGCAAGAGAAGTCGGATCTGAAGGAAAGCTAGGCGTACAAGCAGATGTCAAAGGTGGTGCTGGTACGTGGAAAGATTTAACCGACAGCGTGAACTTCATGGCGGGTTCCCTAACAGCGCAGGTACGGAACATCGCTGAAGTGACGACAGCTGTCGCCAATGGTGACCTCTCCAAAAAAATCACCGTTGATGTCAAAGGCGAAATTCGAGAACTCAAGAATACCATCAACACAATGGTAGATCAACTCAACTCCTTCGCAGGTGAAGTGACGCGGGTGGCGAGGGAAGTCGGTGCAGAAGGAAAGCTGGGCGTACAAGCTGAAGTACGAGGCGTTGCTGGGACTTGGAAAGATTTGACTGATAGTGTAAACTTCATGGCAGGTTCCTTAACAGCACAAGTGCGGAATATTGCCGAAGTGACCACGGCTGTAGCAACAGGTGACCTCTCGAAAAAAATTACTGTCGATGTTAAAGGCGAAATTTTAGAGCTGAAAAATACCATCAACACAATGGTGGATCAACTCAGTTCCTTTGCATCGGAAGTGACGCGAGTTGCTAGGGAAGTGGGAACCGAAGGAAAGCTGGGTGTACAAGCAGATGTTAAAGGTGTTGCTGGTACATGGAAGGATTTGACCGACAGTGTGAACTTTATGGCGGGTTCTTTAACCGCGCAGGTACGAAACATTGCTGAAGTGACCACAGCTATAGCAAACGGTGACCTTTCTAAGAAAATCACCGTGCAGGTGAAAGGCGAAATTTTGGAGTTGAAAAACACCATCAATATTATGGTGGATCAGCTCAACTCCTTTGCATCGGAAGTGACGCGGGTGGCGAGGGAAGTCGGTGCAGAAGGAAAGCTGGGCGTACAAGCTGAAGTCAAAGGCGTTGGGGGTACTTGGAAAGATTTAACTGACAGTGTAAACTTTATGGCGGGTTCCTTGACAGCGCAGGTGCGAAATATTGCCGCAGTCACCACCGCTGTCGCAACAGGTGACCTCTCGAAGAAAATTACTGTTGATGTCAAAGGTGAAATTTTAGAGTTGAAAAACACCGTTAACACAATGGTAGATCAACTTAATTCCTTTGCATCGGAAGTCACGCGGGTGGCGAGGGAAGTGGGAACAGAAGGAAAGCTGGGCGTGCAAGCCGAAGTACGAGGTGTTGCAGGTACTTGGAAAGATTTAACCGACAGCGTGAACTCGATGGCAGGTTCTTTAACCGCGCAGGTACGGAATATTGCCGAGGTGACGACGGCTGTGGCAAATGGTGACCTTTCTAAGAAAATTACTGTTGATGTTAAAGGTGAGATTTTGGAATTGAAGAATACCATCAATACAATGGTGGATCAACTCAATTCTTTCGCATCAGAGGTGACGCGAGTCGCCAGAGAAGTGGGAACAGAAGGTAAACTAGGTGGTCAAGCACAAGTTGTCGGTGTAGCGGGTACCTGGAAAGATTTGACTGACAATGTGAACTCGATGGCGGGGAACTTGACGGCACAAGTGCGAGGTATTGCCAAAGTTGTGACGGCGGTTGCGAATGGAGACTTAAAGCGGAAACTCACACTCGACGCCAAAGGTGAAATTGAAACTTTGGCAGAAACAATTAATGAGATGATTGGTACTCTGGCGACGTTTGCTAACCAAGTGACAACCGTGGCGCGTGAAGTGGGGATTGAAGGTAAATTAGGTGGACAAGCGAAAGTGCCTGGGGCTGCAGGAACTTGGAAAGATTTAACCGACAATGTGAACGAACTGGCTGCGACTCTCACGACTCAATTGCGGGCGATCGCCGAAGTTGCAACTGCTGTCACCAAAGGCGACTTAACACGCTCAATTTCTGTTGAGGCGCAAGGTGAAGTCGCCATGCTTAAAGATTACATCAACCAGATGATTGCTAACCTGCGAGAGACAACGCAGAAAAATACTGAACAAGACTGGTTAAAAACTAACCTAGCCAAGTTTACCCGCATGCTTCAAGGTCAACGCGACCTAGAAACAGTTTCTAAACTTATTCTCTCTGAATTAGCACCGTTGGTAGGAGGTGCTCATGGTGTCTTCTATATCATGGATACTATTGATGAGTCACAAAATTTGAAGTTACTAAGCAGCTATGCTTATCGTGAGCGTAAGCATCTTGCTAACCGCTTCCACTTAGGTGAAGGTTTGGTAGGACAATGCGCTTTGGAAAAAGAACGCATTCTGCTGACAGAGGTACCACATGATTATATCAAGATTAGCTCTGGTTTAGGCGAAGCAACTCCTCTCAATGTCGTTGTCTTACCTGTCTTGTTTGAAGGACAAGTCACAGCAGTTGTTGAACTCGCTTCATTCCGACGCTTTAGCGAAATTCATCTGTCATTCTTTGACCAATTGACAGAAAGTATAGCGATTGTCTTGAATACCATCGCAGCCAGTATGCGTACTGAAGAGTTACTCAAACAGTCGCAGTCTTTGGCACAAGAATTACAAAGTCAGCAAAACGAACTTAGGGAAACAAACAAGCGCCTCGAACAACAAGCTCAATCGCTCAAAGCCTCAGAAGATTTACTGAAGAAACAGCAAGAAGAATTACAACAAACGAACGCCGAACTAGAAGAAAGGTCGGAATTATTAGCTTTACAAAACAAAGAAGTAGAGCGCAAAAATAATGAAATTGAACAGACAAGCCGAGAATTAGAAGAGAAAGCAGAACAATTAGCACTCTCGTCAAAATACAAGTCTGAGTTTTTGGCGAATATGTCTCATGAATTACGGACACCACTAAACAGCTTGTTGATTTTGGCGAAATTGCTAGCAGATAACGTTGAGCAAAATCTCACAGCGAAACAAGTTGAATATAGCTATACAATTTACTCATCAGGAAACGACCTTTTAACGCTGATCAATGACATTTTGGATTTGGCAAAAATCGAATCTGGAACGATGTCAATTGACATAGACCAGATGCTGTTGACAGAATTACAAGAACATCTAGAGCGAACTTTTCGACAAGTCGCGATTAACAAAGGACTCGATTTTCCCATTGACTTTGCCCCTCAACTACCGAGAAGCATCCACACCGATGCCAAACGCTTACAACAAGTTTTGAAAAATTTGCTCGCTAATGCTTTTAAGTTTACAGAACATGGAGAAGTCCGCTTACGCGTCTTTGTCGCAACTCAAGGGTGGAGTCGCGATCACGAAACTTTGAATCGCGCTCAAACTGTGATAGCATTTGCAGTTAGCGATACAGGCATTGGTATTGCTCCAGATAAGCAAAAAATCATTTTTGAGGCGTTTCAACAAGCTGATGGCACCACAAGTCGCAGATATGGCGGTACGGGGTTAGGCTTATCAGTCAGTCGCGAAATTACTCGTCTTCTTGGTGGAGAAATTAAACTTCAAAGTCGTCTTGGAGAAGGTAGCACTTTTACACTATACTTACCCCAGTCGCATCCCTCTCATCGAGAGATGAGTAAGATGAGTCAGATGGAGACGATCAGCCAGACGAGGACGATCAGCCAGATGAGGGAGCAACATTCCTCTGATTCTCTTCATCTTCCTGCTTCCGTCACCACATCACCCAACCACCAAATTACAACTCCTCTGTTAGACGACAGAGGAAATATTGAACAAGGCGAACGTGTACTTCTGATCATCGAAGATGACATTAATTTTGCCCGAATCCTTTTAGACATGGCACGACAACAAGAATTTAAAGCCATTGTCGCTCATGGTGGCAGTGCAGGCTTAACACTGGCACAACAATTTCAACCTTCAGCTATCATCTTAGATATCCGCTTACCAGGAATGGATGGTTGGACAGTCCTAGATCGCCTCAAGCATGATCCCAGCACTCGTCATATTCCAGTACATATTATGACCGTTGAGGAGGGACGCCAGCGTGGATTGCAACTAGGTGCAATTGCTTATATACAAAAACCAGTTAATAGTGAGGCGTTGTCTCAAGCATTAAGCAAAATCAAAGGTTTTGTTGAACGCCGAGTGAAAAATCTCTTGGTTGTGGAAGACGACGATCATCAACGCCATAGCATTGTAGAATTGATTGGCAACACCGATGTTGCAACCACTGCTGTGAAAACAGGTGCAGAAGCGCTAAAAGCTGTACAGAACGAATATTTTGATTGTGTCGTTCTTGATTTGGGTTTACCTGATATGAGCGGATTTGAACTCATCGAAAGAATCAAACAACATCCCAGTGGTGAAACACTACCAATTATTGTTTATACAGCAAGAGAGTTAAGTCGAGCAGAAGATACTCAACTAAGGCGCATGGCAGAGACAATAATTATTAAAGATGTGCGATCGCCCGAACGTCTCCTTGATGAAACAGCTTTATTTCTCCATAGAGTTCAAGCAAATTTACCTGCGCCCAAACGACAAATTTTAGAACAGTTGCATTCCAATGATCCTGTCCTTGTGGGCAAAAAAGTTCTCATCGTAGATGATGATGTGCGTAATATATTTGCTCTGACGAGCATGCTAGAGCGTTATCAAATGCAAGTCTCATATGCTGAAAATGGTAGAGATGCCATTCAAGTTTTGCAAAACACACCAGACATTGATGTCGTTTTGATGGATGTCATGATGCCAGAAATGGATGGTTACGAAACAACCCGCCTGATTCGGCAGAATAACCAATTTAAATCTCTACCAATTATTGCACTGACCGCAAAGGCAATGCAAGGCGATAGAGAAAAGTGTATTGAAGCAGGCGCATCAGACTACATCACCAAACCTGTAGACATCGAACAGTTGCTTTCGCTGTTGCGCGTTTGGTTATATGCTTGAGCTTCAATAAGTCGCTCAACCTAATTAAACGTAAAATATCATTACGTATTCAAAGCAAAGCATTTCTAATAGTATCAGTGTCCAACTCTAAAATTGTTGCTATCTCTTGAATGCTCATCCCTCGTTGCACAAGCTTGGGCAAAATTTTCAACTTAGCTTTTATTTCACCTTCTTCTTCACCTTCTGCTTTTGCTTCTTGATAAACTCTAGTCCCTTTCAGCAAGTTTAAATTCAACATAGTTTCTATTTCCTCCCGGCTTAAGTTAGGAAATTTGTAGACTACGATTGTCTCTATAAATTCTAGAACTTTTCTTTGGTAAGAAGTGTCTGTCAATTCTTCCTTAGCTTTATTAATTAGCGTTTTGGCAAATTCTCCGGCTTTGTTCTCGGTTTCTACAATTAAGCGTACAATTCCGACTGCCAGAGAATCATCTGGTACATCTTTAAGTTCGTCTAAATAAAAGCGACGTAGATGAGGTTCCAACAAGGAACGATAACGTAGGGGACAACTGCGTTCATTGCTGCGTTTGTCATAAATAACTATTGCGAACCAGTTATGATTCAGTGGCTGATATTGGGTGAAGTAAAGGAAAATACTTGTAAACAGTCGGTCATAAAATTCTTCATCTTTGTAAAACTGAATCTCTACAAAGTACAGTGGTTCATTCGGAAATTCTTCAATAGGAGAAAATACTCCATCTAATCGGAAGCTTTTTTGTTTAATTTCTGGTGCGGTAAACTCATAGGTATTGATGTTAATACCAGGTTTGCCAATGATTTCAAAAAAGATGTTGGGAAATTCTTTAAATATCTCGTAGAAAATTGCATCTGTCTTCATACCGCCGACTGTGCGGATTTAGCCACAATATCCCAGTTGACTTTCATGTAGCCTGAATCAACATGAGTAAAATGTGAACTCAATTGCTGATGGGCTTTTGGCAAAGCGTGGAACCCAATTGATGGGTACAAGTGGTGTTCTGCATGAAATGGCATATTCCACATGAAAAATCGCACAGGTAACAGCGTCAGCGTTGTGCGTGTATTCGTCAGCAGATTAGCGTCAAGAGTGCAACCTGTATGTTCCGCCAGCAGAATAAAACGTAGAATCGGTTGTCCAATCAAAAGCGGTAGCAGCCAATAAAGCACGAACCAAGGCTGCTTGACTGCAATTGAGAGGGCGATCGCCCCTGCATATACAGCCAATTGTAATCGAGTCGAGCGAATTACTGCGGCTCGTGCAGTTTCTGGCACAAATGGGCAATCCTCAAGTAAACCGAGTGCAGCGCGAAAATGCCCGCGTATCTTTCCTTTCCACCAAGGTAAACCGCTAATTATCAACAAATATTTACCTAAGTTGCTCGGCTTAGGATCAGTTAATTCCGGATCTTTGTCAGGAACGCGAGTGTAGAGGTGGTGCCACTTGTGGTAGTATCGAAAAAATGTACTGTTGTAAAATGACAACAAACCTGCGCACCAAGCAACAGCATCATTTAAAGAATTGCTAACGAAAACTGTTCTGTGACCACATTCGTGCATAGGTGCAAACATCGAAGCGATACTAAAGCCGTAGATCACAAGTGCTGGTATTGCCAGCCACCAATTGCCAAAATTCGTTGCCCACAAATAGCCACTGCATCCGGTGACAGTTAGATGCATAGCCAGTTGAATCAGCCCTTTCCAGTTAGAGCGATCGCTCAAAACCCTTAATTCTTGCACACTAAGAATCTGGCGACAATTATGCTGCTTGTCCGTTTTGCAAGCCAAAGATTCACCTTGAGTCATTCTTTAACTCACTCAACCTCAAGTTGTGCTGCTGTCACTGCATCAAAAGCAAAAGCCAAAACCAGAGGTATTGGACATTTAAATAAGTAAGTGGAAACGACAGCTACAATTGTGCCAAACACTGCTGAGATTGACCAAAATTTCTCTTCGTATGTCAGTCCCTTTTGAGCTTTAATCACTCTCAAAGTATGGGTTGGAATTGGCTCAGGCATCACTGCCCCTGGAGGAAATGCCCAGTAGTTATTACACCGCTCCTCAAATACATCTGTCCAGCCATTTTCTTGGCACCATTCCTCAATCCATTCATTGCGATAATGTTTCATATTGGAACTGGGAAGTCGATTTAGCATAATCTTTAGAAACTAAATATAAATTTCAAAGTTCTTTCTGGCAAGTCTACCAATCGGTAGAAAACTCAAGATTTTTGAATCCAAATCAAGCTTTGTCAATCACCAAAAAGACTTGTCATACAGTTAAATTGAAGCTTTTCTCAATTCACAGGCTAACAGTCTTTAAAATCTTTTTGCATGAAAAGAAAATAAACTTTACTTGGAAGTTTGAAATGTAATAATTCTAAACACAATCGCGACTCATGATTTGAAAAACACATAGTCTTTATCAAGTCATCTGTCAAGTTTTGTAACAGGTATGAAATGTATATCTACCTTAAGAATTAGTTTGAAAAATAAACTTTTATGAATCAACGAATTTGAGAATTCAATATTCAGTACGTGTCTTGCGTGTACGCTACAAAGAACAGAAGTTATACCAGTTTGAAAAAAGAATGCGACACATGGGGTTGAAAACTTTTAAACCCCTCCCTAACCCTCCCCTTTCTGAGGGGAGGGTGCGCTCTCTTCGCGGGTGGGGTCATCTGTCGCAAACATTTTTTGAATCGGTATTAGAATTTGATTTTGTCATAATGATGAGTACAAAAATGACATGACAGAGTGTAGGGGGCTTGCGCATCGGTAACCTAAGCAATGATGTTTTCGATCACGGTTTTTGGTATTATTGTCATTCACTAGATATATTGACAAATGCGTCAAAAAGAATTGCAGTGTAAAGCCAACGAATATTTTAAAAATAGGTCATTCCACGGTTTTTACAAAACTAAACATACTTGGTTTTATTATTATGCCGACTGACTTAAGCCAAATCCTGAATATCCCGTAAACTTAAGTAAGATTATTCTGAGCGTAGAGCTTTAACTGGGTCGATCTGACTAGCTCGCACAGCAGGGGGCAAACTAGCCCCCACCCCCACCAGTAAAGCTGAACCCAATGCCAGTGTAGCGATAGAGCTGTCAAACTGGTAGGGCAAGTTAAAGGTATCAGTAACAACCACTGTCAATCCATGCACCACTCCAAGACCGACAGTTCCTCCAATGAGACTCAAAAGCGTAGCCTCCAGAATAAACTGGAGCATGATTTCTTGCTTGGTTGCTCCGACTGCCCGTCTCAAACCAATTTCAGCGGTTCGTTCTGTCACCGAGGCAATCATAATATTGGCAATTCCGACACCACCAACCAAGAGGGCGATCGCCCCCACCACCGTCAGTCCTTGGGACGCCATCTCCAGGGTTTGCTGCTGTTGTAGGAGATCTGAGACATTGTTCCAAAACCTAAATTTTTGACCTGGGAATCGCTGCTGTAGCAGTTCCTCAGCTTGGTGGCTTAAATTTTCCACGTCTTCGAGTTTATAAGGACGCATTTGAATGCTACCAATGTCACGGCTACCAGTCAGGGCATTGTAAGCAGACATCGTTATATACAGTTGCCCCTCCGGAGGAGCATTTTCATCTAGAGTCGTCGTCACTACCCCGACAACGATATAAGGTCTATTCCCAGCATAAATCATCTTACCTACAGCGTTTTGCCCACTGAAAAGTTGTTCTGCCAGCAGTTGATCCATGACGGCTACTGGTCGGTAGCTGGCAAAATCTTCAGCTGTAAAGAATCGTCCTGACACTAATGCTTTTCCTGAAGTCAGCAAAAAATCTTGGGAAACAGGTGACATGGGTGGAGTGAACTCCTTGTCCTGAAATACAGTTGGCGTAGCACCAGCCCAATTAAAAGAACTGATTGCCCGCAACCCCACCAGCCGTTCTCGTAAAAATTCCATATCTTCCAACTTGAGTCGGGTGGTTCGACCACCATCCCGCTTTGGATATACTGAGGCTTGAGGTGCGCCTCGCTTTGCCAGTTCCTGAGCAATCATAGCCCGACTGATGTTACCGACAGCAAGTGTAGCGCTGACAGCAGCCACACCCATAAACACTCCTAAAGTCGTCAGTCCAGAACGTAAAGGGTTCTTAGTCAAGGAGCGAAAGGTGATATCCAGTAAATCTAAAGGTGAAAGACCCATAGCGCAAATTCAAAATTCAAAATTCAAAATTCAAAAAAATTAATTTGTTTGGAATTTAAGTCCCTCACTGTTGGTTATGCAGCTATATTTGCTTGTGACTATGGCAGAAAACCGACCCATCACTGGAATTAAAAATTCAAAATTAATTTTGAATTTATCATTTTGATCGCTGTGCGGGACGCAGTCCATTTTGAATTCCCCCTTCGGGGGTGACTGGCATTCCGCTCTTGAGTTGCGACTGAGGGGGCGGTACTATAATCTGTTCACCAGCATGCAAACCAGAAGTCACTTCTGTGGTCACTAATCCCTCCAATCCTAGGTTGATGGTTCGTTTCTGTGCCTTATTTTGACTATCCCGAACCCAGACAAAGGGATGCGGTCCAGAACGTTGAATCGCTTCTGTGCTCAAAACGACTACGTTTTGCCGTTGTTCTAAAACAATCTCAACATTCACCCGGCTATTAGGGATCAACTTGCTAGTAGGGGTATTAAGTAGCACTGTTGCAGGTACCGTTGCTTGAGTCGATTGGTTTTGGTTGCCGCCCTCTTTCTGAGTTTCTTCAGGTGTCAGTGCTTGAGGATACAAACTTTGCACATATCCAGTGAACGTCTGTACTGATGGTCCGATCGCACTGACACGAGCAATTTGGTTGACCCGGACTCGGGCTGCATTGAGGGTAGAAAGCTGGAGCTTCACGAGTACTTGGTTAGGGTCGCCTAAGGTAAGCAGGTTGGTGCGGAACTGAACTCCATCACCGTCCTTAACGTAAATGCCCAAAACGACGCTATTAAACGGTGCACTCACGATTGTGTTTTGGAGTTGCTGCTCAATGCCTTGGCGCTCTAGTTGCAGGCTTTGAAGTTTGACGCCGGTTATACGCGCCTGTGCCTGACTATCTCGCAGTCTAGCCCGAACTGTACGCACTGTGTCTTCCTGCCTTTTGACTTGTTGTTGGGCGACAGCTCCTACTGTAGCTAGGGACGAATACTTCTGGAGTTCGCCTTCCTCGGCTGTGAGCTGCTGCTGGGCTTCGACAATTTTCTCGCGATCGCGTGCTAGGGTGAATTCCTGTTCTCGAATCTGCAACTCATGCTTGGCAAGGGCAATTTTTCGCTCAGGGTAACGCAGGGTGAGTAGCACTTGACCAGACGTGACTTTCTCCCCTGGCTTTACCAGTACCCGATCCACTGCACCCTCTGTTGGGGACTTGACAATCCTCTGTTCGCGCAGTTCAACAGTACCGCCCTCTGTAATGGTGATTTCAACATTGCCTCGCTCTACAGTAAGCAAGCGTACTGCCACTGGTTCGGGAGGTCGATTCAAAACTAGGAAGTAAGTCAGCCAGCCGCCGAGACCGACAGCAGCCAGAGCAGCTGGCATGGCTAGCCATTGCACTCCGGTTTTGAATTTCTTTTTGTCCTTATGCCAGATCATGAACACTTCACCCCGTCAGTTTGCAGTTCACTACAAGCGAGTGCAGCCTTGGGCTGCTCACCTCATATTAATGTTGCAGAACCTCATGGTCCGAGATCGAACACGATAAGGCAGCTGTTGTGCAAAACGCAACGAAAATTTGCACTGAGATAATTTCTGATCTTAGAGTAGTAATCAAGGCTACAATTTTTTGGATGGCAATTTCTAACCATAGTTTAGAGATGAGTTGGTAAAGCTCCTGTCCAATTTGATTGGATTGTTGTGCTTCAATACTGGAAATCATGTCTTTCTTCCCTAAATTTTTTAAACTTTGAGCAAGCAGTCTTAGCTTAGTTATTTAACTAAATCGGTTTTACAAAGGGTCGGAGACTGATATCAGTGACTTCAGCACTTCGAGGCAAGCTAAGCGCGTTGATGACTACAGCAGCTACATCCTCCGGCTGCATGAGACGTTCAGGATCATAGGGTTTCCCCTCCATCTCGTGAATGATGGCTTGTCGAGGAGTAGCGGTGCGACCAGGAAATACGCTGAGGACGCGCACCTGGAGAGGATTTACTTCTTCTCGTAGGCTGTCAGCGATCGCCTTAAGTGCGTGTTGAGTGGCAGCGAATTGACCCACATTCGCCCGTGCATACATAATTACACTAGAGTTAATAAACACAATTTGTCCCTGACTCGATAGAAGCATCGGGAGCAATGCTTGCGTTAGGACATAGGGAGCACGAACGTTAGCTCGATAGAGCCAGTCGAGTTCTTCAACGGAAGTTTTTTGCAAAAGACCCATTGAAAAGGCACCGGCACTGTGGACTAGCAGGTCAACTCGTCCGAAATCTCGCTCAAGATTTGTTTTCAGCTTGCTTACATCTTCATCCACCGTTAGATCGATACAATAGCTAACAACGGTAGGGGCAGTTTTTCGAGCGATCGCGGTAACTGCTTCCAGAGCTTCGCGCTTGCGTCCTACCAAACAAAGCTTTGCCCCTTGTGTCGCCAAACCTAGGGCGATCGCTTTACCAATACCGCTACTGGCTCCTGTGATAACTGCAACCTGCTCTGTTAAGGCTTGCATGATTAGAGTTCCATTGATTCAATTTAAGTTTTAGCCCAAGAGGAAGTTCTCTCAGGCGGTTAGGAAGTCAAGGTTTCTACCGGCGCTGGGCTGTCATAAAGAGCCACTAGGGATTCGGGAATAGGACAGAAGTCCGTACCTCGCAAGAAGTCCCCCAGGGACGTTCCCGTGCAGGCTGAATCAATATTGGAAGCACCCCGTCTGGCGATCGCGTCATCGAGATGTACAGTTCTAAAATCGATACTGAAACGGGTATAGCCAGACGTGTTGGGAACAGTGGAGTGCATCTGCGCTGCCGAGAAGAGAATCATCCCCCCAACATTCGGGATCAGCCTAAATTGAGGCTCCAATTCTATGGGTTCTTCAGGATGAGGTTGTTTACGGTTATCTGCTTTAATGTGCTTCGCGGCGTTTTTGCGGTTTTCTTTGTTCCACTGAGCGTAGTTGTAATCCTTTGACCCGTTCTTGACAGGTTGGCTCCAGTAGCGAGGATGAAACGCCATCGCATTGGTCGGCATAACGTCGTAAACTGGAAGCCACCAGTTGAGCTGGCAGGGAGGCGCGGAGTACCAGGTATCGCGATGCGGATGAAACGCATAGGCAATACCAGAGGTAAGATAGTCATCACTGGTCGCAGTTCTCAGTCGCGGCACGTCAAAGTAAGTTTTGTTCAAGTCACACCCAGCTTCCTTCAAAATGCTCTGAATAAGCTGTTTAGATTTAGGGTGATGGATAAAGGCAGGCTTGAGTCTGGCTAAAATCGCAACGTACTCCTCCACAGGCAGCGTGTATTGCGCTTCTCTGGGATCTAAGGGAGTAAAAGCTTCCTCCACCATTTCGCGAGCAAATTCACAGAGGGCGATTCCGCTAGGGCAGGGGGAAAAGACGAATATTTGTCCGTTGTAAAGATGTTCGCGTCTGATGTCATCGCTGCTGGGAGAATCGAAGAAGATCGTGTTCACTTTAGCCTTTTCTCTCCTGAGTATCACTATAATTTTATTTAATTCTTTTCTAAAAAATGCGATACAGCTTGTTTATTCCTAATCAATATCAGTTAAGATTTAACAAGTTAAGATTCATCGGCTACATACTTCTAAAGGCTGCCGTAGGTCGAATATGATTACCCGACTATTGTGCAAGATGCAATGGAATGTGCAGCTAAGGTAATTCCGTAGCTCAGAGTAATAATCGAACCACCAAAAGGCTGGCCATCCGAAGACTATATAATCTGCTCCGCAGTAGCGCATCCGTTCCAGTTCGCTGATCGCAGTTTTATCATCGGATGGTGCTCCCCAGTATTGTCCGTTGCGTTCAACAAAAGGTAGAGTCCGAAATTCTGAAAGGATCTGGAAACCCCATTGATCTTCGTCAACCAAAATCACGGTTTTATCGGCTGGAATTGAAGTCGCAATATCTTGGAGCGCAATCTGCAACCGTTCCTCCCAAGACAAATTCAGATTTGGGATATGCTGGGACGTGATCTCACTACGACGCATGCTGATATGCAACAGGCGTTCTGTGAGCCATCGACGGTACATGGCATCTGCCGCACGAGGAGACTGTAGCAAGTGAGCAATAGCATCCGTTCTCTCTGCCATTGTGGCAAGAGGTCCGGTTCCGCCCGGGGTGTGAAATCGAATATAGCCATCTTGTTCTGCATGGATGCGGACTTGAGAAAGCGGCTTTGGAATAAATACAATGTCATATTGGGCTGCCATCCGTAAGTAGAGGTTTATATCGTTTGAGTGCTTGGAGTGAGGGACATCTAATCCTCCAACGGCTTTCAGGGCAGAAGAGCGTATCATCACGCTTGAGGCATGAATCACCCAATTGCGTCCAGCTACAATTTGGTGCAAGTACTCCACTCCGGAAATCAGCCCTACCGGAGGGGAATCCTCCGGCAGCAGTACTGGGTTATCATACTCGTCAATTCCTTGAACGCCAGTTACGGAAAAAGCAGCATTTGGATAAGTGTCCAGAGCTAAAACAGATTCGTGAATCAATCCGGGAAGCATTGGGTCATCATCCGGCAAGAGAACCAGATAGTCACTAGAATTCAGTTTGATCGCTTGACAAAAATTGCGGTAAGCTCCAATGTTGGTTTTGTTACGCACGTACGTGACTCGTGGGTCAGCAAATGACCGGATAACCGATTCCGTATCATCCGTTGACGCATTATCTAATACAAGCACTTGGAAATCTGGATAATCCTGCGCTAGCAAGCTCTTGAGGTTAATCTTCAAAAGGTTGGAGCGGTTGTAGGTAGGGATTGCGATCGTAACCTTGGTTTTCATATCATTATCGTCTTACCTTTTGGTAACAGTTGTTAACTAACCTGAGCAAACATCTGATTGCAAATCAAAAACAATCAAATGCTCATTGTTTAAAACACAGTGAAACATCGTATGCAAATAGCGACAGAACTCTATGTAGTAGTCAAACCACCAAAAAGCTGGATAGCCAAACACAATAAACCTTGCACCCTGCTTGTGCAATCGATCAAATTCTTGAATAGCTGTGGCATCATCAGCAGGTGCACCCCAGTAAAGACCGTCCTTTTCGAGGAAGGGGATGGCTTGGCGATCATCCAGAAGTTGTCCCGGTCCCCATTCGGCCATGTCCACCAAAATGTAAGTTTGTGTTGGTGAAATGAAGTATTCTAGTTCTTGCCCCAACTCGACCATGTGCTGAAGGTGTTGATATTTTTTACCTTTCCAAGCTGCAAAAACAGGTTCCATTTCAATCCCTTGTTCCTGTAAGTATTTACCTAATACAGTCATGTGATCATGGTGTTGCTCCAATTGGTGATTGTAAGTCCACTTATTGGTGCCATTGTTGCCATGAATACGATACAAAGACTGGTATTCACTGATGCACTTGACGCAACCAAAGAAAGGAGCCAAAAAGGTTAAGCAGGAATCGGCATAGAAACGGTAGTCGGACTCAGGTAGAGGTAAAATCTGCTCTAGAAAACGGCGTGACCAGGCGTTGCCACTCGTAGGAGCAGAAATATAGCCCTCCAGCCCTTTTTCAAGCACCACATCGCGTAAATCTCCCTCTAGTAGAGGTGCGTTGGGAATCAGTTTTCCTAGTGGTTCACCATTGGCATTGATCGCCCAGAGCGGCCAATGTACCTGAACTACGTTAGGTTGGTGCAGCAGTTCGACTGCTCTTTCGATAGCACTAGGGCACAAAATATCATCTGCATCTAAGAAGCAAACGGTATCACCCTGGCTGGCGGCAAAACCGGCATTGAATGCAGAACCTTGTCCCCCGTTCTCCTTTACTACAGGAATTATTTGTTCTCCATAGTATTTTCTATAATCAGCAATGATTTGCAGTGAGTGATCCGTTGAACCATCATCAACCACGATCACTTCTGTCGGCTGATAGCTCTGATTAAAAGCACTTTCGATCGCCTCTGGCAGAAAATGCTCATAGTTGTAGTTAGTAATGATGATACTGGCTAGAGGCTTATTCATCAGCGTAGATTAAAAGCAATCAAATGGTCATTTTGTAATAGACAGGGAAACGTTTGATACAAATAATCCCGAAATCCAGGATAATAGTCTAGCCACCAGAACGTGTGCCAGAGGAAAACGATCGCGCCCGCTCCCATTTGACGCAGGCGATCAAACTCTCGAATCGCCATCTGGTCATCGGTTGGCGCTCCCCAATACTGTCCACAGTGTTCCGTGAAGGGAATCGTCCGAAAGCCGGCGATGATTTCATTGCCGTTCAGGCGATCCTCATCCACTAAGATGAAAGGTTCCTGGGGTGAGATCAACGATTGCAGTTTCTCCCGGATCTCATAGAGATGACCAATGTGATTCCGCTCGATTGCAAAACTCAGATCGCCATACAGTGAAACCAAATTCCACTTTTTTTGAATCCGCTCAAGGCTCTTGCCCGATTGCTCAAGTTCCCATCTGAAGAAGAAATAGTCGAGGTCATCCGGACAGGGCGGGTAGGGGTGCCAGAAATGAACAACGGACTTTGGTTCAAAAACAACCGGAATCTTGGCATCATATAACGCCAAACTAGAATCGAGGTGATCGAGATAAATGACCTCTTCATCAAACGCAAATCGGTCAAAAACGCTGCGACGATAGAGCCGACAGTGAGCTTCTCCAGCTAACGCTAGCGTTCGGCGGTGATCGCCTGTGTCAATTTGCTGGTCTCCCATAGCTGGCAGCAGCTCCCATTGAATATCATTGGCGGTTTGCACGACTCTGACTTGCCCCTGGTGTTTATCCCAGTGAATGCTGGTTGCTCCCAAAGGACCTTCAATAATCCGGGGCACCGCTACATCCGCAGGTTGTTCTTCGCAGGCAGCAATCAGGTGAGACAACCAACCCTCCTCGACCAGAACATCATTCTCGACGAAACAAACGAAGTCATCTGTCGCTTTCTGAATCACCAAATTTCTTAATTGATTGGCTTGCAAATACTGATCCGTGTGAATGACGGTGACATTACTCCGACCTTCTAATACCTGTTCTATCTGTTGCCAATACACCTTAGGAGTGTTGCAATCGATTACGATTAGGTTGAACGGAATATGGGTGTACTCAAAGATCCGCTCTAACGATTTAGCCGCTAGAGAGAACTGTTCACGAGGAAAGAATCCGATAGTTACTGTTGACATAGTGATATTTCTTTAAATTGATGATTAATTCATTGCCGCTTCTAAAATAGATGTCAGAACTTTATTTGAGTCAAAATATTCCTCTGCTAATCTCCGTGCTGCCTGTCGATGTCGCTCATAGTCCGCGTTAATCGCTGCTATGCCATCAACGGCTTCGGACAGGTTACGGAAAGTCAAAATCCCTTCTCCAATTGGCAAATAATCGCTCAAGCCTGTGTCTTGCAGCAAGACCGGTCTGCCGGAGGCCAGATAACATAGACTGCGATCGCTAAACCAACCGGTTTGCATTGCTACATAACCCTGTTTAGCGATGCCAAACTCAGCACGAGAATTCTGAATGAACTGCTGGTAGGATTCCGGTGTAAATGAAACGGCCCATCCTGGAACCACATCCCAATGGTGCTCGATTAATTGTTCAGGAATTGTATGTGGACTTGTCAATGCAACCCGAAATGGCTGTTGAGTCAGTTTTGGTATATCTATAAACGTGGGAAATTCTTTGTCTTTATTACCGTAGCTGTTTCCTTCATAGGTAACTTCCCGATAACTGCGCCATTGCATCACGACCGTAAAATGAGTCGCATTCTTGTCCTCCGCTACCGGCCAGTACGGCAGAAACACCGGCGGGAACATCTTCAGCCAATGCTTACCTAACGTAGGAACAGAGCAACCCTGCGCTCCCACCTGTTGTCCAACCGTAAATAAGCGATCGCAGCGTTCAACGGTGTTGTTGAGATCGGCATCCCCATGACTTAAATGAATTTGAGTAAACCCTGGATCAGAGTCAATAAACAAGCGGCGCTTCGGCAAATCATATTCTGGTCGCCAAAGGGGAATGGGAGAACCCCGGACAATCAACAAATCCGCTTGAGCGCAAACATCCAAAAAATCAGCCACGTTCATCCCAACAGACTGCTCGCCTGCTCGATAAATCCAGCAGCTATCAAACCCAATTTCGGTTAAGCACTGTTGAAGATAGGTGGTTGGGTAGTCCAATTCAGTCGTCATTTGTTCCATTTCCCAGTGGTACACCCAGGATTCTGGTCCACATTCCTCCAGATAAAACACCTTATGACCAAGCGATCGCAACCCAAGTAGATATTGCATATCAACCCAAGCATGTCCTCCAACTGGAAAGCGACCGATACTACCCGCAAAAATGATGTTCATATAGGGTGACTAGTAAATGATTATACGTGCTCAAAAGGTGTCACAGCTTTGTTAACTAAATATTTGTTAACTAGATATTTGTTAACTGAATATTTGTTAACTGGATAATGCCATCTCAACTAGTCGAGGTAGCACAATTTTGTAACTGAACGTTTGTTCAGAAATTGCCTGTGCTGCACGGCAATGTTCTGGATAAGCCACGTTGATGCGCTCAATGCAGTTGATCGCTTCCTCCAACGATGAAAACGCCAGCACTCCCTTACCCGTGGTCAGCCAATCTGTAAACCCTGTATCTTGTAAGACGACAGGCAAACCAGCCGCGAGATAGCAAACACTGCGATCGCTGAACCAGCCACTATGGGTTTTGACATAAGCTTGTTTGGCAACGCTAAATTCTCCGCGTGAGTTAATTAAATAAGTTTGATAGGTTGATAAATCTACGCTCACCTCTCCACCATCTCGTATCAGCCATCCCGCTTTCAGGAATTGCGTTTGAATCTCCGAATTTGCTCCAGACAGCGCCAGTTCCAAACGTTGTGAGGTATGGTTTGGCAGGTTCAGCAACTGCAAGAATTCTTCGCTCTTTTGCCCGTAATACTCCCCTGCATACGTGATTCCTCCATAAGCACTCCAATTAGCGATCGTCGTGAAGGGAGTATCTGTACCACTTTCTACAGGGGGTTGTTCATTCACAGCCACCCGCCTCTGCCAAATTTCAGGCACCACAGGCGGAACCGTAGGATGCCAATCAATTCCACGCGTCGGAATCGTACAATTTGACTTGCCAATATTGACACCATAGCTGAAATACATCTGATACTCGTCTAAATCCTCAACCGCGAAGCGCCCAATTTGGGTGAAGAAGGGGTCTAGATCAATCAGAGTACGCCGATGACACAGACGAAACTCAGGTAACCAGCAAACCCCCCCAATATTCAGGAGTAGATCAGCTTCTCCTAGCATCTGCTTCAAGTCATCCCAGGTTGTCCCCCAAGTCTGGCCAGACTCGCGATTGATATAACAGATTGGGATCTGGACACCGAATTTAGCCATCACGGCGTGAATAATCTCAAACCCTTGTTGTGGATCATCGCTGTACTCCCGGCGTACGGGATCGTAGCAGGATTGCGACCAGCCACTTTCTTCCAAATACAGCACGTTATGCCCCAGCCGCAGCAACCCCAGCACATAGTGAAAGAAAACGAGGAGCATTCCTGCTACGGGATATCGAATCATATAGCCACAAACGACAATGCGTGCCATGTTTATAACCCCGCTCGTTCCATAAGACTGCCAATTACTTTCTCTGCGGCAAAATACTCGGCGGCAATCTCCCGTGCCGCCCGACAATTTCCGGCATAATCGCTTTCAATTGCATCCAGTGCCGCCAAAATATCTTCCATAGTCTTGAATGCAAAAAGTCCTTTACCCGTTGGCAAAAATTTGCTGAATCCTGTTTCCTGAGTGATTACAGGACGACCTGCTGCTAGATAGCAGGCAGAGCGATCGCTAAACCAGCCACTCAACAGCCGCGTGTATTGATCCTTCGCCACGGTGAATTCCCCACGCGATCGCTGGATATAACTGCGGTAGCGATTCATATCTTGGGAGAGTTCCATTGAGTCTACCTGGCTCCAACCATGTTTGTGCAGCACAGAGCGCGCATTCTGACTTACGCCACTAGCCGCAATCTCAAATGACACTGGACGCTGGTGCGGGAGATCGATAAATTTTTCAAACTCACGTGCCTTTCGCCAGTAGTAGATTTCACCCTCATAGGTAATGTCTTTACCCCCCTTGTTGTCCCAGGTGGTAATTGTGTTATAAGCGATACCTGGTGTATGATTTGAAGTGTCCCACAACTCAGTCACAATCGGTTGACGAGTTGGTAACCAACCGAAGCGATCGCTCGGCACTCCACAGTCAGATGCACCCAAATTTTCCCCAAAGCTAAAGTGTGTATCATGGGCAACCAGGTCATCAATCATGGTTTTGTCCCCCTGAGCCACTCGAATCTGAGACGCAACTGGATCGGACTCAACATAGATACGGCGACGACAAGCCAAATGCTCTTCGCGGATTTCCTGAGCGCCAGTGATATTCAAGAATGCATCTGCTTCGCGATATAACTTCAGGATTTGGGCTTCGGTCATGCCATAACACTCACCCCCAGGATAATGACCGCGAAACGCCCAACGCTCTGTGAAGCCAAACGCCTCTAAAATTGGCGCGACTCGCTTAATGTTCTCGCTAGCGTCCCCAGAAAGGTCGTTGATTTGAGGGTTGTAAACCCAGCGTCCTGAATCCTCGATGTAGTAGGGGTCATAGCCGAGACGACGCAGCCCTAGCAGGTAGTGCAGGAACTGATAAGTCACCCCTGCGAGGGGATACCAGAACAAAATCCCGAAGACAATAATTTTGCCCTTACTGAGGCGTTCACTTCTCATGATCAATCCCTCCTGCATCTAAGTGCCGCACGACACGGGCAGGATTGCCAGCCACAACGGTGTACGGCGGGACATCCTGAGTGACGACAGACCGAGCACCGACGATTGCCCCTTCACCGATTGTCACCCCTGGTAAAATACAGGCATCAAAGCCAATCCAGACGTTATCCTGAATCCAAATTGGTTGCGCTGGGACATCGGCGCTAGGGGAGCGACTAGCTGTGTCTGCTGCTCGTTCTAAAGCTTGTCGTCGCTCGATTAAGTTGAATGGTAAACGGTAGGTATCCATTAGAACGACTTGCCAGGAGATCAAGGCATAATTGCCAATCTTCAGTTCGGCATCGCAGACGATGCGGGCACCGTGAATCAACGCATATTCCCCCACCTCTACCCTACCGTGTACACCAAGGTCGAACATAGTGTCTTTATATACGGCACTGCCTCGACCTAATCGTAGTCCTACGGGCGCTTGACTGCGGCAAAGCTCAAAGCTGAGACTCGTTTCGATATAAGTGTCATCTCCCAAAACAACGTTGTCGGGAATCGTGCCCGGATACCAGTCCCACGGTAGTGTGCGTGTAGAACCCATGTTTATCCCACCTCCCCGATCACTTGGGCTGGATTTCCCAGCACCCTGGTATGTGGCGGGACATTTCGCGTCACTAATGCCCCTGGCTCAATCCAAGCACCGGTACCAATGCGAACTCCTTTGAGGATTGTGACATTGGGACCAACCCAAACATTATCCTCAATTGTCACCGGCTGTCGCATAACAGGAGGACGCGGTCGTCCTTTGCCCAGAGGAGAGCAGGCAATGGCATCTGCAATCCGTTCCGCAGGTGCGATCGGATGAAAGTCAGTGTCAGCGATTGTGGTATTCCATCCCAAAACCACATAATTGCCGATGCAAATTTCTTGCTCGCAAAGCAGAATGACACTGGTCAAATAACAATAGTCTCCAATCTCAACCCTGGCAGCTTCTCCCAGAGCAAAGTGGACATAATCCATCGTGCAGTTTGCGCCAACGACCAGCGCGGGGTTGATGCGGCTGCAAAAGCGAGCAAAACAGCGCTGATCATAGTTGATGACACTATTAAGCCCAACCTGGACATTGAAAGGAAGAGCTAGACTTATTTGGCGAGTTGATGGTACGCTTTCTAAATCTTTCACAGTTACTCTCCTCATCTATGATGTCTCAGTAAAGCTTTGTCTAGATTCGACTGGATTTGGTAGAAGTGATAATAGGAACCACGAGCGTTTAGCAATGCTTGATGGGTCCCGCTTTCCACAATTCGTCCTCCTTCCAACACCACGATCCGGTCTGCTCGTTGTACTGTCGAGAGGCGATGGGCAATAATAAACGTAGTTCGTCCTGCCATCAGTCGCTCTAATGCCTCCAGCAGCAGAAACTCGGTTTGAGCATCCAAAGCAGAGGTGGGTTCATCCAGAATCAGGACTGGGGCATCTTTGAGTAGGGCACGGGCGATCGCCAACCGTTGCTTCTCTCCCCCTGAAAGCGTAGCACCACGCTCACCAATAACCGTGTCATAACCTTGAGGTAACCGTTGAATAAAGGTGTCAGCATTGGCAGCTTGGGCGGCGGCGATGATCGCTTCGCGGCTAGCACCAACACAACCATAAGCAATGTTCTCGGCAATGGTTAGCGGTAGTAGAAACGGCTCCTGCAGCACCAAGGCAATCTGCTCGCGCAAGCTTTGCAGTTGCACCTCTCGGATATCCACCCCATCAAAGAGGACTCGTCCCTGCCAAGGATCGAAAAAACGGGGAATCAGGGAAACCAGCGTACTCTTACCAACTCCTGTCGCTCCAACCAGCGCGATCATTTCCCCTGGCTGTGCTTCCAAGGAAATATCCTGGAGTACGGGTTTGCCATCCTGGTACCCGAAGGTGACTCCTTCTAAGCATACGTATCCACTCGCTTTCCCAGGTTGTAAAAGCAGAGGTTTTATATCAGCAATTTCCCGTAGTTGCTCCTTGGCATCTAACACCTCTAGCACTCTCAGAGCACTAGCTGCCGCTGCTGCAAAACCAGACGACATGTAAGCCAAAGTCTCCATCGGCACATACAAGGAGGCGAGATAAGAAAGGAAGACCAGTAAAGACCCAATTGAAAGTGACCCATTCAGAACCTGAAAGCCGCCAAATAGCATAATTGCTGCTGTTCCGACTGCGGTTACCCCGCTCACCCCAATTTTGAATTGCATCTGGGCAAGGATAGCGCGCAAACAAGCCTGGAGCGCTTTTTGGGACAGGTAGCGAAAGCGCTCATCTTCGTGTGCTTCGCGACCGAATGCTTGAACAATTGGTAGCGCTGTTAACGTCTGCTCGCCAAGCGCCATAATCTCGCCTTCAAATTGTTGATGCTGATAGGTTCGCTCAATCATGGGCTTGTTAAATACCCAAATAAGTAACACAATCAGAGGAGCAACGACCAGCGAGAGTAGTGAAAGGAAGTGATCAAGTTGCCACATGACAACGAACATGACAACCAGATTCACCACGGAAGTAAGCACGGGCAGAAAAACCCCCATCGCCAAATTCCGAATACAGATGCTGTCAGTCATGACTCGCCGGACGAGATCGCCAGCGTGCTGTCGGTTGTGAAACTCCAGGGAAAGATGCTGTAGACGATGAAACAGTGCTGCTCCCAAGTCATAACCCATTTGACTGCCAACGCCAGCACCAACATAATCTTGGAGCAGACGAACTCCTTCACTAGCTAGAAATAGAACGATTGTGGCACCTGCTAAGGAACCAAGTAGCGCAGTATCGGCATCACCAGCTAAGGTTTTGAGCCAAACAAGAGTATTTGGCAGGGGTTGGTTACCGAGGACGCAATCAACAATCAACTTCAAAGGCCAAGGCTTGAGCACATTCAGCCCGACATTAATTAGCATCAGCAGCAGCACAAACGCGAGTCCGCGCCAACGGACTAGGGCGTAACGTGCCAATCGTAGCCACCACAGTTTCATAAGACGATCTCCTGCGGCGGTTCGGGAAACTGCAAGGAGTGCAAACGCTTGTAAAGACCAGAAGCTGCCAGTAACTCCTGGTGCGTTCCCATCTCCACAATCCTACCCTGATCCAGCACTACTATCCGATCCGCCCGGAGAATAGTAGAGAGGCGATGGGCAATAATAAATACTGTCCGCCCCTGCATCAGGCGCTCTAAAGCGGACAACAGCAGCATTTCAGTCTGGGCATCGAGAGCAGAAGTGGGTTCGTCGAGAATCAGTACTGGCGCATCCTTAAGCAGGGCGCGTGCGATCGCCAGCCGCTGTTTCTGTCCCCCAGAGAGAATAGCTCCTCTTTCACTCAGAACAGTGTCATACCCTTGGGGCAGCTGCCGGATGAATTCGTCTGCCCTAGCTGCTTTGGCGGCTGCGACAATCTCCTCAAAGCTGGCTCCCGGACGACCGTAAGCAATGTTCTGTGCCACCGAAAGTGGCAGGAGAAACGGCTCCTGTAGGACTAGGGCAATCTGCTCGCGCAGGCTTTTGAGTTGCACGTCTCGTACGTCCACCCCATCGAATAGGACTCGTCCCTGCCAGGGATCAAAGAAACGAGGAATGAGAGAGACCAACGTACTCTTACCAGCACCCGTCGCACCGACCAAAGCAATAGTTTCTCCTGGTCGCGCTTCTAGGGTAATATCTTGCAGGATAGGATAGTCAACTTCGTAACCGAAAGTAACTTCCTCTAGACATATATGTCCCCGCTCAGAAGCTGCACGAACAGGCAATGGTTTGGCTCCTGGGGCATCTTGGACTCCATCTTTAGCATCCAAAATCTCTAGCACTCTATCCATATTGGCTTCCACTGACTTCAAACTCCCGTAGATGCCAAACAAGCCCCGAAATGCTCCTTGTATGGATTGTAGATATGCCAAAAAAACCAGCAGGCTACCGACACTCATGGCTCCCGATAACACCTGCAGCCCGCCCACATAAAGGACAACCGCATTACCAACCGTTGTCACAGAACCATTGGCAAGACCGTAGGTACTTTTGAGCAGGGTTTCGCGTTGCGAAATCGTAACTGCGTCTCGAGCCAAGTGCTTAAACTGCTGAGTATTGTAACTCTCCCTGCTAAATGCCTGAATCATTGGGATTGCTGTGAGCGTTTGGTGGACAAAACTGGTGAGGCGAGACTGCGCCTCGCGATTCAGCTTTGTCCGGCGCTTGAGTCGGGAACCAAAGACGAGGGCAAAACCAGCCATCATTGGTGCAACTAACAGCGTTATCAGCGTCAGTAAAGAATTCAGGTTCCAGGCGACAATGCTAATAGTCAAGAGCATAAGCAGATGCTGCACAGGTGAAATGAGCACAGCACCGACCAAGGTGTATACACAATAGGAATCTCCTGTCAAGCGGCTCAAAGAATCGCCGACAGTACGCTGGCTATGGAACTGCAGTGAAAGGCGTTGAAGACGAGAGAACTGGTTTTGAGCCAGTTCGTAGACCATACCTTGCCCAGCAGCACTCCAAGCCCAGTTCAAGGTCGTGTCAAGGGTCGCGTTCAAAGCATAAAGTCCGAGGCTACCTAAAGCAGCGACAATGACCAGCAGTGGCGGCGTCAGGGATACGTTAAAGTTCCCAAACGAAGAAACTAGGGGCGGGAGGGCTGCCCCAGACAGGGCATAATCCACTAGGATTTTCATTGGCCAAGGTTGAAGTGTTGCGGTGGCTGAAGTGCCAGCCGTGAGACCGAGGATTGCTATTATGGTGCGCCATTGGCGCAGCGGATATCGGAGCAAGCGCCCGTATCGGTGCATCATCAGTTTAATCCCTTGCCTCATTTACAAATTCACCTCTTGTCTGACCATTTGCTCATTACTTCCTTCGGTGGCCTAAGTACAAATTTACATAAATTTGTATTTTTTAACGCAGAGGAACGCCAAGGTAGCGCAAAGGTACGCAGAGTGTTAGGCTACAAATTAATGAAATGCTGTACTGAGATTATCTATAGTAATTTACTCCTCTCTCTGTTTTCTCTGCGCCCACCGCGAACTTTGCGGGAGGAACATCCACACCGCAAATTCGCTCTGGTGCGGTTCAAAAATAGGTATTCTTCTGGCAGTTCGGGAGTAGTATAGAGGAGCACCAAAACAAACATTATGACTGTATGACTGCATTTAGCACGACAGGCTTGGTGCTATTACCGTGTATCGGCAGCAGGTGGAGTTGTTTGGCGACAATCTCCAGTACGTGGTAGAGAATACGCCCTAGGCGAAAGTTCTGATAAAAAATGACGATGGCGTTGAGTACGCCGAATAAAAATGTTATTAAAGCTACTCCTGACATTCCCAGAAGTATTGCCACAACTGTGTAGACAAAATACGCAAGCATAGCCATAGTGGCAAACTGTGACATTCTCAGTCCACAACGCAGCCTCAGTAATCTCTTATTGCCACCATGATTTTCAGTACACGCCTTCACCTGAATCTTTGACCAGATCCCTTGGTGAATCTCCAAATCCCAGTCACTCCAGCCATCATCGACAGCGATGAAATAGTTGTAGGAGAGGAGGAAATCCATGACCTCTTGAAGCAGGTTCTCCTTTTCCAGTCCTGCTTCTGTCCAATAGGACAACTCATAGGCGCGATCGCCCCAGCAAATGTGTACTCTCTGAGCTGATCGAGCAAACTTTATCAACCCCGGTTGAGTCAGTGTTTGAATCTTGTTATTAGAAACTGCTTCCATTTTTCTTTACGGCTGATTAAACTTTATCGGCTCTACTTTCGTGAGTTGTTTTATGCGCCAGCGGTAGCGTTCTACAGAACGTACTAGAGGACCGAGGTAGATTAACAGGGCAACAAGCAGACGTGCCCTTGCTCCCTGAAAACGGGAGTCAATCCGCGCCTGTAGGGCAAGCGCTACACACCAGACACAAGAAATCAAGAACATTGTTGTGCCCACCCAGGGGCGATCGCCGGACCCAAGCGCAGACACAAAAAGGATAAATGCTGCTACATTCCACTCCAGTGTTAAGGGGAGATAAGAGATGAGCGACGAAGGAGGCTCATATAATGTTTGAAACAAACCGCGACCAAACACCCCAGAATAAATCACTGGTTGACCGAAACGAAGAAACGAAGATAAGTCTCCGTAGATTCTCCCAGCCCAGCTGGGCTGTCCCAAAAGGTTAAAACGGTAGGGATGCTTAAAATAAACAAGCGCCTCTGCCTTACCATAGCCTCGCTGCTGCTTAAGATATGCATCTACCGTGTTACGGCGAAAGTGCCATACTATTGCCGCTGGACTAAAGCCAATCGCGTACCCTTTGTCTTGCAGCCGCCAGCATATATCAACATCGTCACCAGCAGCACGATACTGCCGGTCGAAGCCGTCAATTTCCTGTAGAACCTCCCGACGAAAAGCCATGTTGCAGCCAGCAATATGTTCAGCTACCTCATCGCTCAAAAGTACATGAGTGGGTACACCCGGAGACACAGCAACACAGGCTGGGACAAGAGAGTCCTCAGGAGGAGATAAGTTTGGACCACCAACTGCTGCCAAACCTGAGGAGAGAAACTTTGCCACCAGATAGGTGAGCCAGTCTGGATCTGCCATACAATCAGAATCGGTAAAGGCAACAATCTCGCCCGTCGCGGCGGCGATGCCGACGTTGCGTGCTGCGCTCAGTCCCTTGTTTTCCTGGCTAATCAGGCGTACGTAGTCGTAGCGCTGTGTAATCTCTAGAGTGCGATCGCTAGATCCATCATTAACTACAATGACTTCATAATTGGGGTAGTTGAGTTCTTTAAGAGAAGCTAGGCAACTATCCATAGTGCGCTCAGCGTTGTAAGCGCAGACAACCACTGAGACTTTGGGATACTCCGGTAGCACTGGTGGCAGAGACGCTGTGTAATACTGCTGCACCGTGTGGAACGCAGGTTTCTTGAGTCGTTCGGTGTCAACCAAACCAAAAGCCCAGTCCTGTATGGCATACCCGCCAGTAAACCACTCGTCTGTCCAGGAAAAAACTATCGTCCCTGCTGCTCCCATCTCAAAACTTGATGACAACTTCTGAGAGAGAATCTCGGCTTGAGCTTGGTTTCCCTCACGCATTGAGTCAACACCAAACTCACTCAGCACCAGAGGTTTATCCTCGGCTAAGTTATGGAGTCGGGAGAGGTAAGAGCGAAAATCTTTTTCCCGATGCAGGTAGACGTTAAAGCATAAAAAGTCAGTAAAGTCAATATTTAAATATTCAGTACAGGGATAATTGGCATAGCTGACGAGAGTTTCACAATCGCTGTCTTTTGCTACCGCCATTAACTCTTTGACAAAAGCACGAACTTGTTTTTGACCATGCCACCGCACAACATCTGCAGGAATTTCATTGCCCACCAAATAGGCAAAGGTGGCGGGATGATTCCGGCAGGCTTTAACTCCTGTGGCAATGCAGTTACGGATTTCTGCTTGAGTTGCAGAGGAGTTAAGGAAGGCGATATGCTGAGCCCAAGGAATGCCAATGAGCAGTCTTAGACCGTAGGCTACAGCAAAATCCAAAAGCCATTCGGGTGGAACAGTATAGATACGTAGACAGTTAGCCCCTAACTCTGCCATCATGGCAAAGTCTTTCTCCACAACTGGTTTTTCTGGAAACGGCTGACCGTGTGTACCGGTGGAGAAAGGACCGTAGCTCACTCCTTTGAGAAAAAACTTCTGATCACCGAGAAAGAAAAATTTGCCCTTGACTGTAACTTTCCCGGTATTTGTTGGCGTTGTAGGGCTGCGCTCATAAGATGAAATCAGATTTTGCAAAATACCCCTCACCATTGACTGCAAATTGGTTAGCTCGTGACCCACGAGCAGGCTCAAATTCAAAATTCAAAGGAGGCATAGACCGCTGCGCTAACAAAGTTCAAAAAAAAGAAAAAGGATACAAGCCCCGCTCCTTATGGTATGGGGTTCTTAATTTTGAATGAGCGAATGCGTGAATTTTGAATTGTTAATATCCCCCTGGGGTGGAATTAACTGTTTATGAAATAACAGTGTGGAACCGTTGTGTTTGCGATCGCGTCCCAGAAAATGTATAACTTAACGTTTGAGTTTGCTAAGTTTGGTCTATTTCTGTCCCAAGGTAGAGGAAAATTACGTTGTGCCTCGAAAGTCAACCGTAGTGATAAACACCAGCACGTCCATAATTGCCTAGTACATAACCAGATGTTCTAGTGACGGGTAATAACAACGTTTCCAAAATCTGCTCTCGTACCAAGGGAGTGACTTCACAACCGCTCTTGAGGCAATCCACTAGTAACTGGTTGAGGGCGTAATACTGCTTGAGCACTTTCTTCTGCTGTTCGCTGAATTGCCATTGATGACCAATGTTGCAACAGCTAAGCATCACAAACCTCAATTTCTTAGCCCAACTCAGACAACCATTAGTGTTGCACCATTCCTTCAACCTTTCTCTGTCTTGATCTCGGTATGGTAGTTGTTCTTTAAGTTGTTGCAGCGATCGCTTTAACTCAGGGTTACTGACAAGAGTTTGCTCATCAGGAAGAGCAAAGTTGAGGGCAAAAACTCGCTCTAGAGGAGAATCGCAAGGCAGGGTAAGACTTAGGGATAGTGCGCGGCTAAGAACCAGATCTATAGCCAAATCAGAAGCAAGATTGTCAGCAACCCTCGGATCAATCGCAAGGGAGAGAGCCAAGTCATAAGTCAATGTCAGATCTTCAGTTCGTACTAGTGACAGGTAAAAGGCACGAATAGCTGCTTTTTTGTAAGGAGCTTTAACTGAAAGTGACTTTTGGTTGAGCCAGATGAGGAACTCCTGCAATTGCTTATCAAAAGCTACAAGTGCATCAATGTGTTGCTTCATTAACTGCAGCAGATCAGTGGCATCATTTAACATACCAGCCGTAAGTAAAAAGACTTTGTGCCAACGGGGTTCGTTCAGATGGTTGACCAGTGAGAGGAGTTTTTCTTGTAATATCTCTGGTTCCGGACTAGTGACAATATTTCTCGCTGTTAAATACTCAGCAAACGTGAGATGCGAAAATGAGTAAATTCCCCGCGCCCGTTCTACCAGTAGTCCATGTGCTTCAAGCGATTTCAGCACTGCTTGACTACTGAGTTGCAGTCCTTCCAGCTCAGCAAGGCTTGTGGGTAAATTACGGAGATAGTCCGCGATATATTGCCGGACATTGCTTTTTGTAAAAAAGTAACGTTCTTGCTTAAAGGTGATAGCAGCAATTTGACTGAGCAGTTTGAGCTTATGGGGTAAAGACAAATAACTACCAGTTCTATCGCGTTTAATGTTTCTTGCTTCATCCCAACGGTTGAGCAAAATGTTCAATGCTTGTTTGTAAAGTTCGACTCGTCTAGCAGGAAAGTCTGAACGAGCTTGAAACACACAACAAGCCAGATTCAGCAAAAGCGGCGTCACGGCTAGTTCTCGAATCTGCTGATTTTCCGATAACTGCAACTTTTGCATGAACTGACAAGCCTTGGCTTTTCCATTTTCCCTGTCATTCCTGCTGACGTTGACAAACCACTTTTGGACAAAAGCTTCGATTTGGGGCAGGTCAAAATCGGCAATTTCAACATCAGTAAATCCCTCAAATTGGTACTCATAGGTCGCAATCCGACAAGTGATAATAAACTGATTCTTGTAATACTCCTCAGACAACTTGCAAATTTTTTTTATGATTTCGGCTCTATCATCTTCTGGAACTTCATCTAAGCCATCCAGTAGAATTAACATTCTGCCGTGAGCGAGTAATGTTTGGATTTGCTGGTCGCAAGTTCCGAAGTCGGCAAGTTCTTGACTGATATAATTCAAGAAACTAAAATCCCCTGTTTCTGTTGCATCCTCAGCAAAGTTTTTCAGTCGGATAAAAATCGGAACTCGATCTGATAGGAAGTTGCCTTGATTACATTGCTGGGCGATATGTTGTAAAAATGTGGTTTTTCCAGAGCCTGGTTTGCCTAACACCATCAGTTTCGGATAGGTAGCAACTACCTGCATCGCGCTAACTCGTTCTTGACAAACTTCACCTAAACCAAAGCGATCAAATTCTTGAACAAAGTCTTGCAATTCAAAGATATCTAACCATCTTTGACAAGTCATATTATTCAGAATATTGACATCGACATAAATGTCTTCTAACTCAATCGGTTGAGCGACATCTAACAACCGCATAGTAGCACACTGGGCTTGAATCTTATCGCTTCGGCGCGAGCGTAATACTTGCACTAAGGTATTAATATCCCAGCAGTTATTCCAATCCTGCTTATTTTGTGTCGGTAGGTTTTGAGTTGGTAGCTCAGCAATTTCTTGCCAATCCAAACCGAGTTGAAAGCAGATTTCCATAAAGTTCTGACGCTCAATCGGCTTGCCTGTAAAAAACTTCCAAATTGGCTGGCGAGTTTCCAACCCTACCTCGCTCGCTAGATACTCTTGCGTCCATTCCCTGACTTGAAAAGCCCTTTTGGCTTTTTGAATTCCTAAGATAGATGCTTTTAGTGAACGCCTTGCCATAAACTATAATTAAACCCTAGGTATTCTAAATTTCAAAAAATTTTTATAACTTACGAATTGACAAAATTTTGATAATATGAATGAAGTATCACCTAATTGCAGAGCTTAAGTTTTATGTAAAATTATCTCAATCAAGTTATACATGAAAAGCATAAAAATCGAAATAATCAGCCAATGTCTCTGAAAATGAGTCTAAAACTGAGTAAATAACGTTAAATCGTTTCAAGCTATACAATAAATAATTTATATCAAATCTCTCTCAAAAATCTTTTTGAACTCTTAAGATATATTAATTTTTTTGATGGTAATTAGAAAATGAAAACAATTTTATTTTTTATAAAAAAATAAAAGCAAATTGAGAATCTATTCATCAAGTTCATGAAGAATGAGAAAGAAAAGTTTGTGAATCTTAAGAGCAGATATTTTTTTCAATAAATAAAGACACAGAGCTGGAGAAGTCAATCTTCTATTTATCCGCAAAACAAAAAGTCAGGAAAGTAGAGTCATTTGAATTCTATTGAAAGGGAATTATAATTATTCTCATAGAAATGAAAGACACACAATCCTGTTAGAGTCAGTCGCTGCGTGCTGGTAGGGCATATTTTGAATTCCCCAAATGGACTGACTGTTTCAAACAAGAGCATAGTGTTGGCAATTGAGAACTGTAATAAATTTCTAATGTTTTAATTTTTCCCTGACTTCTACCCTTAGAGAGATTTAATGTTAAGTTACCTAGTATTTTGAATACAAATAAGCTTTTGGGAAAGTTAGGTAAAAACTGTGTCGTTTGTCGAACTTATACGTTAAGTCATACATTTTCCAGGACGCGATCGCAAACAGACAAGTTGCACACTGTTATTTCATAAACAATTGCGCTGATACCACAGCATAGGTATAAATATTGGCAGCGTTGCAAGCACCTCTTCGTGCGAGAGTGGCTCGTTACGAGGAAATAGTTTTGTAGTCAGTCAACACAGGTATTTTACAGAACCTGGGTTTACATATAGGGTTTGGAACCTATGAAAATACTCGTAACTGGAACTGAAGGTTATATCGGCTCGTTGTTAGCCCCAATCTTGATGCAACACGGACATGAGGTCATCGGGGTTGACACAGGATACTATAAAGTTGGTTGGCTGTACAACGGTACTGAGCTAACTGCCAAAACTCTTAACAAAGACATCCGCCACATCACAACAGAAGATTTACAAGGTGTTGAAGCAGTCGTTCATCTGGCTGAACTTTCCAACGATCCCGCCGGACAACTATATCCTAATGTGACTTACGACATTAACCATAAAGGTTCGGTTCGCCTTGCTGAACTCGCAAAAGCAGCTGGTGTGCGTCGCTTTGTGTACACTTCTTCATGCAGTGTTTATGGCGTTGCAGCCGAGGACTATGTTACGGAAGAGTCCAAAGTCAATCCACAAACAGCTTATGCAGAATGTAAAACGCTGGTAGAGCGAGATGTCAAGTTACTAGCTGATGATAGTTTTTCTCCCACCTTTTTGCGAAATGCTACAGCCTTCGGTGTATCTCCCAGAATGCGCTTTGATATTGTTTTAAACAACTTGGCTGGTTTAGCATGGACTACCAAAGAAATCAAGATGACAAGCGACGGTACTCCCTGGCGTCCTTTGGTTCATCTGCTTGATATTTGCAAGGCAATTGTCTGTACGCTGGAAGCAGAACGCCACATTGTTCACAACCAAATCTTCAATGTGGGTGACACTGCTAGCAATTATCAAGTCAAAGAAATTGCTCAGATAGTCGCTGAAGTTTTCCCTGGTTGCAAGCTTTCCTTTGGAGACAGTGGTGCAGACAACCGCAGCTACCGGGTTTGTTTCGAGAAGATTAACACAACACTACCAGGATTTAAGTGTGAGTGGAATGCAGCTAAGGGTGCGAAGCAGCTGTTTGATGTGTTTAGTTCTATCGATATGTCAGAATCCACTTTTTTATTTAGAGGATTCACTCGTTTGAAGCAGCTGGAGTATCTGATTCGCACTGGGCAAATTGATCAAAATTTCTTCTGGAACAAGTCATGCTATTGACACAAACTTCACTCCAAGGCGCATTCCTTATTGACTTAGAACAACGACAAGATACTCGCGGCTTCTTTGCTCGTACTTTCTGCCAAGAGGAATTTTCCGCTCATGGCTTAAAGTCAACAATTGTACAATGCAATCTCGCTTTCAACTACAAAAAGGGTACTCTACGGGGCATGCACTATCAAGTTGCTCCTGCAACTGAGGTAAAATTAGTTCGCTGCACTCATGGTGCTATCTACGATGTCATCATTGACTTGCGCCCTGAATCCCCTACGTATAAATTACACATTGGCGTTGAGCTAACTGCCCAGAACCGTAGAGCGCTGTACGTACCTGAAATGTTCGCTCATGGCTACCAAACGCTAACTGATGCAGCCGAGATTGTGTATCAGATGAGTGAATTCTACGCGCCAGAGTACCAGAGTGGTTTGCGCTATGACGATCCAGCCTTTGGCATTGAATGGCCTTTACCTATAAGTGAAATTTCACAAAAGGATACTTGCTGGTCACTTTTTGAAACTGTTCTAAACTCTACCCACGTTCAACCAGTATAAGGCTTTGACCTCCCAAACAGACATTGTGAGGTACAAGTCGTATCAAGTTGCTCCCAAATACTCAAAGCTAAGAAATGACTAAGACTACTTTGGAACTCAACGTACACAAGACTACAACCGTGAATCGTTGTAGCTGTCGATTCTGTGGTTCAACATTAAAGCACACTTTTGTTGATTTGGGAATGTCACCGCTTTGTGAAAGCTACGTGACATCTGAACAGCTCAACCAAATGGAGGCTTTCTATCCGTTGCATGTGTACGTGTGCGATCGCTGTTTTTTAGTTCAACTTCAGGAATTTGTCAGTCCACAAGACATCTTCAGCGAGTATGCCTACTTTTCATCTTACTCCGACTCTTGGCTACAACACGCTAAGAATTATACCGACAAAGTCATAGCTCGCTTTGGGTTAAACACCTCAAGTCAAGTCGTAGAAATAGCTAGTAACGATGGTTACTTATTACAATATTTTCTATCAAAAAGAATACCTGTTCTAGGCATAGAACCAGCAGCTAATATTGCTGAGGTAGCTAAAACAAAAGGTATTTCCACAGTTGTCAAGTTTTTTGGAATCAACACAGCTCAAGAATTAGCTGCTCTTTTGAAACAAGCCGATTTATTAGTAGCTAACAATGTACTTGCTCACGTACCTGACATCAACGATTTTGTAGCAGGCTGCAAAATTTTACTCAAACCTAAAGGTGTCATCACTATGGAATTTCCTCATCTCATGCGACTGATGGAGGAAAACCAGTTTGATACTATATATCACGAACACTTCTCTTACTTGTCGTTGCTCACAGCTGAAAAGATTTTTGCACAGCACGGTTTAACCATCTTTGATGTAGAAGAACTATCAACTCATGGTGGTTCTCTGAGAATTTATGCTTGTCATACAGAAGATAATTCTAAATCTATTAGTGAGCAGGTGAGAGAACTAAGAGCTAGAGAAGAAACTGCTGGGTTTAGCAACATAGAACACTATTCTTCCTTCGCAACCAAAGTTAAGGAAACCAAATTCAAACTTTTGGAATTTTTAATTTCAGCGAAACGACAAGGAAAATCAATTGCAGGTTATGGTGCTCCTGGTAAAGGTAATACCCTTTTGAATTATTGTGGAATCAGAGAAGACTTTATTGATTACACCGTAGATCGGAACCCATACAAACAAGGCAAATTCTTACCAGGAACTCATATACCAATCTTTCATCCAGACAAGATTCAAGAGACAAAGCCAGACTATCTGCTGATTCTACCTTGGAATTTGAAAAACGAGATAATCGCGCAGATGTCCTATGTACGTGATTGGGGTTGTCAATTTGTCGTCCCAATTCCTGAAGTCAATGTCTATTCTTGAACCAGCCATAAATCAAATCAAGCTTAATTAAAAACTTGAACAATAAACAAAAGAGGAAATTACGATGAAAGTAGTTTTATTCTGCGGCGGTTTAGGAACAAGATTAAGAGAATATTCCACCAATATTCCTAAGCCGATGGTTCATATTGGCTATAGACCAATATTGTGGCATGTCATGAAATACTATGCCCACTACGGACACAAAGATTTTATTTTGTGTCTTGGTTATAAAGCAGACGTTGTCAAAAATTATTTTCTCAATTATGATGAGTGTGTTTCCAATGATTTTACATTACAGGAGGGAGGTAAAAAAATAAAACTTGCTAATAGTGATATCGAAGATTGGAAAATTACTTTTGTCGATACAGGATTGACTTCAAATATTGGTCAAAGGTTCAAAGCAATTGAGGAATATTTAGAAGGAGAAGAGGTCTTTTTAGCGAATTATAGTGATGGCTTAACAGATTTACATCTACCTGATATCATCGAAGATTTTCATAAACATAATAAAATAGCTAGTTTTCTGTGCGTCAAACCCTCACACAGTTTCCATTTAGTTTCAATGCAAGAAAATGGTTTGGTAACTGATATCGAAGATGTCAAAACCTCTGGTATTCGGATAAATGGCGGCTTTTTTGTTTTTCATAGAGATATCTTTAAATATATCGAGCCTGGAGAAGAGTTGGTTCTCGAACCATTTCAAAGATTAATGAAATTACAACAGCTAGTTGCTTATAAATACAACGGCTTTTGGGCTTGTATGGATACTTTTAAAGAGCAACAGCAGTTAGATGATATGTATTGTCAAGGTAATGCTCCTTGGGCAGTTTGGAAGTTACTTGAAAGAAAGGCAAAATTTTTAGAATATAGTCCGATTCACCATGTTGCTACTCATTCTATACCCGTGAATTTAGCTTAAGAGCAAATACTAATGTATTTTACAGTAGATGTCTGTTGAGGATATCTACTGTAATTACTGTTTTTAGTAAGTTTATCCAAAGTATTCCCTTGTCTTAAAAAATTAGCAATATGCTTAAATTCAGTTTTGAAGAAACAAGTGATTTAACTTATAAAGTTTTGTGTTTAGGAGCGCATTGTGATGATATCGAAATCGGTTGTGGAGGCACGATATTAAAACTGGTAGAAAGTTACCCAAATATTAATTTTTACTGGGTTGTTTTTAGTTCAAATACACAAAGAGAAAAAGAAGCTTATAATAGCGCAAATAAGTTTTTAGAAAAAGTTCAAGACAAGAAAATCTTAATACAACAATTTCAAGATGGGTTTTTCCCTTTCATGGGAAGTGAAATTAAACAATCGTTTGAGCAATTAAAGCGTAATTATAATCCTGATATCATTTTTACTCATTCTCGCCATGATTTGCATCAAGACCATCGCTTAATTT
Source organism: Brasilonema sp. UFV-L1 (assembly GCF_012912105.1). Classification (GTDB taxonomy): domain Bacteria; phylum Cyanobacteriota; class Cyanobacteriia; order Cyanobacteriales; family Nostocaceae; genus Brasilonema. The sequence goes on from NZ_QMEA01000001.1 coordinate 88,667, forward strand.
CTGATTTGACTTGGAACACATTTAGGAATCATTTAATTTTAGAGTATGAAATCCCTAAATATGATGGCGATTTAGGAAATCCTAATTTATTTGTTCATTTAAATGAAGAAATTTACCAAGAAAAAGTGAAATATATCCTTGACAGCTTTCCATCACAAAATAGCAAACAATGGTTTACAGAAGAAACCTTTCTATCAATTCTAAGACTGCGAGGAATGGAATCTAATGCACCCAATAAATATGCTGAGGCTTTTTATTGTCGCAAAGTCGTTTTTTAGCTCGGCTACTCTATTGCTGTTATATTACTGAGAACTTGCACTATTCCCCACAAGAGGCTGAACCTCTGTATTCTCGTTACTGGGCTGCAGCCTGGTAACGAGTGTTGGGAGGTTCTATCTCCCCAGTACCAAAAGCTGAATTCAATTTAGCAACTAACAATTTTTATCAAAGGTGAAAAACATGAACATAACTGATATTAGGCAGAAGCTTAACCCAGATGAAGTTAGCCACCAAATGTACCAGTTTATCACCAAATTATATCCTATTTGCCGCTCTATTACTGGCAATGGTTTTCGAGAAACTCTGCATTGGATTGAAAAATATATTCAATTAACTAAGCATGAAGTTCCTACTGGTACTCAAGTCTTTGATTGGACAGTACCCAGAGAGTGGAATATTAAAGATGCATATATTAAGAATTTGAAAGGAGAAAGAATTATAGACTTTAATAAATCAAACTTGCATGTTGTCAATTACAGCGTACCGGTTCGGCAAAAGATACTTTTAGAGGAATTAAAGAAACATCTATTTACCCTACCCGAACATCCTGATTGGATTCCTTATCGAACTTCATATTATAAGGAAAGCTGGGGCTTTTGTCTCAGTCACAATCAATTCTTGGAACTACAGGATGAAGAGTATGAGGTGTGCATTGATTCTTCTCTTGAGAATGGTCATCTCACATATGGCGAGTATTACCTCAAAGGAGAGAAACCAGACGAAGTGCTGATATCATGTCATGCTTGTCATCCATCACTTTGTAATGATAATCTCTCTGGTATTTCTCTAGCAACATTTCTGGCAAAATATCTGAGTCAAATAAACCTTTCATATTCTTATCGATTTCTCTTTATTCCTGGAACTATCGGTTCTATCACTTGGCTTTGCTTAAATGAAAATCACCTTCACAAGATTAAACACGGTTTAGTTTTAACTTGTTTAGGTGATTCGGGTAAGTCTACTTATAAAAAAAGTCGTCGAGGTGATGCTGAAATTGATAAAGCCGTGACTCATGTCCTCAAGCATTCTCATCAAGATTGTGACATCATAGATTTCTTTCCTTATGGCTATGACGAACGGCAGTTTTGTTCACCAGCATTTAATTTGCCTGTTGGTTGTTTCATGAGAACGCCGCACAGTTGTTATCCGCAATATCATACATCAGCAGACAATTTGGATCTTGTGCAACCTCAGTACCTTGCCGATTCATTCTCTAAGTGTTTGTCAGTTTTACATATTCTAGAAAACAACAAAAAATACTTAAACCAAAATCCAAAATGTGAACCGCAGTTAGGCAAAAGGGGTTTATATGGTGCAATTGGTGGACAGACGGATACAAAAATGACTGAACTAGCAATGTTGTGGGTTCTAAATTTATCTGACGGCGAGCATACCTTACTAGATATTGCAGATAGAGCCGGTATGAGTTTTGATTTTATCAATAAGGCAGCAGATGCGCTCCTAAAACATGATTTATTAAAAGACAAACCCGAGTAGTCTTTGAGTGCCAGTGTTGTGTACACTAAAGCGTGGAAGCTCATGATTCTTGATAGATGTCGATGAAGCGTGTTGGTGTCATTGGTGGTGGACAATTAGCATGGATGATGGCAAGTGCTGCCAAAAAGTTAGGAGTTGAATTAGTCGTGCAAACTCCTAGCCTCAACGATCCAGCTGTACCTGTATCAGCGAAGGATAACGTTTTCGCCCCAATTGATGACGCTGACGCCACAGCGCAATTAGCGAAAAGAACCGATGTCATCACCTTTGAGAATGAGTTTGTTGATATTGCAGCTTTATCAAAATTGGCAGAACTTGGCGTTTGCTTTCGTCCTAGACTGGAAGCCTTGACTCCCCTTTTAGATAAATATCATCAACGCTGCTATTTACGTGATTTGGGTTTACCTGTTCCTCGGTTTGTCGCCATAGAGCAAAATTGGCATACAACGACTGAAGTTATCTTCGCCTCCCAAATTGGTTTTCCAGCAGTTTTAAAAGCTCGTCGTCACGGTTATGACGGTCAAGGAACTTTTATAATCAGGGAAATAGACAGTTTAAAGCAAAAGTTAGAATTAGAAAACACAAAAAGTCTTGAAAGTCAATCTAGTTTTTTATTAGAAGAATTGATTCCGTTTGAACGAGAATTAGCCGTGATTGCAGCGCGTTCTGTAAGTGGCGAAGTCATCACTTACCCAGTTGTAGAAACTCAGCAGGAAGAACAGGTGTGTCGGCGAGTCATTGCACCTGCTGATATTTCAAAAGACTTGGTTGTTGAAATCGAGAATATTGCCAGCACTTTGCTAAATAGTTTAGGAACTGTGGGAGTTTTTGGTATAGAGTTATTCCTGACGGCTGATGGTAAAGTGCTGGTGAATGAAGTTGCACCTCGCACTCACAATTCGGGGCATTTCTCGATTGATGCTTGCGAAACTTCTCAATTTGAGCAGCACTTACGAGCAGTTTGTGGTATGCAATTAGGCAACACAAGCATGATTTGCCCTAGTGCTGTGATGGTTAATCTTTTGGGATATGAAATTTCTCAGAGTGACTACATAACCAAGCGCCAGCAAATACAGCAGATTCCCCAAGCACGCGTCCACTGGTACGGGAAAACCGAATCGCGCCCTGGGCGCAAACTGGGACATGTCACCGTTTTGCTGGATACTGAAAATCAGGCTCAAGCGATTGCGATCGCCCCAAACGCCCAAGGTGTCGCTTTGTCTGCTGATGCGGACAACGTCAACCTCGCTTTGGCGATCGCCCGAAATATAGAATCTATCTGGTATCCTCAGTGACGTTCTCCCACCACTGATTCGGAGTACCGAATACAGTGGGGGCTTCCCCAAATCGCTTTGAAGAAATTTCCTGCTTCTTTGGTCGCACCTAGATAATTAGATTTGCATCCTGTTATCCCCGGTAACGATACCCTTCGGGGAAGGGCTTCGGTCTCGCTGCGCTAACGCAGTCCCCTCTGTCGGGAAACCCTCCTGCAGGGCTGTCTCACCTCCACAGGCAGTTTTGAGACTCCTGACGCCCCACGGAGTCTTTGTATGTAGCGAATTTGTAATCAAATTCTATGTTTGTTTTACGTTTCCCAACGTTTGCACTGTTCACGGGGTCTAACACGTACCAAAATCAGCCAGAGAAAGTTTCTAGTTGATCTGTGTTGCCAACGAGTTATTAATGTTTGAGGGCTGGCTGATTTTGGAGGGGACAAATGCGTCACCTACAACGTAGTCCGTTTGTGTCAAGTGGTTGGTCGTCACCAATGTTTTTTTGAGGAGCATTACGCTCTATTGCTATGATTATCGAAAATTTGGGTCTAAAACCCCGTCCTTCTAGGACGGCTTTTCCTGCTCTCGAATATACTGCTTAAGAATTTCGATTGGCGCACCACCCACCGAAGAAACGAAATAACTAGGACTCCAAAGAGCATCCTTACCATAGGGTTTAGGGTATCCCGCTTGTCCATAACGACGGCTAGATACCCCCTTTAGTGCGTTTACAATTTGAGAGATAGAAAGCTTAGGTGGAAATTCAATTAAAGCATGAATATGGTCGGATTCTCCATTGAATTCTTGAACTTGAAAATCCATTTTTTTAGCCACTTCATTAAATGATTTTTCAATGACCATTAGACTTTCAGCAGTGAAAACAGACCTACGATACTTGGTTACACAGACCAAGTGAATCTTGAGGTCTGAAACAGAATGTCTTTCTTTACGGAACTGGGTTGTCATTCGGTACAGACCGATATAGAATCAAGAGTAGACCAATTCTATCACAAACAATGAAAGCGCGATATCAATACAGATTCTACCCAACAGACCAACAACGACAGAGTTTAGCTCAGTTGTTTGGGTGTGTCCGTGTGGTCTGGAATGACGCGCTGGCATTTTGTAAGCAGTCTGAAAAGTTGCCAGGGTATAACAAACTTTCAGCTATGTTGACCCAAGCTAAAAAGACAGAGGATAGAAAATGGTTGTCTGAAGTTTCTTCTGTACCTTTGCAGCAGTCTCTGAGAAACTTAGACGTTGCCTATCGAAACTTTTTCAATTCTCGTAACGGGAAAAGAAAGGGTGGCAAGATGGGTAATCCTAGATTTAAAAAGAAGACTAATCAACAGTCGGCTGAATTCACCAAGGCAGCATTTTCAGTTAAGGCGGGATTTGTCTATTTAGCTAAAATTGGTAACTTAAAACCTATTTGGTCGAGAGAATTACCATCTGAACCAAGCTCCTGTACTGTCATAAAAGATTGCGCAAATCGTTACTTTATAAGCTTCGTTGTAGAAGTTGAACCCATTGAGATAAATGCTAAAAACCAAAGCATCGGTATTGATTTGGGAATCAAAACTTTCGCGGTGATGAGTAATGGTGAGAAAGCCCAAAGCCCAAACTATGCTCGTATTGACCGTAAAATCCGTAAATTGCAACGCAAGCTAGCACGTCAACAAAAAGGATCAAACCGGAGGAATAAAACTCGCATCCGTGTTGCTAAGAAACATCATCAAATTAACGACATTCGTAAGGATTTTCTGCACAATCTATCGACCAAAGTAGTAAGTGAAAACCAAACTATAGCTTTGGAAGACTTGAATGTGTCGGGTATGCTTAAAAACCGCAAGCTTGCTAGAGTAATTAGTTTGCAAGGTTGGCGAGAATTTCGGGTGCTATGTGAAGCTAAATCAGACAAACTTGGTAGAACGTTTCATGCGATTAATAGGTGGGAACCCACAAGCCAAATTTGTTCTGACTGCGGGTTTAGATGGGGTAAAATCGACCTATCTGTTCGTTCAATACTTTGTTGAAATTGTGGTATTGAACAAGATAGAGACGAGAACGCAGCTAAAAATATACAAAAAGTCGGGATAGGGCATTGCCACGAGTGCGGTTCGTTCTTAGCTAGGGAAAGGGGACACCCCTTGAAACAGCTAACCTAGAGATCTTCTCTAGAGAACTTTCTAAATCATGAGGGTTAAATTCCCTCCAGTGAAATGACCACTGACAGCATCTTGGATAGGCGGGAGAATGGTTATCAAACGTCTAAAGCTCCAAGAAATGGGGACAAACTAACAGCTTAAGTTGGTGTCAACCCCTAGCAAAGTCATCCATGAACAGGTTACACGAACCTTGTCAAACCCTCACCAATGCCAAAGCACCAAATTAAGCTGACAGGTGCTAACAATCCAAAAGTTTACTGTGATTCGTGAGTCAGTAAAGTCATTCAAACCACACCCAGTGGGTAAGGATTTGGGGGAGTCAAGGGTTCTAAAGATGACGGGAAATGATTAGAAGGAACGAAGTAACTTCTGTAAGACTCTCAGGAAGGTCGAAGCCTGAGCAGTAACCAGCGCAAGTCTTACACGCAAAAGGATTGTTTCAGAAGCAAACGCCCAACTGTAATGGAAGGGATAAGCTAACGGAAACACTTTTACTTGAATGAAATAGTCTTAAGTAGTAGACGAAAAACGATGAGCAAGGATAAAACCAAGTATACGAACTGGAGTGAAATCAACTGGCGCAAGCTAGAGAAGAAACTCTGGAAGCTACAAAAGAGAATATTTCGAGCCAAGAGAGAGCGAAACGTCAAGCAGGTCAAACAGCTTCAGAAACTTTTGGTCAAGAGCTTTGCCGCCAAAACAATAGCAGTAAGAAAAGTAACCCAAGATAACAGGGGCAAAAGAACGGCGGGTATTGATGGAATAAAATCTATCCCGCCCACTCAAAGGCTAGAACTAGCCAATGAGCTACAAATCTCACATAAAGCCAAGCCGCTTAGAAGAATTTACATTCCTAAAGCGAACTCGGATGAGAAACGCCCCCTTAGCATTCCTACTATCAACGACAGAGCAGTCCAAATGCTCGTCAAAATGGCTCTAGAGCCAGAATGGGAAGCAATCTTTGAGCCAAATTCGTATGGTTTCCGACTAGGTAGACAAAGCCACGATGCAATTGAACAAATCTTCGGAAGCATTAAAGGAAAACCCAAATGGGTCTTAGATGCCGACATCTCAAAATGTTTTGATAGCATCAATCACAGCTATCTATTGAACAAGTTAGGGAAATGTCCTAAGAACATTAGAGTACAGATAAAAGCATGGCTCAAGGCAGGATATCTAGAAGGAAAAGAACTATTTCCAACCAAAGAAGGAACACCGCAGGGAGGCACTGTGTCGCCACTTCTGGCTAATATTGCCCTTCACGGAATGGAAAATGTCTTGACAGAATGGGTTAAAACATGGAAAGGAAGAAAAGATAGAAATCTTGAATCCTTCTCATTCATAAGATACGCAGACGATTTCGTGTGTCTACATGAATCCAAGGAAGTAATAGAAAAAGCCAAGGATATTCTAAGCGACTTTCTCAAACCAATTGGACTTCAAATAAAACCCGAAAAGACTCAAATAGTTCACACACTGCAAACAAATAAGGGATTCGATTTCCTAGGATTCAACATACGACAGTATCAAATCCAAAATGGGAAAACGAACAAACATACAGGAGTTAAAAGGGCATATAAAACCCTGATAAAACCTTCTAAGAAAGCTATCAAGAGACATTATGAGAAAATGGCTAACACTGTTAGAAATAACAGAACTGTTAAACAAGAAAACCTCATAAAAATACTCAACCCAATCATTAAAGGGTGGTGTAACTACCACTCATCGGCAGTTAGCAGCGAAGTATTCAGCAAACTAGACCACCTAGTATACGGGGTGCTTCGCAGATGGTGTAACAGGAGACATCCGAAAAAATCCAAACATTGGATTAAGGACAGATACTATCACCAAGTGGTCACAAAAGATAGCGTGAGAAATTGGGTTTTCAAAGAAGGCAACCAAACACTCTTAGTTCACGCGGACACCAAAATCGAAAGGCACATCAAAGTCAAAGGGGAGAAATCTCCATATGACGGTGACACAGTTTACTGGGCTTCCAGATTAGGCAGAAGCAAAGAACTAGACACATCAACAAGCAAACTCCTAAAACATCAAAAAGGCAAATGTTCACACTGTGGAGCTACTTTCATTGAAGGTGACATCATGGAAATCGACCATATACTGCCCAAATCATTAGGCGGGAAAAACTCCTATAACAACCTTCAGTTAATCCACGCTCACTGTCACGACCAAAAGACCTCTGATGACGGCTCACTCAAACGAGGTATTCATGACAAGAATCAGGTAAGAGAGGAGCGGTATGAAGCGAAAGCCTCAGGTACCGTTTTGCAGACGAGTAGCCATCGCGAGATAGCTACTTAGTTCAACCTCTAAATGGACGCAGAGAGATAATAAGACTGATAAAGCAGCAAATCTCGATGAAGCGTCAAGAATCTCCGCCCTTTTAGGGCGGTGAGTATGTCAAAAACTTCTTTTGTCCGCCCTTGAGTTTTTGGAGAGAGGCAACTCCGCGCTAACGCGCCGCTCCGCTAACATACATCTTTTCCCTCTCTTGCCGTCGGCAAGAATTGATCAAAGATATAATCGTCGCTGCGACGCAAAGTCAGCGAAAAAATCGGGCAGGCTTAATAAAAACGAGTACCCGACTACGACGACAGATCAACAAACGTTTGCGTAGCGCCCCCTTCGGGGCTAGCCTGCCCGATTTTTTTACGTGTTAGACCCCCGTACCGTCTTATATCCCGACACTAAACGGAGTACCGTTATAGTGCGGGACTTACGACGAAGAAGTTAAACCTGCCAGAAATTTTTACTTGGAAATACACAAAATCTTTTTGAAGGCTATAATGGGTTTGTTGCACTGCTACGTTGGTGACTGCCATAAAGTTTTTTGATCTATGTCGAAAGCAACAAGGGAACCTCACAATTCTCGTGGCAGTAGACCGGGCTAAGTATCCGGAAACTTTAAACGAGGCAATAGGTGCCCACCTGGTTTATCCAGGTCATAAACTTAGGTAAAACGGCGTAGCGGTGCGTTAAAACATTAAGCTCCCTTGATCAGTTAAGACACGGGAGCTTTAATTTATAGAAAGGAGTTAGCTGGTCATTCATAAAAAATGAAAAAATTTAAAGATGTGACAGACACAAACTTCATATCTTCATATATATTTGTCTAAGTCTACACATTAATTAAGTCTATTTTAGATACTTTATATTAAATATATTAAAATAAATTCCTATTTTCAGATAAAAAATCTGTGTAAAGTGATCTTATATTAGGGTACCAACAAGAGTTAAAATCACAAGAATTAAGCTAAATTGTGGTTAAAGCTGTAAAGAATTGTTAAAAAACCTGAAAAATAGCGTGTTTCCAGCCTCGGTTTTCAAACTAGACAACGGTTTAACTTTAATTCATCAAGAAATGATCACAACCCCCGTCGTTGTGGCAGATGTTTGGGTACGTGCAGGTGCCAACCAAGAGCCAGAACCGTGGTATGGTATGGCTCACTTCTTGGAACACATGATTTTTAAAGGAACTGCAACACTACCGCCAGGGATGTTTGATCAGAAAATTGAAAATTGGGGTGGAGTCACCAATGCGGCGACAAGTCACGATTATGCTCATTATTCTGTGATCACAGCTTCGCTGCATGTAAAAGAAACTTTGCCTCACTTGGGGGAGTTGCTGCTGAAGGCGACAATCCCAGAAGATGAATTTATTCGTGAACGACATGTTGTGCTAGAAGAAATTCGTCAATCACATGATGATCCAGATTGGATAGGATTTCACGCTCTGATTTCCAGTGTTTACCAACATCATCCTTATGGACGTTCCGTACTGGGTGGCGAGCAAGAATTGATGCAGCAATCTCCAGAAATTATGCGCTGTTTTCACCGTGCTTACTACCAACCAGAAAACATGACAGTGGTGATTGTGGGCGGGATAGGTGCAGATTCTGCTTTAGAATTAGCAACTCAGACATTTGCTGATTTTGCTGAACCCTGTTGCGACTGTCCTCAAAGAAAGGAAGTCACAAAGCCAATTCTATCAGGAATTCGCCGTCAAGAACTTTTTTTGCCTCGCTTGGAGATGGGGCGATTATTAATGGCTTGGACAGGACCTGGAGTGGAACAGCTACACACTTGTTGTGGGTTGGATTTGCTTTCTGTGTTACTAGCGGAAGGACGCACCTCTCGTCTCGTGCGTGATTTGCGAGAAGAGCAGCAATTGGTGCAAGGTATTTGTAGTCATTTTTCCTTACAACAAGACTGCAGTTTATTTACAATCACAGCCTGGTTAGAACCAGAAAATTTGGAACGTGTCGAATCCTTAATTCGTCTGCATTTGCAGGATTTAATTGACAATGGCATCAGCGAGCAGGAAATCATCCGCGCTCAAAGGTTACTGTGTAACGACTTTGCGTTTTCTACCGAGACACCAAATCAGCTAGCAGGACTTTATGGATACTACAACACTATTGCCCAAGCTGAATTAGCAATGACTTATTCGTGGCAAATTCAGTCATATAATGAGAAACAACTGCAAAAATTAGCACAAGAATGTCTCTCACCTAATCATTATGCAGTAACAGTACTTAAACCTTATTAGTGACTATTCATTTTCAGTACACAGTACACAGTACACAGTTAACAGCTTCTTCAGCTAACTGATAACTGATAACTGGTAACTGATAACTGATAACTGATCAAAAGGACTAATGATAAATGACAACATCGGTGCAAAAATCTCATATCTATCGCACAGTATTGAACAATGGCATTGTAGTGCTGGTGGTAGAAAATCCGGCTGCAGATATTATTGCAGGACGGATTTTTATCCGCGCAGGTAGCTGTTATGAAAATCAGGAGCAAGCTGGGTTAGCATATTTGCTATCAACAGTACTTACAAAAGGTTGCGATGGACTTTCAAGTTTGGATATCGCTGAACAAGTAGAGTCAGTGGGAGCAAGTTTGAGCGCAGACACTGCATCCGATTACTTTTTGCTTTCGTTGAAGACAGTCACCTCAGATTTTCCACAAATGTTTACTTTGGCGGGACGAATTTTGCGATCGCCGACATTTCCACAAGCAGAAGTAGAACTAGAAAAACGTATTGCTCTACAAGATATTCGCTCACAACAAGAACAACCGTTTACCATTGCTTTTGACCAACTCCGGGATGTTATGTATCAAAACCATCCTTATGCAAGGTCAGCATTAGGCAATGAAGCGACTATGAGCAGCTTAACCCAAAAAGACTTAGTGCAGTATCATCAAACTCATTTTCGTCCTGATAATATTGTTATTAGTATTGCTGGACGCATCACACCAGAAAGTGCGATCGCTCTTGTGGAAGAAGTTTTTGGTGATTGGCAATCGCCTCCCACTCAGCCATTGGTAAAACTCAATTTACCAAAACTATCAATTGAACCCCAAATTAAGATTAAGCCTCAACAGACACAGCAATCTATCGTCATGCTAGGTTATTTGGGAGCATCCGTGCTGTCTGATGACTACGCTGCATTGAAATTACTGTCTACTTACTTGGGAAATGGTCTTTCGAGTCGCTTGTTTGTGGAATTACGTGAAAAGCGCGGCTTGGCTTACGAAGTCTCAGCATTTTACCCAACACGACTCTCAACAGCATCATTTGTCGTTTATATGGGTACAGCACCAGAAAATACCCAAGTCGCTCTTTCTGGTTTGCGCAAAGAAGTTGATTTATTATTTACCACGCAACTAGAAGAAGATGCCCTCCAAGCAGCTAAAAACAAGATACTAGGACAGTACGCCTTGGGCAAACAAACCAACGCGCAAATCGCTCAAATCTATGGCTGGTATGAAATTTTAGGATTGGGAATTGATTTTGATACAAAGTTTCAGCAGGCGATCGCCTCTGTAAATTCCACACATGCAATGACAGCAGCTGATCAATATTTACGGGAACCTTATGTGTCACTAGTCGGTCAAGAACAAGCGGTTAATAGTGCAATTGCATACTTCAATTCCTATTCAACAACCCCAGTTGTTTAAACTCGCTCAAGAATCAATGAACAATGAACAGTTATCAATTATCAATTAACAATTAAGTAGGTCAACCTAATTAAACGTAAAATGTCATTACGAGCGTAACGCAGTGCAGCGTAGACCCCGGAGGGGGCTTCCCTCCGGGTAGTAATCGCAAAATTCTATCTTACGTTTTTCAATGTTGACCTACTTATCAGTTATCAATTATCAAATCGATAACTGATAACTGATAATTGATAACTGACAGGCGAGCCAAGACATCTGAAGTTTAAGTAGGCGAGGGGCTATCTCGCGGAAATACGATCAAAAGCAGTATGAAAAAAAATATCTTTAGTAACCAACAAAGAATTCAGAATAACGTGAAGCTAGCCGGACAAAATCTTCTGCTTGGCAGACTTCACCAGGAGTGTGTAAGTGGATGGAATATTAAGTTTAACACCCCTGAATTTATTGGGGTGAGGAACGGTTATACTGAATTATGTCTTCTGTCTTTTGACTCCTTCTGGCTTAGAGTTTTTCAACCCCCCTGTCAATTGCTACAAAATAAAAACACAGCAGATGTATAAATCATTATTAGTGATCAAAATACTGCTGTACTGCAGTGTATTTCTGCTTCTTGGCTTCTGTGCTAAAGAATCGGTTGCATCGCAACCACAACAAATAGCGCAAGCAACTTCCTCTGAAGGTATCAACCGTCCTACTCTCCAAATTGGTAGCAAAGGAGAGCGCGTCACAGAACTTCAAGCAGCTTTAAAACTTTTGGGCTTCTATACAGGTACAGTAGATGGGGTGTATAGCGAAAGTACTGTCCTCGCTGTTTCCCGCTTCCAGGAAGCTGCTGGCTTAAAAGCAGATGGCATTGTAGATGCAACAACTTGGCAACAACTCTTCCCCAGTGAAGCGACAGTCGCATCATCTAGACCATTACCTAGCTCTACAAGCAGGTTTCCTGCTCCATCTGCAACTTCTAACACCAATCAAGTTGTGATTCCTACTTCTAATAATTCAAGACCTCCGACAACATCAGCGACAACTGTAAAACCAGAACCACGACCGACGACAACATCAACTGCAACCAGCAACACCACAGCGACAACTGCAAAACCAGAGCCACGACCGACGACAACATCAACTGCAACAACTCGTACCAGAAAAGATAGTTCCAATCCAGGGCCGCAATCTGCAACACGCAATACAACTGCTAGTTCACAGAGGACGTCCGTACGACAATCAACATCGACTCGCTCTGGCTCGACTCGTTCTGAGCAAACTGTTCGTACTCAGCAATCCTCTAGTCCGAGTTCAACGACTCGTACTCAACAAATTTCTTCAATTCAGTATACCTCAGAAGGATTACCAATTCTACGTCTAGGAATGCGTGGTTCAGAGGTTGTTAGATTGCAAAGGCGACTGCAAAGACTCGGTTTGTTGAAGGTAGATCAAATTGATGGCGATTTTGGTGCATCAACCGAAGCTGCAGTTATAGCCTTACAAAAGCGGTATGGTCTAGAAGCAGATGGTGTGGCTGGTGGAGCAACTTGGGAGATTCTCATGAGACGGTGAGGAAGCTGTAATATTAGCTCTAACATTTACAATACCGTTTCAGTTTTTTAAAGTGAAACGGTACACCATGCTTGTGTATTCAAGGTCATTCACTTGATACTCAGATTTCACCGCTCGCTTATCAAGTCAGACGAGCTATTTTCTATACAAACAGTTTCCTTTTGTTCATACAAGCGACAACCTTCGCAAGGTCCACTCGGGTTAACAGCACAGCGCAGAAAACCAGAACGAGCATTAAATCGACAGCTGATATCGCCAACAAGGTAACCGACTCCTTCTAAATAATAGCGATCGCTATTACCTGGTATCGTATTTTGCTGCACTCGCCCCACAAAAGAAGTTGTAGCGACTCGCCTAAATCGCGATCGCATTCTAGCCCGTGTTTTACGCATCAACCACAGGGAGAACAGGGACGGTAAGAAACCAATGATTATAACCAAAAGTGTTTTCACTTCAACACCTTCTTTTAACTTCTTTTATGTACTTATCGTCCCTGGTGTTGTATCCTAGCATCGCAAGAGAGTACAATCTGTAGGGAGTTTGATATAAGAGAAAGCTAACGCTAAAACAAGTGTCAGCCATCATTTTAACTAGCATAACTGTTGCAACCCAAACCGTGGGTTTTGATGAATGTTAGTACTTTAAAGATTTGTTTCTGAGTCACTCTTCACCGAAAGGTATTAGGGGTACAGGCGTATTACTCACGACCTACCCCTCATACCCTCTATATCATTAGTGCTTCAGTTTCCTGAAAACAGCGTCATCATGTACGGAACTTGATAAGTTGAAAGCCAACGAGTTTCTCCATTGCGTGTCTCGGAAACTAGAGTGTCATAGTATTGTGCTGGATCGTAATGATTTGATCGATAGACTAACGAGGTGCTTGAGTTATCGCTAATGAACGCTGGTGTCTGCTTTTCTTGGCTGGAAAATGAGCGTGCAGGGTAGATAAGTCCTCCTAGCAGTTCAGTCTTCGCTCCGTTTTTTGAGTCGATAATGGTGCCAGTGCCTTCAGTTTTTAGCCCTAGAATCCAAAGATTACCACCATTATTCACTATTTTGGTATTATTAGATTCAATATTGAGCTGGCGTGCCCAAACATTTTGATTGGGTTGCACTTGCAAGGAGCCAAGATTCACATCCTCAAGGAACAATTCGCCTGCACCAGAACTGGAAGTATATTGGTAGAATCCATCTTTAAGTGCAACTGATCGTGATGAACTGTTATGGTCTACCTTTGCTCCATAACCAAACCCCTCAACAATCAGCGGAGAATCTGTACTACTTCCTTCGACTACAAACTTAATACCACCCCCATTTTGACCATGAGATTCCCCATCGACGACCGATGAAAACCCTACGATACGTTTAACCGTTGCAGGAACCGTGAGCACAGTTTCGTTAAAGGAGAAGTATTTACCGAAGTCGAAGTAGATGGTAGACTTGCCAGAATCAAGCACCGACTGCAACTCGCTTGTATCAGTGAACCCTACAGGGTTTAGTGTAATGCGTCCCCAGTTCGCCGGATCGTTCTCCTGAAACTCTGGAGTCTCCTTAACGGGCAAGTTGAGAGACTGGTTGGCACCGTTAAACAACTGGTAACTCTCTGAGGCATATTCAGTCAGAGTAGTGCCAGGGACGACTACGCCTTTGTGCTTAATTGCTGATTGATAGCCACTGGTGTTGAGATTACGTACATAAAAACTTCCTTCTGTTTCAATGGCACTAACATTAGATGCACCTCCTTCGAGGTTTGCATCTATTAGGGTGACCATACCACCCCAACTCGTTCCCTGAATCACTGGTACGCTGTTGGTACTATTTAATCCACGAATTGTTAACGTGCCATTCTCGTTCCTAATACCAGCTATGTTTTGATTTTTGAGGGTGATGTTCTCAAAAGTTGGTCCGTACTCAGTCGGGGTGAGTCTGATACCATAATCAAAGCCCTCAATTTGGACATTCTTAATGAGACACGGACCTGGCCATTGACGATCCATTGCCAGACCTGCAAAACCCTTGCCATCTCTAGATTTAATCGTCACATCTTTCATTGAACCAACATTACTAGAAATGTAGTCGATGCCGATGGAACCAGCATTACCAATTCCTGTGTCAACGCTAAGGTTATGGATGTTCTGACGGAAAGATGTGTTACCATCCGGAGTTTGAATGACTGCTTTGGGAGCAGCAGAGTTGTCAAAGCCAGACGCGTAGTCTCTCAGCTTGATCACAGTAGCACCACTGCCTTCACCTTGGAGGGTAACGCCGCTACCAATCCAATTGAGTGTATCACTCACGTCATAGGTCCCATCTTTGAAGTGAAGTGCTTTGGGGCGACCGAAGTAATCATCGTGTATGGAGTTACCATTAGCATCGACCCGTCCATCATCAAGTGCTCTCTGAATCGCGGCAGTATCATCGATGCCATCGTTAGGTCTTGCCCCATAATCCTCAACGCTCTTCATGAAGCCTTGTGGAAGATATGGATCTCCCAGAGTTGCATGGTACGTTCGTTGCGCTTGAGGTTGCAACGATGACACTGATTCTATTTGACCAACTTTGTACTCTAACTCCCAATTGCCTCCTTTAGTTGCATCTCCTGTCAAGTCAGTGGAAGCAGCTATATCAGCTCCTGTGATTTCACTTAGCTGTGCTACAAAACGGCTACCTTGCTCGCCTTGAGCTACATGACAGCCATCGATGAGGATGTCAGCATTATCAGTCAGAGCATCCGCCCAACTTTGTAATTGCTGGCTGTATCGCTCAACAGCAGCAGAGTCTAGAGAGGTTTGTCCAATTTGCAGACTCCCTGAAGTGCCGTGAGAAATAATTTCTACTTTGGAAATTGTGTGATCATATTTGGACAATTCCCTCGTCATTTGCTCAACAGCATCTTTTGAGGAATCGAGTACAATCGCCTTCGCTTCTGGTGAAACCCCAGCAACTAAACTTTGATAATCTTCTACACTAGAGTCAATAAAAACCAAACTCTGTTGAGTTGCCTTTTGCAGTCCATTTTCTTGAATGTTATGACCTAGTAATTCATCATTGCTTTTGCTCAAGTCGCTCGCAACTCTAAGCTCATCATCATTCCTGCTAACCAAAATATCCCCAAAATCTTCAACAGATAACTTGGCAGACAGCAAATTAAGGTTGCTTGTGTTGCTTGCCTCTATAAGGCTATTAGCAATGTTGGTATATGATGCTCCCTGCTGAGTATTGTGTGCCTGTAATTCATGGTTTGCCGCCCAACTCGATACAACATCATGGGTTGTATAGTTTGAGTTTTGGGAAGGAATTTGCAGCGACACGTCAGCAGAAGTCATAGAATCCCTTTCCTTGTTTGTGATGTGATATTCTCGGTATCAGATACTACACCGAATCATGCACCTACGTCAAGATTTTATAAAATTCTTGTTTTGATTTAAATTTTTTATGTCTTGTTAGAACTTGATTCTTTAATTTTGATGTGGTGGTAAAGCTTTTAAAGTAGAAAAATCGCAGATTGAGTGAAATGGACAAAAACGGCAGTGATATCCAGGATTTGGAGGAAAAATCTGGCTGAACTCACTGCTTTTTTGTTGATATTTTTGTAAATCCTGCTGATGCTTTCTGGCAATCTCAGCTAATTCGTATTCTATTGTGTCTAATTCACTCTTTGTAACACTAATGATCTCAGATTTTTTGCAAAGTTCTAAATTATAAAATGAAGCGACTGCCTGATGTCTGGGGTAAAGATAACGAGCAGCAAGCAAATAAACTAATGCCTGTCGTCGGTCAAAAGCGGATTTGCCAGTTTTAAAATCTATAATATGCAAAATCCTATCAGATTCAATAAATACACAGTCCATCGCTGCATACAAACGAAAGCGATAATGTTGTTGTGAAATCAAAATCGGTTTGGGAAAACCCTCATCGCCGCGAGTTAGTAGGATGATATGTTTGCCTAAAAGTAAAGGAGCATCGTAATATTTTTTCAAAATTTGTAATACGCGCTCTTTAACTTCAACAGTTGAGTGACTTAATTTCAAAAGCTGTGCAACTTTTTCTACACCATCAGATTGGTTTAACAAATGAATGTGGTGATGAAATTCATAAACGCCTTTTTGTGCTAGTAAACCAATACGCTGCGATGCTGTAGCTTTTGTCAAAAGAGCTTTGACTTGTGGTTCCTGTTGTCGGGCTTTAATGAAACCCCTTCTCATTTGACAATGCCAACGTTGTTGCCATGCGGCTGGGGTCACTAAAGACCAAAGATGATAACTGGCAAAGGGCTGATCAAGAGATAACATTGCTCAGAATTGGTTAAAGAAAATACTTGGGAAACAGTTGTGATTACATTCGGTTAGCGGTAGATATTTTGCTTGTTGTCTGACTTGTTGTCTGAAAAATTTGTGAGATAAATTAGCAATAATGGGTGTTAATAGTCATTCTGGTAAAACAAAATCCGATATCTATCGTTAGTGATATGCGTGCTGATGACTTAACTTTCCCTATGGTGCAAAACCTAACACGGGCGGTTGTAGGTTACTTGGAAACAGTGTATGACAATAGACCAATAAGTTGTGGTTGCCTACGATACTGACTTTTTAGCTCTTGCATTTGCAAGTCACATAACTCAAGTCCTAACTGACTTGAGTTCAAGCTAAAAATGACTGATTCAAAATTGCCCCACACCAGTAGTCATTTACAATACCCCTAAGCTGAATTCAGTTGGGGCAATAATCTTTACCGCCATCTCATCATCCAACACTATATTGTGGAATGAAATAGATTCGGCATTGTGCTGGTTCAATGACTCCAGAAATAACTTATACTATTGTGGCAAATATTGAAGGTGTATCGAATGCACCTTTTACATTTAGAAGTTTTGGTCGCTCGATTTCTGCCTTTCGTTGACCCTAAACAGATTTATCTATACCTTGCCAGATATAGAAAGAATTCACTGTACTCTCTCTTTGGAGACACCAGATTAAGTTTTGCAACACTGATGCTTGAGATTCAGAACTTTGCGTCCTAGTATCAAGCAAATGTAAACAAAGAAGAATTTTTATTAACAAAATTATGATTATTTAATCGCCCCTTGACAGACAGTGAAGTACTCCCTTGCTTGGGGCGGGCACTCCGTGCAAATGCCCAAAAATCACGCTAAGCGTTCGGCGTCCCTTGTGCCTTACGGTTGTTCGTTTGCCGCAGGCATACCTGCTTAGTACCAAATAATATACTTTTTGTCAAGGAGCAAATGATGCACAGACTTATTTTTTTTTTAGAAGCTACTGAGATGCATTCGATTTCGCCTCAAGAGCGTATTCTCGAAACTTTTCCATATCAGCCTTAAGAGTTGATTCAACTGCCCGTCCCAAAAACAAATTATCCATAATTTTCCCTAGAATACCAGGGATTGCATAGGCAATAGTCAATTTAACAATACTACTACTGTGGCGGTCATAAAAACGCACTGCCCCCCGATTTGGCAAACCATCGACTGACTCCCACTGGATGATTTGGTTGGGGACAACTTTAAGAATGCGGGATTTCCACGTAAACTCTAAACCCCTAGTATCAAGTTTCCATATCGATATTTCTGGAGTATCCTCCGGAATTTTTACCGAATCAATCCATTTCATCCACCGGGGCATCTGCTCTAAATCAGACCATAAACTCCAGACTAATTCTATAGGAGCTTCTACCTCAACCTGCACACTATGCTCTAACCAATCTGCCATATTTGTTATTCCTTGGCGTCCTAGCCTACGGCATACCGCTGCGCTTTGAAAGCACTTTTGCGGTTCATTTCTTCACATTTTCTAAAATCGCTTTCGCTGCACGCTTTCCTGAAATTGTTGCACCCTCCATACTATCGATATAGTCCTGCTGCGTATAACTACCTGCTAAGAAGAAATTAGGAATTGGCGTTTTTTGCTGAGGACGATAAACATCCACTCCTGGGGCTTCTCTGTACAAAGACTGAGCAAGTTTGACAACACTGTACCAAGTCATGTTGAGTTCTCGCGAGGAGGGGAACAACTGATGTACTTGGTTAAGAACATGCTGGGCGATCGCCTCATTACTTTGCTTTATAAACGGATCACCTGGTGTCAACACAAGCTGCAATAGTGAACCTTCTCCTTGCCTGTAATAATCACTAGGGCTAGTCAATGCCAAATCAGCAAAACAAGAAAAGTCAGCATCGGCAGTATAAAGCAAATTATCAATTCCTGCTGCATGATTTCGCTGTTTGCGCTCTTGAGTATCATGCAGCTCCGTCACCCAGCCATCAAACCGCAACTGAACTGTTGCTACTGGCACACATTCCAATTTGTATATATTGTCAAACTCCGACCACTTGCGCCATTGTTGAGGTAACAAACGCTGAATTCCTGGGACATCACAAGCAGCGACATAGGCATCAGCAGTGATCACATCTTCTGTATCACCATTTGCTATTACCATACCAGTGACACGGGTTTGGTCTTCCTCCTCAACAAACTGTATTTCTCGAACTCTCCTACGAGTGTAAACTTTTGTTCCTTTTGCTTCCAGATATTCCAAGATAGGTTTGTGCAAGTACTCATGGGGGGAGCCTTCCAGCATTCGCAGCTTCGAGGCTTCGGTTCTGACTGCAAATAGTTGAAAGACTGTCAACATACAACGGGCAGAAATATGTTCGCAATCGATAAAGCCGAGGGCGTAAGCGATGGGGTTCCACATCCGCTTAAGACTACCGTCATTACCGCCGTGACTACGAAACCACTCAGCAAAGCTAACTTTATCCAAGTCACGGATGTTTTTCATTGCGCCGTGAAAGTCCACCAAACCGCGTACTATCGGGCTAGTTCCCAATGCGATCGCATTTTGGAACTTATCCAGTAATGAAAGTTGGGAAGTCGTGAAAAACGCTTTTAATCCATTAAAAGGTGCACCCATGAAGAAGCGAAAATCTAAAGCACCAATTTTTCCTCCTTGATTGATGAACGTATGAGCATGCTCTTTTGGACGCAGGTTTTCCAACATCCCCACTTTCTTCATCAATTCCAAAAGCTGGTAGTAGTTGCCAAAAAAGACGTGCAACCCCATTTCAATATGATTGCCATCCTCATCAACCCAACTGCCCACTTTTCCACCAACAAACGGGCGGGACTCAAAAATGTGAACTTCACATCCAGCATCTGATAAATCGACAGCGGTTGCTAGCCCAGCCAGTCCCGCTCCCACGATCGCAATGCGCATTCCGTCTTTCCTTTTCAGTTTCATTACAAATTGTAACTGGGTTGGTGTCGGAATTTGTCACTCAATTCAAGTGCACCGATTGTGAGTTGTAAGTCGTTTTACGAACTACTCACCACTCGCACTCACCTGCTGCTTTGTGTAGCCTCCTCAGAGGAGAGCGGCAATCCACGGATCAGCTCCCGGATCACATCCGTCGCAGGTCTACCTGTTTGTTGACAATATCTCTCAAGTTTTTCTGCTTCCTGTGCTGCTAAATTCACAGTGATACGTTTTACAGCCCATTTCTTATTTGTCATTTTATTCTGCTATCTGCTGGTTGTTAACATCATCAAGAAAAAACTAACTAGAGCATAGAAACGATAAGATTATCAGAGTTTTTGTCAGGAAACAAGAATTTCGTTAGGACTAAAAAACTGTTTTTTTTGTAAAACTGTGCTTCATTTGTCAATCCATTATCAAAAAATAACTGTTTTCTTTACTCCTCTGACAGAAAAAAGAGTGTACATTCATTACTATGACAATAAGTTCAGCTACAAGATAGACGAAGCTTCACTGTTAATTTTATAACGTTAATTCAGAACTTTTCTGTTAAGAAAATCACGAATTTCAGTATTTATAATGACAAAAAGATTTCACTTCGTCTTGAAATAGAGAATCATCATCATGTCTTAGAACTATTATGTATGTACATCCCAATACTGCTCAGGTTTTTCACTCTGAATTTTCAGCTTGGCTTGAGAAAAGGTTACTGGGTTTGGGTTCAAGATTTTTTCTTCTTCCTCCTACGTCTTATCCCCGTCAGGGGGACGACCTTCTCCTTTTCCTCTTAAGGGACAATTATTGATAGACATTTGTTCCAGAATTTGGTATTTACATTCTGTCATTGTTATATAAAATCTCTGTTTTCTCGTATTCTGCTTGCAGTACTCTCAACTATGGAAGCGTGCAGCTTGTTTCTATTCATCTGTATGTATCTCGGATTCTTTCAGGACTTTGAAACCATAACAGCCTTGAAAATTTTATTTTCTTAGGCTCTCACCTGATCGACAAAAACAATTTCATTTTTTTCTTCTTACTTTCATCCTATTCCATAAACCAAGAAAAGCGTCTCTTGATTAAAGTGTATATCTTGAGAAGATGAAAAACATCAAAATTTATTATGATTTTGTTGTTTTTTGGAAAAACAATACTTGGTTACCTTTTTATTTATATATACTTTTTGTTTAAAATTTTTCACAAAATAAATATCAAGCCTTTACTTTCTACCTAAATATTTTTCATGAAAATTTTATCACCATTTTTAAAAAAATGATTTTTTTCTGATATTTATACATGAGAGATATGGTGATCTATAGTCATCTAATAAAGTTATTTATAACTTCTTAAAGAGCGATAGACAAAACTTATTGCTAAGTGGATACAAGAATTATATAACAGTCGATTAAGACCGCTCAAGGAAGATATTTTTTTTGAAAACAAAGTTTTCCCTACGGAAATGACTTTTCAAGTCTATTACATTTTTTCTATCAAGAGAAATTTAAAGCTTTACTTAGATGACTTTCAAGACGGTTTTTTGACAGAAGTTATTTACGCTAGACTAGTAGTTATTGAGAAGAGTGAATGGACATTAATTTGTAAAAAATCACGTCTTTCAGTATTCAGTAATCAAAATACTGAAAGAATCAGGAGAATATTTAATGAATGAATATACCAATCATGCTAAACTCCTTACAAATTATGTCCAAAGCTCTGGAGTCGGTAGGAGTAACGCTCAAGAAGTGCAGCAAATTTTCCATAAATTCTTTTTCTTCAAGAGCTTCTTTGAAGCGTATTGCCTTCTGCCCTAGAGTATTTTTAAAATCAGATAATTGCAGGAATCTCTCACAACTAAACATGAAAAATGTTTTTAATTTTCTGTCAGGAATTACTATGTTTTTTAAGCGCAGGTTTAGTCACACATAGGGAAAAAAACCGGTTTCTATGATAAAAAAGACTGATTTTTCGTTGAGCCACCTTAAAGAAACCGGGGTTTTGGGATTACTGTACCGGCGCTCTAGAACACCGATTCAGTATTCATAATTCATCATTGTGACTAAAAAACCTGGTTTCTTCTAGTTGAACCAATGAAATTTCGTTTTTCCTGTAATAAAAACCGGGTTTTTGGGATTAGTGAATCAGTGTTCTAGCTGTCTATTTTCTAAACTAGTCACTCATGGGTTAAGTACTATCGCACCGCAACGCTTTCGCCCATGAAACTTGCCATGAAAAAAATTTCTTCACGGATGAGTTGGTATTAGCGTAGCGGGACTTAGCCCGTTCTATTTTTAAGTCAGCTCAATAAACATGAAACGTAAAATGTCAGCAGCAAAGCACGTAGCGTACACGGAGGACATACGAAACGTAGTGTAGACAAAGAACGTAAGTGTGTATTGCTCTATCATGAGTGGGGCGAACCGTAGATCCTGTAGAGTACAGTAGCTAAGTTATCGCAAAGCGTTTATTTTATTTTTTTCAATGTTGCCCACTTATCAGTAATTATATGCAAACCTGATAGCTATGTTTTTTCAATATATGCAAGTTTTACCCTCAAAGCTTTACAAAAAGACGGCGATCAAGCTACACAATTCAACTTGTGGTATTTACTCCCGAACCGCCACAAAATGACTTTTGTTTTTCCTATGCGCCGCGCACGCTGCTTTGTTGGCGTAAATCTCCGCAGAACTTACGTGTCTATGTCAATAGCCCTGAGTCTTCACGAACACACTGCCGGACACACAGCTTTGTACCCCCGCTTCGGGGGCGCTTTCCGCTTGCGGACACGCTAAGCGTAATTTCTAGCTCTCGAATATTTATCTGTTGAGGCGTGCAGGAGAAGTCGTACGTTGCCTTGATTAGCTACGTACACTGGTACGCAGAAAAATAAGAATGGATACTTTTGTTTCTAGTTATGCTTTGACGTTTATTCAAATTGAAGTTGAGGCATGAGCTGAAGGGTGCCAATGCCCAAATCTTTGGGCGAAAAGAACTGTGCTTCAAACAATGCCATCATGTCTCGTAACTGAGGATTACCACGGGAAGCCCCTGTCAATCCTTTAGCAATAATCAAGCCACAGTATCCTTTGGTATTTTTACATCGCTGATTCCACTTCTTCCGAGCTTCTACGTGTATTGGATCGTCATCTTCAAACTCACCAAACAGGAACAATTCGTCGTTTTCGGTTTGTAACAGACCTAAATCGTAGCGCGCCCCATCAAAGGGATCAGCACCTGGATTGAAACAAATTGCCTTTAGTCCTCCTGCTTGTTCAATACTCTCAATCACAGTCTTTGCCTTAGGACGAGAAGTTTGAATCAAAATCACTGGCAAACCATCCCCTGCTTGTGTGATTTCTCCTGTTGTTTGATACTTTGCTCCCTTACGTAAGTAATCCAACATTTCCCATGACACAACTCCTAAACTGAGAAATGAGTCTTCTGGTATCAAATCATCACGTAATGACCGAAAGATTGGTGGCGGTAACTCACTTTCATCTTCCAAAGTGTCAAAACCTGCTATCTCTTCTAATTCAGCTGCTAACTGTGGCATAGAAGAAACAGCAACAGACGCTGATTTTGTGGGTTCATCTGACGACTCAGGTAACGAGATACGATAGCGATGGCTCAAGCTAGGGAAAGTCTCATCATCGAGCTGATGACGGTAATCGTGGATAAACCGGCAAAGGCTTTCTATTGCTACAAAGACGACAAGTGCTTCTTCCTCATATAAAACAGAGCGCAGTCCTTCTAAAGGATGGATATTACCAAAAGTGGGGTCAATTTCCGATAAAGGGAAATCCGCTAAGTCACTGAACTCATCGTCTTCTTCCTCGGTATCGTCAGCATGCTCAAAAGTCAGAAATAGACAATCTTGTCTTAAAAAAGCTTCTTCTAAACGTCCTTGTGATTGGTCTTCTCTTAAAACAGTTGCGCGAAACTGCTTTAAAGATTCTTCTGAACGATACAACAAAATCCCATATTCCATCCCCAGCATTCCCATAACACTGGCGTAGAGTGTACCAACATCCCATTTATTAATTTCTATGGACAAAATTTGCTGTTCTTCCAAGAATTCCCAAGGCGCTGTTTGCCAAATTTCAAAAGCTTTTTCCCGCAGTAGTTGTGCGTATTGTGGAGGTAAATCGGGAACTTGGCTGTCTAAGATTTCAGTAAACCCACGAAAGAGTTCATCAATTAAAGGCAGTTCTGGTGTGTAATCAATTGCAATGTCCAAATCCTGTAGGACTCCTCGCAGATAAAATTGGATTTCGCGATCCTTTACCACAATTCTTTGAGGACGAGCTGGTTTGGCGGGACTATGAGGATGCTCCATCGCTCGCATGAGGGTACGGACAATTGCTTCTGGACCAGTTTCTGGTGCGACTACGTCCATACCTCGGACAACACCTTGGGAACCATCGACCCAAAGAATACATTCGCCCTTGTTAAACTCTGGATCTGAGTTCTGAGTTTGTGATGACGACAATGGACGGCGATCGCCCTCCCACACAGAAGGAATTTGGGATAATTTCTTCAACCGACGACTGGTAGAGCGATTAAAACTTGTCATAGAGGTAAGTTAATCAAAACAAGCAATATGGAATTAAATTTTCGGCTGGCGGGCTAGCCTCGGCTCAAAACTCTGGAGGCTGCTTAGGAAGAGTGGTTGCTGCTGGTAGCTACCACAATCCTTGAACCAATAAAATATCGAATTTCAAAATACATTGAATCTCTCAATTCTAGAATAAAAATCTTTGCGTGCTTTTGACGGAGTGTTTACAATTTGCATTCCTACGACATGAATGTCGCTAGAATGGATACAAAAACTTTTAAAGCCACCACGCGGTAAGCTTGGAGTTTGAATCAAAGAGCTTGCCGCTACAAAGTCAAGCTCACACCAGAATTGGAGTATAAACGGCAGATGACACAAGTAACTCAGTCTTCACAACGAGGAATTCAGTTGAGCGAAGCAGCATTACAGCAGGTGAAGCTCTTGCAAAATAAGCAAGATAAGGATCTATGCTTACGGGTTGGAGTGCGTCAAGGTGGCTGCTCCGGAATGTCTTACATGATGGATTTTGAAGATCCCAGCAAGATTACCCCTCAAGATGAGGTTTTTGATTATGATGGCTTCAAAATTGTCTGCGATCGCAAAAGCTTATTATATCTCTACGGTTTGATGCTAGATTATAGCGACTCTATGATTGGCGGCGGTTTTCAATTTACCAACCCCAACGCCGCTCAAACCTGTGGTTGTGGTAAATCATTTGGAGTTTGACTAGTGGGATGGAAACGCTCACGCCGCATCATCCCGCACAATCTTGTAAGATGATTATCTGTCCTTTGTCATTTGTTTTTCGACAAAAGACCAATGATTATTGACTCATGAATAATGACTAACACAGTTGAATCTCTGTTTGACACAGGTTTAGAACGTTATAAAGCAGGAGAAGCAGCAGCTGATTTAATCCCTGTGTTTAAAGAAGTTTGCGATCGCGCTCCCAAAAGTACGGCTGCTTGGACTTGTTTAGCGTGGTTGTATCTGTTAGACGATAAACCCAACTTTGCTTACAAGGCTGCACAAAAAGCTGTCAAGCTCAATCCACAAGACCCCCAAGCACGAATAAATCTAGCTGTTGCGATGCTGGAAACAGGTGAAAAAGGTTTGCGACAACACGTAGACTTTGCACAACAGTTGATTTTTGTCAATCCAGAGTGGCGAGAGGAAGTCAAAAAAAGTATTGAAGATGGTTTGGACAGAAAACCAGACTGGCAAAGTTTGGCAAAAGTCAAAAACTGGCTGTTTCCAGAGGAATAATTGCTAAATAGTCCCAACTCACCAGTCAATAGTTTTAGACTATTGACTGGTGAGTCATAAGTAGTGACTGTCAACAACCCACGACTTCTAGTCGTGGGCTTCTAGCCCACGAATCGGTTGATAGTTGACCCGACGCGCGTACCGTAACGGTACTACGTTATTGGGAAGCGTTAAAGTTCCTACTCCGGGATGCTTCACCAGTTCCGGACACTAGAACCGAACGATTAAACAAATTTATTGGGTTAAGTTAGTGTCGTTTGGAAAGTACCGACCAATAACTTTGTCCAGGCTAACTTTACTGGAGTAGCAAGGCGGTTCCCGGCATACAGGGAAGTGAGTAAGCACTACTCCTGTGCTTACTCAACCCCGCAAGGGGGACGGAACTTAAAAGTTCCGTGTCGTGTTTCCTCCCACGCCTAGAAGGCATGGGTTTCCACACTACCCGCGAGTTTTTATGAAAGATAAATTTTTAAGCTGGCTGAACTTAGTTTTAGTGGCAGACGTGTTTCTAGTTTTGTTTGGTTTTGGGTGGTTGGCAGTTGCAGCTATTGGTGAAACTGCTGGAATCTCACTGGGCTTAGATTTGTGGTACAAGCTTTGGCAACCTGTATTTAACCCTGCTATAGGCATTTTGTTTGCTGGTGCCATTATGAGTGGCATTATCAACTGGGTTTCTCAGAAATTTCTCAAAACTGGAAATAAGTAATTTTTTTTGATAGTAGGGTGAGTAAACGTTCTTTATGACGCACCCCACTTCATTTCTCTTTACATCAAATTTCTATTTCACAATCTGTGCTAGTGCTGGTTCCAAATTTGGATACTTGTACTCAAAACCGCTTTCTAAAGTCCGCTTAGGAAGAACTTGTTGACCTTCCAAAACGACCATTGCTCCGTCACCTAAAAGAGCCTCAATAGCAAAAGCCGGAACAGGTAACCAGGAAGGACGATTCATGACTTTTCCCATAGCTTGGCTTAGTTGAGCCATTCGCACAGGATACGGGGCAGTAGCATTATAGACCCCTTGCATTTGGGTTTTGGTTAAAGCTTGCAAAATCAAGTTAACGACATCATCTACGTGAATCCAGGAAAACCATTGCCGACCACTTCCGATAGGACCACCAGCAAAGAGTTTGAAAGGTGTAATCATTTTACCCAAAGCACCACCCAGACCTAAAACAATACCGAATCGTAGAATGACAAGTCGTACACCTGCATCTGTGACTCTTGTTGCTTCTGCTTCCCAAGCTTGGCAGACTTGGGCAAGAAAATCGTTACCTGATGAGCTAGTTTCATCATAGGTAGCCGTTTCACTTGTACCGTAGTAGCCAATAGCCGAGGCATTGACTAACACACTCGGCTTGGGGTTAGCGTTGATTATTGCGTCCACAATATTTTGCGTAACGAACTTGCGGCTGTTTAAAATTTCCTGTTTACGTTCGGTTGTCCAACGTCCTTCACCAATGGGTTCACCTGCTAAATTAACAACACCATCACAACTAGAAATGGCACTTTGCCAAGAACCGGATGTATTCGGTGTATAGGCAACAATTTCTACATTGGGAAAAGCCGTAGGTGGAAAAACTTTTTGGGCATAGGTTGTGTTACGAGTTAACACAAGCACTTTCATACCCTCTCCATGTAGTCTTTCTACCAAACGACTACCTACAAATCCTGTTGCTCCAGCAATTGCGATTTTCATAATTTATCTCCCCCAGACTGTTATTTTAAAGTTTTTTCTCAAACTTTTGGTTTCGCCACTGCAGTATGAAGTGAGAAATTGCTTGTGTACTGTGTACTGCTTTTCTTTTAACTCAAAACTTTCGTTCTTTAATGAATCTATAATGACTTGGCTTTTAGGTGGTTCTATATTATAGGATGGACGGAGTGTTGCAAGGCGTGGGGCTATTATGGCTCGCTATACCTGTTCATTTATTCTTTCTGTTCCTATTGACCAACTTCAATCTTTACTTGTAGAACTTCTGCAAGATTGTCAGTTTGAAGTTCAGTACTATACATCTGACTATATTCTGGCACGGGAATTTCTTGGTTCTGTACCCATTTCCAAGTTAGTGACCGTAGAAGTACTGATTGACAAAAGCACTGCTACTGAAATAGAAACCCGGATGAGTATTGTGATTAAAAACGAGGAATTACCACTTCAAAAAGACAATCACTGCCGACAAGTCTTTGAATACGTTAAGCAGGCTATTGAAAATTGCCGCTATTGGAATCTTATTGAGAGCATTGCAGGCTAGTAGGTAGCTATTGGTACTTGTCCTCAAAAAAGGCGTCTGCTTGGGCTAGCGAAATCACTAGGCTAGCTTATAGTAAAACGCCCCTCCAAAAAATGTGCAGGCTAAGAGTAGAAATATTCCAGAATTAATATGCCTTCAGTCCTCAAAATCCTCAGTCATTCCGGGATTTATGAGTGTAATGTCATATTCACTGGAATCTGTTTGTCCTCCTGTCCGCATACTATCTCGCAGCAAGTAATAAATAGCACGTACTTGAGGACCAAAAACAATTTCGTCCTCATTTTTCAAGTCATGAACTGGTATCTTTCGCCCGTTAATCATCAGACCATTAGAACTTGGTTTACCAGCGTCACCATCAACAATTCGATAATAATAGCTATGCTTCTTATCATCGCGCAGCATCCTCATGAGTGTGGCATGGCGGCGCGAGACAAACTGCGAGATGAGACGGATATCGCAGCTGCGATCCCTACCAATCGAGTAGACAGGGCGATCAAGAATAAATTCTTTGCGTCCTTGATCATCTTGTATTATCAGTAGATGGCTTTCATTTGTTTGTGCTGCCATTGACAAATTGTTACTAAATTCTTTAGTTGAACTGTGATTAATCAAGATGTGTTTAGTATTGTTTGCTGCCATTCTTTGAAGTATTGTTTATGGTAATTATCTTATGTGCATTAAACTTATTTGGTTGTGTAAAAGAGTAGAACAGTTTGTTCTACTCTTTTAACTACTATAGATGTTGTAGCAGCCTCAAGCAGGTTTTGTGCATCTCAAAACACTTATCTATCGACGTAGTTGCACCTGAGACTGGCAAAACCAAATATTTACGTTCATAAATAATAGCTCGAAAAGAGAATATTATGAGTGATGAGCAAAACGTCGTAATAAAAGGGAATTAGTGACGACGCTCACAGAACTAAAAGCCATAAGTGCAGCTGCACCGGATGGACTCAAGACGAAACCGAAACTGGGTAACAAAACACCAGCTGCTAAAGGAATCCCAAGAGTGTTATATGCAAAAGCCCAAAATAAATTTTGACGGATTTTGCTCAAAGTTGCACGACTCAGTAGTATGGATGTTACGACATCAGTTAAGTTATCCCGCATCAAGACAATTTCAGCTGTTTCCATCGCGACATCGGTGCCAGAGTGCAAAGCAATGCCCACATCAGCTTGAGATAGAGCTGGGGCATCATTAATACCATCTCCTACCATTGCGACGACAGAGTGCTGAGTACCTCCTGCCTTTGTTAAGCGTATCTGTAATTCTTGTATCGCAGCAGCTTTTTTTGCAGGTGGAACACCAGCCGTAACATCTGCACAAGTCAGCCCCAGTTGTTTTGCTGTTGCACTTGCTGCGTCTTGCGTATCTCCACTGAGCAGCATAACCCGTAAACCCATTTGGCGTAACTTTTCTATCGTAGCTTTTGCATCTGGTCTTAGGGTATCTTGAACAGCAATCAGTCCGGCTATTGTATCTCCAAGTCCCACGAAAACTATCGTTTTTCCATCTGCTGCTAACTCTTGAGCCTGTTTTTGGACAGTTTCACTGATAGAAATACCATGCCATTGTAACCAGTCGCAGTTTCCTAAAAGCACTAAAGTACGTTCCACGACAGCAGAAACACCAAGTCCCGGTTCTGTGTGAAAGTCCACAGCATGTGGAATAGATAACTCTTGCCGTTGCGCCTCTTGTTGAATTGCTGTTGCTAAAGGATGAATCGTGCCACTTTCTACTGCTGCAGCCATTTGAAGAAGAGTAACAGAAGTTACAGAAGCATTTTTTTCCTCTGCTTCAAAAGGTATGCAATCTGTCACGACGGGACGACCTGTGGTCAGTGTACCAGTTTTATCAAAGACGACCGTGTTTAACTGGTGGACTTTTTCTAAAATATCACCGCCTTTGATTAAAAGACCCCGTTCCGCACCAATCGCTGTTCCTACTAGAATTGCTGTTGGCGTGGCAAGTCCTAAAGCACATGGACAAGCGACGACCATGACAGCAATTGCGAGCTTTAAACTCACCAGGAACGGTGTGTAAATTGTCAGGTGTGGAAGATGAGATGTACTGAGTAACGAGTGATGAGAAGTTTCCATAGCATATGCCATAACGGCATGATGCCAGATGTGAGTGCCGAGAAAGTACCAAAAGACAAATGTTACCAAAGCAGCTGTCAAAACACCGTAGGTAAAGTATCCAGCGACTGTATCTGCTAATTTTTGTACAGGCGCTTTACGAGTTTGTGCGGCTTCCACTAAAGCGACAATTTGAGCGAGAGTTGTATCATTTCCAGTACGAGTCGCTTGAATGGCGATCGCCCCTGATTGATTAAGTGTCCCTGCTGTCACCAAATCTCCTGGTTGCTTTGTCACTGGTACTGCTTCCCCAGTCAGCATGGACTCATCGACTGTTGTTTGCCCATCTACAACTTCACCATCAACTGGGATTTTCTCTCCTGGTAAAACCTGTAACCATTCGCCAACACGTACCAACTGGGCTGGAATTTCTACGACTCCCGCACCAGAAGATAATGAGGAAGTTGTTTCAGTCGTCTTAGGCTTGCCAATTAATCGTGCGACTTGTGGCCCAAGGGCAAGTAATTCCTTAAATGCTGCTGCAGCACGACTTCTAGCTTGTTTTTCTAGTGTCCGTCCTAGCAAGATAAAGCCCAACATCATCACTGGTTCGTCAAAAAAGCACTCCCAACCAAGCTGGGGAAATATTAGAGCAACCAAACTCGTGGTGTAAGCTGTCAGTGTTCCCAATCCCACCAAGGTGTTCATGTTTGGTGCATTGTGTCGTAAACCCACCCAGCCATCCACTAAAATTGGACGACCAGGAAACAGAAGCGCTACCGTTGCCAATCCACAATGAAGCCAGATGTTATGCAAAACTGGTATCACATGACCATTAATGTTACCAAAATGACCACTCAATGAGATAACTACCAGGACGACAGCAATGACCAATTGCCGCTTTGCAGCTTGCATTTCTTGGCGCTGTCGTTGAGCGGGATCTTGTATTGATTGTGTCTCAAGAGCTACTTTCCCACCAAGCTTCCGAGGGTGAGTTGGGAACCCAGCTGCTGTTAATTCCTTTGCCAGTGCATCTGCATCTACCGCACCAGCTTCCAATTCTACAACTGCGACTTCTGTTGCCAAGTTTACACAGGCACTTTTGACTCCAGGATACTGAGTCAGCTGACGTTCTACTGCCCTCACACAGCCAGCACACTTCATACCTCCGACATCCAAAGTCATTTTCTCTGTTGTCGAAGCTTCTTCTGGGGAAAGGTTAGTTTTTGAGACAATTTGCATGGAAAGTTTTTAATTTGCTACGAAACTTTAACGCTTGTCTAAAAGCGTCTCTAATTTGAGCGTAGGCGAAATCAAGAGCTTTGACGGAATGTCAAAGTTGTTAATTTTTGTTAATTTATGAGTATGTCAGGGTACAGTTGTGCATGTCTTATAGAAGAATATTTTCAGTTTTAAATTTCTAATTTAATTGTCTTAGCATATCCATATTTTTTCACCAAAAGGGAACGTTATGATCGACGAGTCCAACGTAAATATGTCACATATATTACTACAACGACTTGTAGTGACATCAAGGTTATTTCACTTTTCCAAAAAGGATTGACTGCCATATTAGATATAGTGCAGAAATACACTAGTCCGAATACGGTGAGTATTGTCCAGGTTACATTTTTACGTTTAAGCGTTAACATTTTGTAAAAGTCAAATATTTGTTAAGTAAAGAAAAACTCTGTTGAAAGTTATAGACTAGAAAAGAACTCCAAGAAATAAATTATTCCGCTTGAAATTGTTGAGTGTGTACAGTTGAGTGTTAAGAGGTCATTTATAAAGTAAATATTAAGTAGGGTGTGTTACGGCTATGTAAGGTATGAAGCGTCTTTAGAGAGTAGGAATGAGCCGCAGGGCACCGCATCTAGTGGTGCGTTACGCGTTGCTTTAACACACCCTACAATTTAAGGTTTACTTTATAAATCATCTCTAAGTGTCAACAACCAACAATTCAATGGGATATTTTTGTATATGGAAGTCCCAAAATATTGGTAACGCAGTGGGATCGCTAGTCGCTTCTATCGGGAGACAAAAACTCGAACTTACGCTTACTGATCACTGAATCACTGATAATTGATTGAATTTTCCGGTTTATGACACATGAGCAAGGTATAGGAAATAGTAGCTCTCAACCGCAAATAGCCATGACATTCATTGCGTCTTCATTCATCAGATAGGCGATGCGTCCATCTTACTGACGTAAAATTATGACCTATCAACAAAGAACTCAGTTCTGGCTGAGGCGCGAATACAGCTTAGTATTGTATGCGACTAGCGAGACAGCCCTGTTCTTTGTAACGTCACGCATTGTCCCCTAGAAATTGAGCCAGCCCTCTTTTTGTGGATCTATCTTCCAAGTCGGGTACTCGTTGTATTAGGGCTGGCTCAATTTCTTACGTGTTAGACCCCGTCAAGAATCAATGAACAATCAACAATGAGCAATAAACAATTATCAAATCGATAATTGATAACTGAATTATGTACTTAAAATAGAACCACTAAATAGAGATTCAATGCTGAAGATAAGGATTGTTAAAACCAGCCCTGCTTTTTAATGAAGTAGGTGTCAACAAACTCATTATGAGATTTGTTTAAATAAATCATGCCTTCAATTAAACCGACAAGTTGCATAATCAGCAATGTTAACCCGTAAGTAAAATAGCTACCGACTAAAGAAATAACTAGCATCATAAATCCTTCTGGTGCATACCCAAGAATGAATTTATGGATACCAAAACCTCCAAAAATAATGCCGCAGTATCCAGCCAAAAGTTGTTTGGTGGCGTGACTAGGGGTAAGATTTGCCATATGTATCAAGCTCCTGCACTTTCTAAGTGATCTCTAAAATCAAAGCTCTATATTTTTATTCAGATAAGTTATGTTTATTTGCTTACTTGGCGTTCATACTTTTTTGAATTTCAGTAGAAACACAACCTAAGCATAAAAACAAATATGGCAAAGCTGCGTGCCACTCGTTTACAAGGTACGCTAAAGTTAGAGTCTAAGAGCAAGCAGGTTTTCAGAAAGCATCTGAAACTGCACTCCTCAATAACCCCTCTTTCTTTACTTTAACGAGAAATTCTAGTACAGCAGTTTTGCAACGAAATCTTATTCCCGAAAAGAATCTTCGGTATAAGATGCGCACCGTTTACTCTTTACAATTTAAGCAATGTTATTTCCGGAACTTTTGAAGTTTTGTTGACATACGAATAACATACAGATCTGTTTTTAAACGCTTAATTACCTTCCATAAGCAGATAAACTTGTGCATCCCACATCACACGCCTCTTAAGGATTTGTGAAAAGTGGAGTTGCCAATTTGTTTGTTATTTCATCTTATGAAGGGTTTCAGCTTTTAAACTTACTACTAAACTTACTACAAATTGTAGTAAGTTTTACCCTTAGCTATATGTGTGCATTCAAATTAGCACTGATATGCACCAAATACCAATAAGTTATTTGTAAATTTTTGTAAAATCAACGACACTTTTTTGAAGTCTTGTTAAAGACAAACACAAAGTCTTATTGACTACTACTGCCTAAAACAAACAAGCTTAACAGAGTGCCGCTATTCCAAAGGCTGTGGAGAAGGATGGGAGCAAGGAGGTTGCGCGATCGCGTGTAAACAACACCCAAAACAATACTTAGAGCAAACAGCGGTAAAATTTCTGATAAGCTGAGGTGAGCGGCGGCAAACAGAAGACTACTTGCCAGAATTGATCCCCACACAGGTAGGTAACGAGTGAGGGAGGGCAACAAAAAGCCGCGAAACAAAACTTCTTCAAAAATTGGGGCAGCAACAGCAGCGGTAGAGAAGAATATAGCAAGTGCCACAGTATCTTGGCTTTCTAACGCCAGTTGCAATAAGGGATTGCTACCACCTTGTCCTTGCCATAGCTGTTGATTCACTAAAGACACGATCAAAACTACAGGGAAAGCTACGCAATAGCCACCCAGCCCCCATAAAAACCATCTACCTTGTAACCGAAAACGAAACCAGTCCTCTGGTAGAGGAAAAAAGCGTTTGATAGAGAAATACAGCACTAATAGGGCACCAAATGCCACTAACAGGTAACTGACCAAGACATATAATGCCTGTATTCTCACATTTTCGATAGGACGCGGGATGGGAAGTAGGGATATTGTCAGAGGCACAATAATTTGTCCCATCAAGAAAAAGCCTAGGACAAAAACTTGTAAAATTGTCTCACCATTCCAAGGTGTTGACCAACGCACATCCCAATTTTGAGCTAACACAGATGCTTTCCCTTTGACAACACGCTGACCGATGAGAAAAATCAGCAGCCCTACACCAAAAAATGCTGTTAAGGCGGGAACAGTTCCAATAATTGCTAATTTCAAAATAGCTTGTTCAGCAGCTTCTTGCTGAATGCTGTTGAGTTCTGCTAAAGCATCTTGACGTTGTTGAAGTTGATATAGCCGCTCTAGAGCAGTATAGCGAAACCAACCTTCTAAATTATTTTGAATCGGTTGCTCAGCATTAGGCAAAATACGCGGGGGATTACTCCAAAGCCCCGCTAACACAGCAGCAGTGTTATCGAATTGAGGATTAATGTCTGGTTGTTGCTGCAATTGACTCCAAGTTTTGAGGGCTGTTTGTGTCTTTGCTTGCTGTGCTTGTAAAATTCCTAGCCGCAAGTCCAATTCAGCAATCAATTTTTCCAGTCCTTTGAGCGATTGTAGCAACTGTTGTTGCTGTAACTGACTAGAGGTGTTAGTGACAGGAGGATATTCCGATTGAGATTTAGGGATTGTAGGAGTTTTAGCGGGTTCAGACTGAAGCTGTGCTAGTTGCTTTTTCGCTTTTTCCAAATTCGTTTGAGCAGAGTTGCGCGCCTGTTGATATTGCTCTGTTGCGCTTTCAAGAGGTTTGACGCCAAGGAGTGCATCCTGCAATGGCTTGAAATTCGTCTTGTTATCATTTGGTGCTTCCCAAGAAGCAGCTTGCAGCACAATATTTGTTTGGTAAAGTTCCAAGCGACTTTGGAACTGAGGTTCTTGCCAACTACCTAACAAAGACGAACCTGCAAACAGTATGACAACCAACGTCATTATAATTAAACCCAATCGTTTGAGAGTCATCTCTCCTCCGTTTACTAGACCAATGTAGAGCGCGATTCGCTCACCAAGCTGACTCCTTGGGAATTATCGCAAGAAAATGCCGTCAGAATATAGATTTCTGAAATAGAGACAGTGTAAGGCTGCTCACAGCAGCTTTACTATATTAAGGGACAAATCATTGCACTCGCCGATGAATCAAAATCACAAGATTATTCGTCACGAGAATTATCAGCTTCCGACTTCAAATTCACCAGTGTTAGAACAGTCTATGCTATCTCAACCTCTAAAGTTTATTTTTTTGAGTGGTCTTAGTTTATCCTTTGTTCTGGGTCATTGTGCTGCCTTTGCACAAGTGAATCGCTCTGGTGATGTTGTCGTACCAACTTCACCAGCAGGAAATGGTACAACAACAACTACAACCACAAGAGATGGTAGATCCTCAACAACGACAACAAATACCTCAACACCGATTGATAGCGATAATCGGTTTTTCTGTCAGTCATACAACGGTCAGTATACCGTTATGTATCAACCACAAAGTCAACCTGGTCAATACTTCGCTTGGGCGATTCCCAGAACTTTGGGTGGTGGCTGGAGTGCCCAACAGCGTTGTGAAACAATTGCCCAGCGCCTAGAAACATATCGCCCAGATGGCTTAGTGGAACTGAAGACAGCGGTAGAGAATAGAGAAAATATTCTCTGTGTCACTACTGAGGTGAATCCTGAGTGTCGAATTGTACTGACAGTACCTCCCGAAAAAGATCCTTATGTTGTCCGTGATAGCGTTTTCCAAAACTTAGCATCTGCTGATAACGGACAGCAAACTATTGGCGTTAACACTTATACAAGTGGTAATGATAATCTATCCAATATAGGGCGAACAATTTTTAATGGTGGCAAAAAACCCTCTGCTTCTTCTAAAAATCCCATCAATCTCAAACCTTTTCTGGATCGTGCTGATCGCGGTACCGGAGAAAAACTCCGTAATGGTGTATCGCTGAATCGTCAGCAGTCTCAACCTCAAACTGGCAATCGTCTAGATCCTAAAAAATTCCGTTAAATTTAGTTTTTCGGTCTTGACAGTATTTGGTTAACGTCGGACTCTCCGGCTATAGAGTCGCGTTTTTGACAAAAAAAGACCTAGCGTTCGCCTAGCAAACGCTAAGCATGATCATTTGGTGCAAAAATTTTGCACTCATGCTTTGTGTCAATTCATACCAAATACATTGAGAATCAAGAACAGACCAGCTGCGAATGTCAATGCGCCCAGAAAAATGCAAGCGGGTAATGTGAGAACCCAAGCGAGTAAAAGATTCCGGACGGTTTCCTGCTGGATTCCAGATCCGTTTGCTGTCATTGCGCCTGCTACCCCAGAAGACAAAACGTGTGTTGTGCTCACAGGCAAACCAAATTGATCAGCACCTATAATCGTGGACATCGCAACAAATCCAGCCGAGGCACCTTGAGCATAGTTGAGCTGATCTTTGCCAATCTTTTCACCGACTGTGACCACAACCCGCTTCCATCCAATCATTGTGCCTAGTCCCAGCGAGAAAGCAACGGCAACTTTCACCCAATAGGGAATGAACTCCGTGACTTTTTCTAAATCTTTCTTGTAGTCTACTAGAAATTTGTCCTCAGCTTTTTCTGTAAACGTACCTTGGGAATTGAGTTTACCGATTGTCTTACTGAGTAAATAGATGTCACTTCTCAAAGTGCGGCGATCAGCTTTGGAGATGTCTTTAATGCTGCTTTTACTAGATAACTGGGCTGAGATCTCGCGATTTTTAGTAGCCAAAGCGGCAAACGTCTTGTCGTCGGCATAACCTGATTTGAGGAAGTTAGACAGTTCGGGGTCTACGTCCTTCCCCTCCAAAGACACCCCAGACGGAACGTATTTGTCAAGAGTCACAATAGCAGCTTTTGACCCTTGAGATAACTGGCTGAATGTTGCCGGATCAACATTCAAATCTAATGCATACAGACCTGGCAGAATGCCTATCAAAATGAGCATAATCAGCCCCATCCCTTTTTGCCCGTCATTCGAGCCGTGGGCGAAGCTGACTCCTGTACAAGTTAGTATCAGCAAACCTCGAATCCACCAGGGAGGGGGAGTCTCTCCTTCTGGTGCTTTATATAAGTCTGGCTGCTGAATGAGTGCCTTGGCAGCAAAGATAAGCAGTGCTGCAGCAGTGAAGCCCACCAATGGTGAGAACAATAGTGATGTGAAAACTTCTAACGTTTTTTCCCAGTTCACGCCTTCGCCAAAACTGCCATTCGTCAAAATGGAGTTCGCAAAACCAACTCCGAGGATAGAACCAATGAGCGTATGTGAGCTGGATACAGGTAGCCCCAGATACCAGGTGCCAAGGTTCCAAATGATAGCTGAAATTAACAGACCGAACACCATCGCAAATCCTGTGCCCGAACCCGCGTTGATCACCAACTCAACAGGTAACAGTGAGATGATCCCGAACGCTACCGCTCCTGTGGAGGTTAACACTCCCAATAAGTTCATACAACCCGACCAGATAACGGCGTAGACTGGCTTGAGTGCATTAGTGTAGATGACGACAGCTACCGCATTTGCAGTATCGTGAAAACCATTGAC
Organism: Brasilonema sp. UFV-L1; assembly: GCF_012912105.1. Lineage (GTDB taxonomy): Bacteria > Cyanobacteriota > Cyanobacteriia > Cyanobacteriales > Nostocaceae > Brasilonema. The sequence continues at coordinate 126,559 of NZ_QMEA01000001.1, forward strand.
AAATTCAAAGCCGAGTGCTAAAGCCAAAGAAAGCAGTAGGAACAAACTACTGATTGTGGTTAAGTCTCCAAAGAAATTCATACTGGTCATAGAACCCAATTACAAGAGAACTTAGAATTAAGAAGTTAAAATTTCGATAAACCAAGGTTAAAACTCGATCATTAATTCAACTTTTGGCAAAAAAGTTAAGGTTGGGGAAACCATGACAAAACAGCACAACCATTAAAATAACTTACTTCTCATTTGACGCTTTATTGAGAATAAAATCAACATGACCCAAAAAATAAAACCCCCTACAGGGGGTTGACTAGTAAATGTAGATACGTTATGCGCAACGTCTTCAGTGGAGCGAAAAACTCATCACTCACACTCAAAGCAAATACAGCAAACCAAAGAGGATAATCCAAATGACATCAACAAAATGCCAGTAGATTTCGGCGGCTTCTATACCAAAGTGATGTTCATTGCTATAGTGACCTTGAGTGCGCGATCGCCACAATACGGCAAGAATTGCCAAAACTCCAAGAGTTACGTGCAAACCGTGGAAGCCAGTCAAAACATAAAATGCACTGGCAAACAAGTTGGTTGTCAAGCCAAATTCTAGATGGGTGTATTCATAAACCTGCCCCACCAAGAAAATAATACCCATCGCGGCAGTGATCCCGAACCAGAATTGCATTCCCCGGACATCATTCTTTTTGATGGCGGTATCAGCATTGTGGATGACAAAACTGCTAGCAATCAGATTAATGGTGTTCACTCCGGGTAGCAATAGTTCTAATTCTGGCGTGCCTTCTGGTGGCCAAACAGGTACTGTAGAACGCATAGCCAGATACGCTCCGAACAACCCCATAAAAATCATCCCTTCAGCAATCAAGAACATAACCAGTCCAAACAGACGATGATCTGGATGTTCTTCGTGATGAGCTTCTGCGGTAGCAGCGTGATGATGATTAAGGGCTGTCTTTGCTGGGTCAATTGTTTGACTTTGCATGAATTTTCCGTTGAATTATGGATTACGAATTATGAATGATGAATGTTAAAAAATTCTTCATTCATCATTCATAATTTATTAGCGCTCTTCTTTCTCGGCAGTGATAGCGGGATACGGCTCGTCAGGTTCGGCACGTAACACCGAGTTAGGACCGGCAGACAAGACTGGATCGCCAGAAGATAGGGGGACACCCTTTGTTGTGTTCTCTAAACCATAATCGTATGGTCCAGTCGCTAAGACTGGTGGTTTATCAAAATTCTCAATCGCTGGCGGTGAAGTTGTCATCCACTCTAGGGTTAGTGCATTCCAGGGATTATTACCTGCTTTCGGTCCGTACATCCAACTCCAAATCGCATTGATGATGAAGGGGAATGTCGAAACCGCGAGTATATACGCCCCATAAGTACAAATTTCATTCAAAAACGTAAATTGGGGGTCGTACTGAGCAACACGACGGTTCATACCCATCATCCCCAGCTTATGCATGGGTAAGAAGGTCATATTTAAACCGATAATTGTCAAAGCAAAGTGAACCTTACCCCAAAATTCGTTCAGCATCCGCCCTGTCATTTTGGGGAACCAGTGGTAGATTGCCGAATAAATGCCCAAAACACTACCACCAAAGAGCACATAGTGCAAGTGTGCCACTACAAAATATGTGTCGTGAACGTGAATATCAAACGGAACAGCCGCCAACATCACGCCACTGATCCCACCAATCACGAAGGTGCCAACAAAACCTATGGCAAAAAGCATTGCACTGTTGAGGCGAATTTTGCCACCCCACATTGTTGCCAACCAGCTGAAGATTTTGATCCCCGTTGGTACGGCGATAATCATGGTGGTGATCATGAAGAACATCCGCAACCAACCGGGAACACCACTTGTAAACATGTGGTGCGCCCAGACGATGAGTCCTAAGAAGCTAATTGCCAGACTTGAGTAGGCGATCGCCTTATATCCAAAAATCGGCTTACGGGAATGAACCGGGATCACCTCAGAAATCGCCCCAAAGAAGGGCAAAATCATGATGTAAACGGCTGGGTGGGAGTAGAACCAGAACATATGCTGGTAAACAACCGGATCACCACCGCCAGTCGGATTAAAAAATGTCGTTCCTGCAAGTAAGTCAAAGGAAAGCAAAATTAAACCGGCTGCTAACACAGGCGTAGACACCAGAGTTAGTGCTGAGGTTGCCAACATTGCCCAGCAAAACAAAGGCAATTGAAGGAAACCCAAGCCTGGGATACGCATCTTGAGCATCGTCACCAGGAAATTAATTGCCCCCAGAATCGAAGACGTACCAAGCAAAAGAACGCTCAGAATCCAGATACCCTCACCCACTTGACCTGTGACCAAGCTCAGAGGAGGATAAGAAGTCCAACCGGCGTCTGGTGCATCACCCACCACTAAACTAGCGATGAGCAACAAACCAGCAGGGGGAATCATCCAAAAGGCAACAGCATTAAGGCGTGGAAATGCCATATCCTTTGCCCCAATCATCAATGGGATCAAGAAGTTAGCAAATCCTGCGCCTGCAGGCACAATCCACAAGAAAATCATGATTGTGGCGTGCAGCGTAAACAGACTGTTGTAGACCTCAGGGGTGACAAAATCGGTGTCTGGGGTTCGCAGTTCTGTGCGAACCAAGTCAGCCAAAACGCCACCAATACAGTAGAAAATGAACGTCGTGACTAGATATTGAATTGCAATGACCTTGTGGTCAGTGTTGAAGGTAAAGTAGTCTCGCCAATGCCTGATCCCTGGTTCTTCAGTTTGAGCGGGGATATTGGCTTTTTCTTGTACCTGTGCTTGTGTCATAAAAATCTTAGTTGTCAGGAGTCACCAAGTCAGCAATCAGTTGCTAGTAACCAATGACCAATGAGTACCAATGACTCATGAGTGATGGTGAATTTGATGTAGCATTTCTGGATGAATTCCCATATGGCTGGTATGAGGAGCAAGGAATTCATCTGGAGATAGATCAGCAGGATTGACAGCAACTGCTTGCTTGAGTTCTTCAGTGCTTGCAACTAGCTGTTCTTGCATCCACTCGTCAAATTCTTCCGGTTTTTGAACAAAAACTTGTGTCCTCATAGCACCGTGGTAAGGACCACACAGTTCAGCACAAATAAGCGCATATTCACCTTCTTTGCTGGGTGTAAAGCGAATCGCACTTTGCCGTCCTGGCATGACATCCTGCTTCAAGCGAAACTCTGGCACCCAAAAAGCGTGGATGACATCGTTCGCTGTCATGTCTAATTGCACTTCACGCCCAATAGGAACGTGTAATTCACCAGAAACAACACCTGTTTCAGGGTAGGTAAAAATCCAGGCGTACTGCAAACCCGTGACATTTACCACAATCGCGGGTGGTTTCCCTTCATTTTCCGGAGTTGCTCCAATGTTAGGAGCAACACTTCCGACGCCGGGAGCATCCTGCTTTTGGGGAATTTGATCAGCATTGCGGACTGATGCTGTGGCTGGATCTTGCATTGCCTCATCAGATTTTTCCTGATTAAGGTTAGCTTCTGTAGTGGGGGGGGTATCGCTTAAAGTTGCCGCTATAGCCGCCCCAGGCATATTCATCGCTTGTGGCGTCATCGGGGCTTCATGGATTGCATGGGGATTGAAGCCGCCCATTTCGTTGTAAACGTCGAAGCTGTAAACAGAAATACCGATAACAATAACAGCTGGGATCGCTGTCCAAAGAATTTCTAAGGGTACGTTGCCATGTACTGGCGAACCATCTGCATTGTCACCTGCACGCTGACGGTATCTGATAGCAGAGTAAATTAAAACACCTTCTACGAGCAAAAATATACCTGTAGAGACGGTCATCATTGTGTTAAACAAACCGTCTACTAACGAGGCTTCATCAGAAGCTGCTGTTGGTAGTAGACCATGATTTTGACCGTACCAGAGACTGACTAGGGTCAGCCCGATGCCAATAAGTAACGTCCAGATGGAGCTTGGGATTTTCACGGTTTTTTTGAGTTAACGGCTTTACTATATTCGACTGAGCAGTTCACTCACTTACTACACTAGTCCAGCCTAAAAGATAAGTCAGGGGAAGGCGTGAAAATTTTATTAAATTTTATTAATTTTTAGAGTGATATTGAGAATCTTGAACAGAAACTTTTTTTGAGATGTGTGACAAGGCGGATGTGGCTTAACAGGTGAACTGTGTCAAAGATTCAGTATAAGGTTATTCACAAGTTTTCTTTTGCAGAGATGGGGAGCGCGGCTCCTGGAGAGCGCCCTTGAAAGCCGGAGCATCGCGTGCCTTCTGTGAATAAGTGATTGGGCAGATTGTCGTAGCCGTGGGTAGGTAAGGTTACTCAAAACTGCATAGGTTAATGATCAACTGTCGAGTAACACCGAGCCGCGCCGCCTCACGATCAAGTGCTTCAATCATCCATATTCAGAGACGTTGACTCGCCGTACCAAAATAATCCCCCCAAACTCAGAACTTCACAACTTAAAAATCCCTAAAGCTTCCGGCAAAAAGTCGCTAGAGTGATTCACAGTATAGTGAGAGCCAGTCTCGAACCTAAGTTGTACGCTAGGGTGGGAGATGGCTAGGTACTGACTAGTTTTTGAATGTAGATATTTCTCAAAGAGCGGCAAAAGGTATCTTTACATGAGCGAATTTGTCCTAGAACAACAAAACATAACGACTGCGCCGCAGCAGGTTCCACAGGAACGAATTCGTCGCTTGGTGTGGAGAATGTGTGTAGCCACTTTGATTTTGATGGCAATAGGCAGTGCCACCCGTGTGATGAATGCTGGACTTGCTTGTCCTGATTGGCCTTTGTGTTATGGAGAACTCGTGCCAACCAAGCAAATGAATTTCCAGGTTTTTTTGGAGTGGTTTCACAGATTGGATGCAGCATTAATTGGTATCAGCGCGATCGCACTCGTTGGAATGTCCTGGTGGTATCGTCGCTCTTTACCCAGATGGCTGCCTTGGGCATCGACATTCGCCCTATTTTTAATCGTTTTCCAAGGAATTTTGGGCGGACTCACCGTCACTGAACTTTTGCGGTTTGATATCGTCACCGCTCACTTAGGAACAGCGCTGTTATTTTTCACAACCCTACTAGTGATTGGTACTGCACTTACTCCTTACCAGGCAACTGGAACCGTAGGTAACTTACCTTGGGTAGGTTTAACAGCAGCTATCTTAGTTTATCTGCAAAGTCTACTCGGTGCTTTGGTAGGCTCTCGTTGGGCGCTACACCAATGCTTTGGCACATCCCAACTTTGTGCTGTAATGTATAGTCATATTGCTGGCGTAGTACCTCCAACAGTAGCAACATTGGCTGTGGTAATTCTTTCATGGCGGACACCAGCACTGCATCCTGTTTTACGGCGACTAGCAAATATAGCTGCTGGATTACTCATTGTACAACTCCTGTTAGGAGTTGCTACTTTCCGGCTGCATCTTCAAGTCGAACCACTCACCGTCTCTCACCAAGCTGTGGGGGCGGCAATGCTTGGTACTTTAGTGGGTTTCACAGTTCTCGCACTACGAGACTGGATTCATAGTCGTGGGATCAACGCTAACAGCTTGATTATCAACGCAAACACGACAACTGAACAAGCAATTGAATAAAAGCTGTACACAGTACATAGTACACCAGGACAGTGCAGGAAGTGACGACAACCTGCAGCAGGAGGATTTCCCACGCCCTGGTGACAAGTGAACCCGAAGAGTACACAGTTATCTTGGTTTGAAAATAAGGAAATAGTGCCAAAATGATTGAGACTAATGTCTCTCGCCACCATCAAACATTTCTACAGGTTATTCAAAGCTACTATCAGCTGACGAAGCCTAGAATCATCCCTTTGCTACTTATTACCACTGCTGGAAGTATGTGGATTGCAGCTAAGGGAGAAGTAGATCCATTGTTGTTACTCGTTACACTTACTGGTGGTACTTTGGCAGCAGCAAGTGCCCAGACGATTAACTGTGTCTATGATCGAGATATCGATTATGAAATGGAGCGCACACGTCATCGCCCTCTGCCTTCTGGTAGAATACAGTCGCGCGATGCTCTGATTTTTGCTAGTGCTTTGGCTGTCATTTCCTTTACTTTGCTTTACGTCTTTGCCAACCTACTAGCTGCTCTGTTAGCAATGTCTGGTATTGTTTTTTACGTGCTAATTTATACGCATTTTCTCAAGCGACATAGCACTCAAAATATCGTTATTGGCGGAGCAGCAGGAGCAGTTCCGGCTTTGGTTGGTTGGGCTGCTGTCACTGGTACATTAAGCTGGGCTGCATGGGTACTATTTGCAATTGTCTTTTTGTGGACACCGCCTCATTTTTGGTCACTAGCTTTAATGATTCGGGATGATTACGCAAAAGTTGGCGTACCAATGTTACCAGTCATTGCAGGAACTACACCGACGGTACGGCAGATTTGGTTGTACACCTTAGTGACAGTAGCAGCAACATTTTCATTGATTTATCCTTTGCAAGTCAGTGGAATGATTTACGGAGTTATTGCTGTGAGTTTAGGAGGAGTTTTTATTTACAAAGCTTGGCAATTACTGCACAATCCAGAAAACCGCGATTTAGCTAAAGGATTGTTTCTGTATTCCATCTCATACATGATGCTATTGTGTCTAGGCATGGTGATTGATAGTCTTCCCATCACTCATCATGTCATTAATGTTGTGGTAGGTAAGGCGTATTTGTTAATGGGATAGAAGTTAGAGGTAGTGATCGCTCTTTTTGGGCGATCGCCCAAAAGGACTAATGACGACTCTCACCGCAACTGCAAGCAGCATCGTCTAATCACAACAAAAAACCTCGGCGAAACCAACCGAGGTGAGGAGGAGAAGTCCAAATGTCGATAAGTAGCGATACCGAAATCTAAAAATCTTAGCTAACGCCCAAAGCAACCAAAACTACAGCAGTCACGAAAAAGAGTACAAGGCAAGACTGTAAAACATGATTACGTTGTTCTCAAATTGCAGGACACTCAGTGTAGTACATGTTGGATTTAGTTGCGTAGCTATTAAGAACGCTGTCTTCATTAACAGCGGTATAGATAGCTTGGTCTTTTTGTTTTTTTGTATTCTTTTGTTATGTAAATAAATATAACGTTTTTGTTACAAAAGGTCAATAGGACTTGACACAAAAAGACTGATAGCATTAATAAAATTTGCTTATCAGGAAGGAGCGATGATTGTGATGGGGCTTCTTGTGTTGCGTGTTATACACATTGGACAACTTGAAAAACTTAAAGCCGTTCTTAACTGGCAAGAACGGCTTAGAGATTTTGTTGATCAGCTTATATCTGACGTACCGGTAGAAGTGGGTAGGAATTAAGTTACAGTTTCTAATCCCTAACCTCGGCTGCTCATACAACTGCACTACTGAGTTGTTTCGCCGTTTCAAAGAAGAAAGCGACATTCTCTTCTGGAGTTTCCGGAAGCACACCGTGACCAAGATTGAGAATATGTCCTTTGTTACCAGCTTTGTGAACAGTATCGAAAATGCGATCGCGAATAAATTCCTTAGAACCAAACAGCACACCAGGATCAAGATTTCCCTGCACTTTAACGTGCTTACCTAATCTTGCCCGTGCGTCTGCCATATCTACTGTCCAATCTACAGTGATCACATCTGCACCCGATAGTGCCATTCTCTCAAGCAAACCAGCACTACCACTCACCAGTAGAATCAGGGGTGTATCAGGATGAGTTTCTCTCACTTGTTGGAAAACTCGTTGCTGATAGGGTAGTGCGAAAGTTTCATAATCTTGAGGACTTAATTGTCCTGCCCAAGAATCAAACATTTGCACAACTTGTGCGCCACAATCAATTTGATAGCGGACATAAGTTGTGATCGCATCTGCCAATTTTGTGAGCAACTGATGCAGCAAAGCTGGTTCCGAGAACGCCATGTTTTTGATGATGGAATAGGTTTTAGAACCTTTTCCCTCTACCACATAAGCGGCTAATGTCCAAGGTGCGCCCACAAAGCCCAACACAGTTGATTGGTTGCCGACTTCTTGCCGCAATGCCTGTAAGATTGTTTTAATGAAAGGCAGGGATTGCTCAGGTTCTAGGGGATGCAGGTTCTCAACTTGCCCGGATGTGCGAATGGGCGAGTGAATAATTGGTCCTTTACCTTCAGCGATATCCATATCAATACCCAAACCAGGAAGCGGCGTGACGATATCAGAAAACAAAATCACTCCGTCTGGTTGAAAGGCTTTCCACGGTTGTAAGGATATTTCAATCGCTACTTCGGGTATTTCCGAGCGTTCACGAAAAGAAGGATACTTCTCCCTTAAATCTCGGTAAGCTTTCATATACCGTCCTGCTTGTCGCATCATCCATACGGGGGGACGGTCTAACACTTCACCACGAGCTGCCCTGAGAAGATAAGGAGCATTGGAGGAAATACCCATTTAACAGTTCATCCTAAACTCTTTTTTCTGTCATTGTTTAGCTTATCATCCCAGGATTGCCCTTTTTTCAAGAAGCTTTATATAGGGTGCGACTTGCAAAAATTCTACTTAAATTAGACTTAAAACTTAATAATTATTCAACTCTTATGCCACCTGATTCAAAACAACCACCACAAAAAGTTTTTTCTGGTAAACCTAAAGCGCGAAGATTTTTAATACCTCCAATCGAGAGACGGAGTTTCTTCATCCAATTTACCCTCTTGACTGTTTTAGGATGGGTTGTAGGCGGAATTGCCAGTATAGGTATTGAAATAAATATCGTAAAAATAGTGCCACCAGCGATTTTGCAGCAGAAAATATGGTACGACTTCACAAAATACTTCAGCAATTGTGTGTTTGCGCTCATTTTCAGCACAGATCAAGCACTTGTTCTATATAAATACATATCTGGTTGGTGGTGGATGTTTGCCACAACTCTCGGTTGGCTAATTGCTAACAGCGTTTCTGCACAATGGATTCACGACATTGCATCTATTGCTTCATCATTCAATCAAAATTTATCTCCAAAACAAATAGTCATCTTAGGTTTTTTGTCAACCATCGCATATATCCTCTCTGGAATTTGGCTTGGGTTTTTCCAATGGCTCATACTGCGAAGACACACCACAAGTGCTTGCTGGTGGATTTTTCTGCCCTCCATTTCATTTCTATTCATCAGTATTTTGGTAGTGGTGCTTTCCCTTGTGCAAGAGTTTATTCCAGCAGTGAACCGCGATCAAGTTGTATATTTGTGTAAACAAGGGTTGACAGCGGTGGTTCTCGGAGCTGTTCCGGCTATTGGCTTGTGTATTTTGAAAAGAAACTCAGGTTCAACTTAGCGCTGCTCGATTGGCTGTAGAGCATTTAGTCAGTCTTGGACACAGGTGTATTGGTTACCTGGGTGTGGGCGATAAGCGTCCTTTGAGTGCGCCCCTGGAGGGGCTAGCTTGCTGCCAAAGGCAGATCGCAGTAAGTCAAACCAGCAGCGCAATTGATACTTAAGTTCTTGCTTCTTTACTCTGTAACTATCGTTCCTAGCTGTGGAGTACTTTTTTGGTCAACACTTTACTACTACTGCCCAGTCAGGTTTTTGGTCAAGTAGTGCCAACATGGCAGGAAGTCATTGGCGATAGCATCATCGACTTCCCAAAACTCAGCATAGCTATTGTTGGAGCAATAATTGCCAATAAACACGAGCAGTAACTCTTGAAAAGGAAAATGAGGAGATGAAGTCTTGAGTGTTGGATCAGTGCAGAGTTCGTTCACTACATTTTGCAAGTAGAGCAGATTGCTAATGATTTTGGCAAAAACACCAATTTCGCTCGTGATAGTAGGCAAGTATGTGGTGTTATATTCTTGCAAGAAAATTTGAAACAGGTGGGCGATCGCTCTTTTTAAACTAGAACGTAACTCCAATGATTGCACTGGATATCCCAACTTACCCCAATCTCCTAGCATGTCAGATTCTAATACAGACTCCTCAAATGCTGATAATTTGACTTCTAGTAGGGGTTGCAAAACCTGTAAAAATAAGAAGTATAGATCGCTTAACTCCAAATCTAACTTAGTAGGCACATTTTTAAAAACAGAAGAACAAGGCAACTGCTTACTGAATTCAGGAAAGTCTCTGACAAATTTAAACTCTGTTACATCAGCCATTATTTCTGCAATGACATGAGTAAACACAAGCCCTAAGCGTTGCCGAACTTCTCCGTGGAAAAACAAGCACGCTAAATCCTGATTGACTATTACTTGTTCTCCTTTTATCTGAAATAATTCTCGGCAAGTCAATGGCCCATCACAAGTGTAAGCTGTTTTTCCTCCATGCAACGGTTCATTGCAGTTAGCCAATATGGCGTAGTCACTCTTGAACTGAGTTAACATCGACTGCCAATTGTGTCCCCAAATGTCGTGAATTAAATATTTTTCAGCATTTTGGGTGGCAAGTATACTAACTGAGCAACTCAAAGCCTGAGTGATTTGAAAGCGAGTCAAGCCCGTTAACACAGCGAGGTGTTCGATCCACTTTGGATTCATTTGAGCCGAGTCACATAGACTAAAAGTAGGAAAATGGCGAAACTTTTCAAAGGTAGATCTATCCAGCGACTCAAGAAACTCTTGCAATTTCACTTGCTGTGGGATTTCCAAACGATTCCAACAGTCTGGGTTACACAGTTGACTATCCTGGTAGTCAATACAAAAAAAAATTTGAGTCTGCGTATATATACAGCCAATCGCCTCTACAGGCATGGGAATTTCCCCAAACAGTTTATGAAATAGATCCACAACAGCATGACTCTTCTGTGCATTCGAGTCGGCTATCAGATTTGCATCTGTGAGTACAGCCTGAATAATCTGCTTTTGTTGAGCAATTTGGCAATCAACTGTCTGCACTAAGGTAGCAATGTGTTCCTCATACTCAGCACAAATGTGAAAAATTTGACACAGACGGGCTAGCGTTGCTTCTGAAATCAATCCATCAGCAATCGTGTCAAACCTGTATTTACTCAAGGTAGGGGAAAATAAAGTTCCTTTCCAAGCCCCACCTCCTAACTCGTGATAGCGTGTTACTAAAGCTACCGCTTTAACAAAGGCTTGGCGTACTGCAATTGGAATTGCATCTACAGGATAAGCCTCACGGCGAATAGGGTGGGCAAATTTTCTCACAATCTCCTGCTGCAATTCAAGTAGCCGTAGTTGCCGTCGTTGTTTTTGGGCATCACTAGTACTACTATCATTAGCCAGAAACTGAGATAGTTGTATCACCTCAGTTAGCAGATTGTGTCCAAAAAAATTCATACAAGAGGCTTCGTCTATTTGGAGATTAATGGTTTAGCATTGACTTGTCCTTTGAAACTGCTAGACCAACAGGATTTTAACAGCTAATATCATGTTACTTGCAGTTTTCTTCAACTAGCTCCGCAAGGAGTCCCACACCTTATCTATTGATTCGGTGTTACGCATTTGTCCCCTAGAAATGGGGCAGGCTTTCTGGGTTTCACTGTTTTCAAGTCGCGTATTTGTGTTGCTACTAAGCCTGCCCCATTTCTTACGTGTAAGACCTCGTCGGGACGGCAGACGCTTCAAGCCGGGGAACCCGGACGCCAGATACCTCTGTCGGGAGACACTCATCAAGTACTGGCTCTCCAACGCGCTGCCTCAGGAATTGTGGGTTTGGTTTGTTGCGTCCTGTGACCAATTTCTCGCATAGCGAGAAAAGGAAGGGGGTCGAGGTCTTACACGAAAAAAATTGGGCAGGCTTCGTTTGGTTGATCTGTGGGGCAAGACGGGTACTCGTAGTAATAAGCCTGCCCAATTTTTTAGGGTCTAGCACGACTAGGCTTTGTTGGCATAAGTGGTTTTCCGTCTTTATCTAATACTGGTACTCGCATAAAGTGATAAACCTCCGAGTAGAGTTATAAGTCCCTTAGCCCAACTTGTTTAGCATGTCCTTTCTAGAGCCAGCGCCTTGGGGAGCCAGCCTCGTGCGGGGGTTCCCCCCGTTGAGAGGACTGGCGTCGGGTTTCCCGACTTGGGGCGTCTGGCGTCAAGCGCCTACAACCAGTAGGCTTGGAGATAATCCGAACTAGGGAAACATTCAGAAGTCCGTAACAAAACAAGTCTCGTGGGCTAGTCATCTCTTACGTTGAAAGCTGGTTCTTTCAAGCCCACACTATACACGAAGTGTTAGTGTGGGTAGTTGACCAGTTTAATTTCCCAAACTCAAAATCCCCGCGCAATCCGTATTCCTTTCACTCAAGTAAATTGAAAACTCTCAAAATCCTTAATTGCTTCTGATGGAGTATTTCGCCGCAGTGCCAACGACCATACAGAGGTGTCTACGACAACTTTCATTGCCTCTGTCGCTGCTGTTTGTAGTTGTAATCAGAGTCGTAATCAATTGTCCCAAACAAATCCAGTATCATTCGTTGCTTGCGACGTTGTACATATTCGCGTAGTGCTTCTTCTACCACATCACGCTCTGTTTGTTGATTCCCAAGAGCTAGAGCTTCTTGAATCAAGGCTTCGTCTATTTGGAGATTGATGGTCATGCACTTGCTTTTGGAGAAACTGCTACACCATCAGGATTTTACCAGCTAACAGTTTAATTTCCCAAACTCAAAATTCCTTGCTCTGCATCCAAAGTTGCCAATACACCAACTGGTAAAGCCGCGTTGGGGGCTTCATGACCAAAAGGCAAGTTGGAGACAATGGGAATATTTAAATCACCTAGGCGATCGCGCAACACTTCCTCAACACTAAAGCTAGGAACATTTGGAGGCGCTTCACAACGGCTAAAGCTACCCAGCGCAATTCCACGAACTTTTAATAAGACACCACTCATCCGCCACTGTGTCAGCATGCGATCAATGCGGTAAGGAACTTCTGTCACGTCTTCCAGTGCCAAAATCACACCATCCATATCTGGTAGCATTGGCGTACCAAGCAGATGAGTTGCCACTGTGAGATTCCCTGGTAATAGGATACCATTCACCACACCTCCACCCCAACCACAACCTTTTAAAGCTGCAAGAGGACGACCTTCCACACAATCAAATAATCTTTGGATTGACCAATCTGGTTCGCAAGCAAGAGTTGTCAGCACGGGACCATGAACGCCGGAAATTCCTGCTGTGTAAAGGCTCCACAAAAGCGCGGTAATGTCAGAAAAGCCTATGAGCCATTTAGAAAGTGTTGAGTTTTCTAAATCGTGCCAAGTCCAATCTTCCAAAATACGAGTGCTACCGAAACCACCTCTAGCACACAGGATACCACGACACTCTGGCTCTTTCCATGCTGTTGCTAGCTGGTCGCGCCTGTATTCATCTTTGCCTGCTAAATATCCCCATTTGTCTTCTATCTCTGGAGGGATTTCTACTCGATAGCCACGCGCTCGCCAAATTTCTACCCCTTTTTGGAAAGCCTCAAATTCTCGTAAAGCACCGCTAGGAGCAATCACTCGTAATAAATCACCTGGTTTGAGAGGTGGAGGAAGAATTTTAGATTTTAGATTTTGAGTGTTGGATTGCATCAATAATCTTGTTTAAGAACAAATGATAATAAATGTTGATTGATACGCGCGTTGCATTCATGACTTACACCCTCCGGAGATGACCTCCGGTCACGCTGCGCTAACGCCAGATGCAGCCCGGTGGGAAAGCCGTCATTCGCACTGGTCTCACCTCACCCCTATCCCCTCTCCTTGCTAAGGAGAGGGGTGCCCGAAAGGGCGGGGTGAGGTAATTGAGCCAATAAGTCAATTCGCTATTTATATCTTTTTATCCGTGCAAAATCCAATATCAAAGCCAAAGATATGGCTGATGAATTCAAAAATCTAAAATTTTCATGAACCATTGTTCAAAGCGATCGCCCAAAGCTTCCAGAGAAAATTCAGTTTCTGCCCAAGCGCGACAAGTTTGACGATTGATTTCATCCAGGCGAGAAATAGCATTCACTAACCCAGGAATACTATCGGGTTCGACCAAAAAACCTGTTTTCTCATCTTGAACAATTTCCGCCGGACCACCACGACGATAAGAAATCACAGGAACTCCACAAGCAAGTGCTTCTATTGCAACATTTCCGAATGCTTCCACCCAACGGTGTGTCATCAACAACGCCCGACATTCGCGTACAACTTGTTGCATTTGAGAAGTTGATAGAAATCCTAAATATTCTAAAGGTGCATTTGGGTAATCTTGACAAATCTGCTGCCAGTATGATTCATCTTGGAGTTTACCCATAATTTTCAGCGGGATGTTAGTGATTTGTGCCACAGCTACCGCATCTTCCAAACCTTTCTCTGGGGAAATTCGACCTACCCAGGCTAACTGTTGCTTTGGTTGAGCACAAAACTCATACACTGAGACATCAATTCCATTACTTAAACAAAAAAATTGTTCGTCGAGAGCGAAAGTGTCAGCTTGTGCAAGACTATGAAAACCAATTGTACCAGGAAACTGCTTGCCAACTTTTCTGATAATTTGGTCTAAGGCGTCACTAAGCGAACCCATACTAACCAAATGGGCAATCGGACATCGAAAAAAAGGTGTTAAGTAGAACGGTAACCAATCATAAGCAAAGTTGACAATCAGGTCGTACTCATCTTGAACCTGACGAGCATAATCCCACATATTCGCCAGCACAGAATTTTCTGGCATAGTAACAGGGGCTGTGCGTTCCTGACTCTGGGCAATGATTTGTAAATTGCCGGGAATTTGTACAACAAATAAAGAATCCCATGTAGAACCAGAAGGGGCAACTATTTGCAATTTATGACCGCGCCGAAGCATTTCTTGGGCAATGTTATGCAAAGTTAATTCCACACCGCCACCTAGTCCAGTACCAAGTGGTCCAACAGATGTGGAGACAAAGAGTAGTCTCAGAGGTTTGGAAGTCATCTGCATTTCCTTCAGCAGTGCCACTATCTTGTGATTAACATATAGTAGTATCCCCTTTTGCGGTGTAAGTATCGAGGATTGCGAGATGAAATTATCAGACCTTTCCCCAGAAGCGTTGGATAAAATTAGAACTGTTCGGTGGGATCGTATTATTGAAAAACATCAAGGTCCAGAAAATTGGGATTGGTGTTCTTAAATACTATGAACCAGAATTTATGATAATTGAGGAGCGCTCTGTACTTTTACCTGTCAAGAAATCTCATCATTCTAATATTACTATTCTTCGCTCTATTTAGAGTGCTGATGGAAAGTCATTAACTGTTTTTCTTAAGGACACTACTTATGATGATGACCCCTTTTTCTCTGGTTATGTGGCAGTATGCGATCAAGTTGCAGGTGATGATTTCTTTCTGGCAACTCTCTATCATGAGTGGTTTGTGATTGAGCGATCTGCCGAAGCGCGTAGCGTGCGCTTTGCGCGTAAGGCAAGCGTTAGCGCAGGCCCCCTAAGGGGCTAGCTATCGCCTATATTCGCTTAATCAATGTTAAAGACTTCCTGAGATTTGTATTGAACTTGAAAAGTCTTTCCAGATTTACTTTTATATTTTTAAAAACAGTACATGGTAAAATACGACCCGTTCTCTAAACTACCAAGCAGTGCTGAACTTCCTTGTTCAGACGACACTCCTGTGGATAACGAAAATCAAAATTTTGTCCCGAATTTATTGTTATTTTTGCTCAAGTTTATCTGGGCTAATCGCTTAGATTGGTTTTTTGGGGTTGATATGGCAATTTATCACACAACAGGTGTCAGTCATCTTGTACCTGTTGTGCCAGATGGTTTTTTAAGTTTAGGAGTAGAACGATTTAAAGGAAATGTTTTACGTAAAAGCTATGTTCTTTGGGAAGAAAACGATGTTGTCCCGATTTTTGCTTTAGAAATTGTCTCCCTCACCTACGGCGGCGAATACGATAAGAAAATGTCAGTTTATGCCCGCTTGGGTGTTCTATATTATGTTATTTACAATCCTGAATACTGGCGACGTGACCAACATCAGCCACTTGAAGTTTATCGTTTAGTCAATGGAGAATATAAGTTACAGATTGGAGAACCTTTTTGGATGCCAGAAATTGGCTTAGGAATTGGTAGAGGAAGCTACATTGATGGAGAAGTAGAACTGGAAGTGCTTTATTGGTATGATGCACAAAGCGTTAGGTACCAGACACCAGAAGAAGTTGCACAGCAAGAGCGTAATCAGCGACAACTCGCGCAACAGCAAGCAGCAGAGATGACAGAGTTACTTGAGCGCTATCGTCAACGCTTTGGCGAATTACCAGACGCTTAAATCAGTACACAGTACACAGTAAACAGTAAACAATGAACAGTGATAACTGATAACTGATAACTGATAACTGTTAAAAATTCTCGTCTTCCTCTTCCTCCTCTTTTGTATCTTTATCCCGCTCATTTGCATCACCAGGCAAAACACGGATACGATTCATTTGTGAAAGAGCATACTTTGCTGTAGCTTGCACGTCTGCATCAGAATCTCGCAAAGCATGAGATAAAATTTGGCTCATTTGAGCCATCATGTCATAGACACGAGTTAAGTCACGAATGGCATTTTGTCGGACTTGTGGACTTTCATCTTGCAATGAAATTGCCAAAGCACGATTCATAGGTTTGAGTGTACGACTGCTAATTTCTGCTAAAGCAGCTAAAATCAAGCTGCGTTGCTGAGAATCTGCATCCACCATCAGATCAACCAACGGCTGAATTGCTCGCGAGTCTCCTTTTTGACCTAAATCCCAGATAGCTTTGCGTCGCAGTGTTGGATCAGGACTACGTAAATCATCAATCAACTGATCAATGATGTCAAGTTTGGCAAGCCGAGATGTTGTTTCCATTGGCAAAAGTTGTTTTGGGGGTGATACGGTTGTTTCTTGTGTACTGATGACATCAGTATTATGAAACTCCCCATCGTTTTTTACATGTAACTTTTGTATGGTTTGCGGAACTGGACTGTTATTTACTTGACTATAACTTTCTGGGTATTTTGCAACTTTTGTACCCTTCTCAAGCCTTCTTACTATATAGAGTAACGCCCCAATACTTCCCAAAACACCAATACCTACGAGTAACCACCAAACTATGTCTGTTTGTGTTTCCTTCTCAGTCGTCGGTTGTGCTGTAGAACTGATTGCAAGAGAAGAAGACGGCAATTCGTTGTTTATTGCTGTCTGAAGACTCTTTCTTGTTATATCACCAAAGATACCGTCTACAGTTAAACCATTTGCTTTTTGAAATTTAGTCACAGCAAGGCTTGTACTTTTGCCATACTGTCCATCTATCTCACCATCGTAGTATCCTAACTTTTGAAGTCGGGTTTGCAATGACTTCACCTGTACACCTGTGCTACCAAGTCTAAGAATGGACTGCTTGGCAGTATCTTTAGAACTGACTTGAGCAAGTTCTAAGTTTCTTAAAACGAGTTTAGGTGTAACTGCACTTGTAGGATGTTGGTTAAATCCTAAGCAAGCAAGGCAAGCAATGAAAATAAGTGAGGAATAATGTAGCCGTATCATCAGAGAACCAAAAAACGGAGCACAACTGATTATTCTGGGAGAAATCAGAACGCATAATTATATCCATCCGATAAGTGGAGTTTGTTGAACTTGTTTGGCAGTCCACCTATTCTCTGCTTGTTTATGCGGATTGCGTCGTTTTAGCGACTACCCTCATATAGCAAGTTTTAGCCAGAATGTGCATTGGAAGCCATACACACCACAATAACTATAAGCCATGCAATATCAAATGTCTTGTTGGCTTCAGTATATTTAACACACGCTGACTAATACTTAATTCAATTTTTAAAAATCTGTTTACGACTTTTGTTTAAATGTCAGGTTTAGATTCTCTTACAAGTAAGGTGAGTGTGTTCATCTTCTTTGTAGACACTTCTGAAAGTTGTTGTTGCTGTGTGATAGTTTTTTCATTCGTAACAACCTTCTTGGTTGCACCTGGGAGAGTTTCGCGTTGGTTGATGAGATAGATACTAACCAAAGTCAGGCTAACTCCTACCCACTGTAGAGGACTGAGAACTTCTTTAAGTAATAAATTGCCAAATAACAATGCGAATACGGGTGTGAGAAAGGTGAGGGAACTAAGACTGGTGAGATTACCGCTAGAGGCAAAGTAGAAAAACAATCCGTAGGCGATCGCACTACCAAATACTGTGGCATAACCCAGCGCCAACCAGTCAGATGGGACAATATTCTGCCACTGTCCAGATTCTACAGCTGATGAAATTCCCCATAGAGGCAAACCACCAATAATCATATGCCATCCTGTAGCCATCACAGGGTCAGCATGATGACTGACGAACCGGATTAATACTGTTCCTACTGCCATACTCAACGCTGCTAAAAGCATCAACCACTCACCGCTGGCAAACAGTTGTTCTAGAGAGATTGTACGCAACATCTCTACAATCGTGTCTGAGTCTAGAAAATGGAAAATCAACTCATCTGGTAAACCAATCAAACTAATGCCTGTGACTCCTAATCCTAGCCCTAACCATCCCCAAAAACCGATATGTTCTTGAAATAGCCACAAAGACAGCAACGCTACAGCCAAGGGTTGAGAGTCAATCATCACAGATCCTAAACCAGCACCTGTTTTGAGCAATCCTTCTGCTAAAAAGCCTTGAAACAGGGTTCCGTCCACCAAGGCAAATAAAGCAATCCACAGCCATGCTACCCAACCCTTGGGCAAAGGTCTACCCATGAATGCTGCTGCTATCAAAATAAGTACCCCAGCGGGTATCAAACGCACTCCCGCCATAAATAATGGTGTCGTGTGGGGTATCACTCCTTTCATCGCCACCATTGCTGTACCCCATAAGAAAAACGGGGCTATCAAGAGTACGGATGAGAGGGATAGTGGAGATGCACTGACCTTCAGTTGCATGGGATTGCTAATGCCTTGGTTTTACAAATATGAAAATCGCTTTAACTAATTTTACCGAATTATTGCGATTTGTGAAGGAAAGAATACTTAGTGATGAAGGTCGCGATTATATTGTTGAGTGGCTTTGAGTGGGTTGTATGTAAGGGCGGTAACTCAATTGACAGCAGAAAATGTTCCATGTTTTGTTTGTCTAACAAACAAATTATGATGACATCAACAATCAGTACGAGCAAAGTTGGTTAGATTCTCGACAACTTTTGCGAAGTCGGGGATCTTGCAGCCCATTAATTAAACAATCCTGGAGTAGAAATCTAAAATGAGTTATGAGTGGTTAGAGTGGGCGCAACAACTGCAAGCGATTGCCCAAAATGGACTGACATACAGCGAAAATCCGTTTGACCTTGAACGCTACCAACAACTACGCCAGATAGCAGCCCAAATCATGGCGACACACTCTAATACTGAATTTAGCTATATCCTTGATTTGTTCAACAGCCAAGTAGGATATGCCACGCCAAAAGTTGATGTCCGGGCTGCTGTCTTTCACTTTGATAAAATTCTCTTGGTTCAAGAAAAAGAAGATCGCTGCTGGACATTACCGGGGGGATGGGCAGACATAGGCGAATCGCCGAGTCAGGCAATCGTCCGAGAGGTCTATGAGGAATCTGGATATCACACACAAGTAGTCAAGCTACTCGCTGTCTATGACAGGAATCACAGCCGTCATGGGCATCCACCAATGGCGCACCATGTTTATAAGCTGTTTTTTCTATGTGAATTGATGGGTGGAATGCCGACACGAAGTCTTGAGACTGAGGACGTTGCCTTTTTTGGAGAACTGGAAATTCCAAAGCTGTCGCTGACTCGTGTTGTCCCATCTCAGATGACTCGGCTGTTTGAACATTACCGCAATCCAAACCTTCAGACAGATTTTGATTAACGGAAGTTTATTGACGAGTTATTTCCGACGCGAAAACATGACGAGAGAGTAGTAAGTAGCAGAGTGTAATCATGAAAGGAACTATAACCTTAAAAGGAATTATTTTTGACTTGGATGGCACGCTAGCAAACACCTTACCTGTTTGCTTTACAGCCTTTAGGCAAGCTTTTTTTGAATATTTAAACCGTCATTTCACTGATGAAGAAATTTCATCGTATTTTGGACCAAGTGAGGAAGGTATATTTCAGCGACTAGTGCAGTCAGAATGGCAAGCGTGCCTGCAAATGTATCTAGATGAGTATGAGAAAGCCCACGCAATTTGCGAGCAACCTTTTCCTGGAATTGAAACAGCCTTGAGTTACTGTCAACAGAAAAATATTGCTTTGGGAATTGTCACGGGAAAGGGGAGAGATAGTGCTGCTATCTCGTTACGATATCTAGGATTAGAGGATTATTTCGATACTATAAAAACAGGTTCTGCCAATGGTGGAATTAAGCCTTTGGCAATTAAAAGTGTTCTGGAAAAATGGAAGATTGCGCCAGAGTGCGTCGCTTATGTTGGTGATTCTCCTTCTGATATGGTGGATGCAAAAGAAGTGGGTGTGATACCTTTAGCAGCTGCTTGGGCAAAAACCGCAAGTTTTGAGCGTTTAGAAGCAATGGCTCCTTTGGCAACATTTAGCACTGTAGAAAATTTCATTGATTGGATTCGTCTTCATGGTCAAATTCAATAATGTAACGTGAATTCGACAGTTCTAAAAACAGCGCAAAAACAACAGTGAGTTCGTGATTGATGAACTCACTGTTGTTTTTTACTGAAATTAAAGTCTAAAAAATGACATTGAAAACGCTTTTATTTTGTAAATATACGGTGATTTATATTATCTTTCACTGAGATAATATTTGTTAGCTTTAGTGCTCAACTTGACATGATATTTCGTCTGTAAAGTTTATGAAAATTTTATACTACTGCATCTTGATTTTTTAACCGTAGTCATAGTAAAGTTTTACAGTCTGTCGTAATTGCAACTTTACATAAGGGATAAAGGTTTTTGTCAAGAAGACTCAGCTTGCATCTTAGTTTTGTAAGAGTGTTGACCAGTTCTGTATTAGCGCTTCATATTGCGCGCATGATACAAATCTCTATCCTTATTTCTTGGTAAAGAAACTTTTGTATTCAGAAAATAAAGTTTTTGATGAATACAAAAAATTGCGTGATGTTATCAGAAAAATGCACAACGAGATTTTTTATATGGCTTGTGATGAATAACCTAGCAATCTTGTTTTGTTCTAGTCAAAATCAATGAACAATGAACAATGAACAGTGAACAGTAATAACTGATAACTAGTAACTGGTAACTGATAACTGATAATTGACAATTGATTAGTCAGGTCTTTTTCATCACTCCCAAAATTTAAAGGTGATTTTTCACGGCATGTGAAAAAGTCATTTTGAGGCTTGAGAAAGCCTCAGTTTTGCAGTTGCTTATTTTCATGAATTCACAACTATCAAAAATCAGACTGTGGAAAAGACCACGCTGTTTTGTGGTTTGGAGACAAATTGTGAAAACTCAGACCAAAAGACAAGCGATCGCTTGTTACTGAACTCTATCAACAAAGCCAAATCAGCGATGAGGAGTTATACAGACTGTTTCATTTACTCAAATTAGGAAGGTGAAAAATGAAAAAAATCTTCATTTTGTACTTGTTTGTCATTGGAATTGCTTGGGCTATATTCACCCAAATACCGCTTCCACTACAAGAAGGATTCTCCACAGTCGTTTCTGCAAGACAACCAAAAAATTTATCTTATGAGGTTTGGGCGATTGACCAAGCAAATTCTCTTGATGGTACTTCTTTAGGAGGAAATCTCTTTGTTCTGTCGGGCGAGGACCAAGATTTTATAAGAGGTAAAGCAAAGATTGAGCAAATTAACTTGGCTGCTAGCGCTGTCAAAAAGGGTCTTCAGGCAGGTCAAAAACCTCACTGGATCACTTTCAATCAAGGCGCTACACATGCGATTGTAGGACACGCTACTACAGCTCAAGTCTACGCAATTGACGCGTCGAAGCGTGAAGTTGTAGATTCAATTCTTCCACCAGGATTACCAAACTCTAATTCTCACGCTGTTTACCTCTCAAAGGACAACAAATTTGTATTTGTTGCAGATACTCCAGGTCAACGAATTCATAAGATTGCCACAAATTATGAGGCACCTGGAGGTAAAATCTTTGGTGATGTTCAAACATTGGACTTCAATACCCCAGAGACGAAGACAGCCTTAGGAGTACCTACCACTGGTGCTACTGCCCGACCAGTAGTCGCTCAAATCGATGATACAGGTAAATGGGTTTATGTCACTTTTGCTGATGGTGGGGTGGCGATCGTAAACGCAGAAACACTGACTATCGCACACATTTACAATAGTACAGAAGCCACCTTCAATGGATTAATTGCTTATCAGTTTGGTGACACCTTTATAACTAACGCAGGTAATGCCGATCCTGAAAAAGCTGACTTTGTCTATGTTTATAACCACAAGTCTCTACTAGAAAATCCCTCACAACGTCCAGCTTTTATCAAAGTTCCTCAATCTGGTAATGATGTTCATGGTGTGGATATACTCGGTGGGAAATATTTGTGGCAACTTAACCGTGCATCTAATACTATTACAGTACATGATGTCAAGTCTAATCTCTTTGATCCAAACATTGAAGGCTCAAACAAGGTTCGTGCAGTTAATCTTATCGAACTGGCTGATACAGTCTTAGGTCCTGATCCTACACCAGACTTAATAGATACATCACCCTCCGAAGAAGTTGCCTTTATTACACAGCGTGGACCGAATCCTATTTCAGGAAACGATCCAGCATTTTTCAACAGTGTGGGTATTTATCCAGGAATAGGTGTCTTGCAAGTTGAAAACGATGGTAAGGATGCTAAACCTGCTTATCTATATAGATTCGATAACGTTGTGGATGGAGTTAATATTGCTGACTTCCACGCCCTTGCTGTTCGTAAATAGAATTTAAGAACACAAGCAACAAGCCAAAAATTTTTGAGTTGTAAATCAAACCTACATTCAAACTAAATGAAAGTGCGTTAAATTATTTTAACGCACCCTACTTTATCTAATTAAGTACCGTGACCTTAGGCTCTAAATTGACGACTAATTTGACTTGAAATTCTGATTCAAAAACTTCTTTTTTATAATCTAAACTCCATAGTTCTAAAGCACAGTCATCATCAGCGCGAGATGGGAATATTCTGAGATGAAATTCTTGTTGTTCAGTCAAATATTCACACTCTACTCGTGCAATTGCTCCAATTTGCCGCCGATCCAAAGCAACTGCTAATCTTAAAATAGCACTCAATTTATTGACAATTTGTCGATGATTTTTGCTCGTAATATTGCGGTAATTCTCGTGCTTTTTCTTAGGACCAGATTTGCGATGATAACGCGCTAAATTAGCAATGATTTCTATCTCTGTTTCGTTATAGCCTAGTAATTCACTATTGCGAATAAGATAGTAAGAGTGCTTGTGGTGAGAAGAATGACTGATATAATGACCGCAATTGTGTAATATTGCCGCAGCCCAAAGCAGTTGTCGTTCTTCTGCTCCCCAGTAGTGGAGTGTTCCTTTTGTTTGGTCAAATATGCTTAAAGCAAAAACTGCAACTCTATCGCTGTGTTCTAAATTGACGTGGAACTTGTTAGCAATTGTGAGCACACTCCGCTGGCGTACTGTACTTTGATAACGTAGGCGATCTTCAATCAAACCGTGTGTAAGCATCCAGTCTACAATGACACCTTCTCTTAGGGAACGTTCGCACACCGTGACTGATTCAACGCCCAAAAGGTTCATGGCTTCTTGTAGGATGACTGCACCTGCAAGTATAACTTCGGACCGTTTCTCCGGCATACCGGGAATTGCAGCTCGTTCTGAGTTACTCATTTTCCGTAGACGATTGACCGACTCCCGCAAATCTTTTAAACTCATTTCGTAACCATTGAGCGTGGAAGGAACAGAGCCTAGCTTTTCCCGTGCATGAATCATGACCAGAGTTTCAATTGTGCCGGAAGTTCCCACTAAACGAGGTAATTCTTCAACGTTGAGGTTGGCTTGTATTTCTTCAACGGAACGTTCTAACATTCCACGTGCATAAGCTTGTAAGTATTGAAACTCATAGTTGCTAATTGGATCAGTGGTGATTAACTCACCACTCAGTCTGACTGCACCAATTTTTGTACTGGTGAGAATTCGCTCTTCATGACTATCGCCCAAAATGATTTCTGTGGAACCGCCACCGATATCTATGATAATGTGGGGTTGATTGTTAAGTTCCATCCCCGACAGTACACCTAGATAAATCCGTCGCGCTTCTTCTTGACCGGAAATCAGGTCAACACTTAAACCTAACTCGTCTTCGATTCTTTGCAAAAAATCTTTGCCATTGGGGGCTTCTCGTACGGCGCTGGTTGCTACAGCTATGATTGTTTCGACGTTGAGAGTTTTTGCGATCTTTTGGAAGCGTCCCAAAGCGGCGATCGCCCTTGAAATCACTTCTGGTTTCAAATTCCCCGTCTCAAGATCGCGATCGCCTAGTCTAACGGTTTCTTTTTCTCTAGCGACAATACTAAAAGATGGCAGTGTAGATTCAATCCCTACAACTACCATATGTAATGAATTCGTTCCTAAGTCAATAGCAGCAATTGTTCGGTGTTGCTCAACTGTTTGAGTTGGAAGACTCTCCCAGTTAGCTGAAATTAAATTCACCATAAGCACGTTTCTCTCTATATTAAGGATGGTAGAAGCTGGCGATACCAACGGTATTGGCGAAAAAATGTATGTTGTACTACACAATTGCTTTCAGGTGAGTCATTTTGTGAACCTTCCTGATTTGGGAGATGTACCCTGTTAGCACAACGAGAATGACTTCCTTGTTGTATCCAAAGTTGCCAGTTGCAATTGTGATTTTACAAATATCAGATAAAGATATTCTATAGATGTAAATATGTGTGAACAAATCTATCTTTAGTCATTGTTTACGACCTATGCTAACTACAAAAGAACACAACACCGAACCCATATGGCTTGTGATTATCCGGCTTTTGCGGTGGCACAAACCAGCAGGACGGTTGATTTTAATGATTCCCGCTTTATGGGCTGTGTTTTTAGCAGGCAGTGGAAAACCACCTTTACCACTGGTTGGAGTTATCATCCTGGGTACTCTCGCTACAAGTGGTGCTGGATGTATCGTTAATGATTTGTGGGATCAAGATATAGATCCACAAGTGGAAAGAACTCGCGATCGCCCTCTTGCTTCTCGTGCGCTTTCTGTGAAAGCCGGCATTGTAGTTGCCATAGTCGCAATGGCATGTGCGGCAGTTCTTGCTTTTTATCTTAACGTGCTCTCATTTTGGTTGTGTGTAGCAGCAGTTCCAGTCATTTTGCTTTATCCCGGCGCAAAGCGGGTGTTTCCCATCCCGCAACTGGTTCTTTCTATCGCTTGGGGCTTTGGTGTTTTGATTAGCTGGAGTGCGGTGACACATAACCTTTCATTTCCCACTTGGCTGCTTTGGGGTGCTAGTGTCATGTGGGCATTGGGATTTGATACTGTTTACGCCATGAGTGATAAAGAAGATGACAGCCGAATTGGTGTGAATTCTAGCGCTTTGTTTTTTGGTGATTTCGCGCCGATTGCAATTGGCATTTTCTTTGCTAGCACTGTCTTTTTACTGAGTTGGCTAGGTTTAGTCATGCACTTGCACCTGACATTTTGGATCAGTCTTGTTATTGCTACTGCAGGTTGGATTTGGCAGTTCACACGGCTAAGACAGCAAGACTTGCCTAACTCTGCTTATGGTGAAATGTTCCGACAAAACGTGTGGATTGGTTTTATTGTACTTGCTGGGATGATTGTTGGGAGTTTATGACATCCTGGGTGGGGGATTCCAAAGATTGCTATGTGGGTTTGCTGCTTCCACGAGTTGGCTGACTTGAACTATGAATTGACAATGAGAAAAATCATTATTGGAGTGATGGGACCTGGAGAAAAAGCTACAGCAGTGGATATGCAAAAAGCTTATGAACTTGGGAAACTCATTGCAACACAAGGATGGGTTTTGCTGACTGGCGGGAGAAATGTTGGAGTTATGGATGCAGCAAGTCGAGGAGCAAAATCTGTAGATGGTTTAACTATTGGTATTCTTCGTGATCATGATAACGATGGCATTTCTGAAGCAGTTGATATTGCCATTTTTACTGATATGGGAAACGCTCGTAACAATATTAATGTCGTTTCTAGTGATGTGGTGATTGCTTGTGGAATGGGTGCGGGTACTGCTTCAGAAGTTTCCTTAGCTTTGAAAGCCAATAAGAAAGTTATTTTGTTGAGTGTAGATGAAGAAACTAAAAACTTCTTCCAGAAACTAGTTTCAAAAAATCTTTATTGTGCTAACGATGTGGACAATGCAATAGCAATAACCAAGGAAATTTTAGCTTAATCGGGGTGCGTCCCCCAATCAATATCAACCTTCGGTACAGAGAAACCAAGAGTGAAAAACTAGTCAGTTCCCAGAAAACGCGAAAACCTGGTCAGGAGGGGCCAGGTTTTTTCTAAAGAATTTCGTAATGAACAAATTGCTTTTATAGTCAAGAAATACAAACGTTATGCAACTAGGGTGAACAAAAACAATCACAAACGCAGCATATCTTTGTTTTTCCGCTTTGGGATTTGGCTTCGCCTTTCAACTACAGACGCTGTGCCACTTAATCATCAGACTTATGCTGACATTTGCTTGGGCGGATGACGGAAGGACACCGGGTCATTTGCCCTTTTTAGTTTGGTTGTGCCAAGTTTTGTGTCCTATTTATAAAAGTATCACCCAATTGTGGAATTGACAGCAGTTGTTTACTGAAGTTAACAAGTTGTAGAACTTCTCAAACAAGTAGAGAAGTTCTTGATTCGTAATCCCTACGACCAAGATTGCCCGGTTTTTTCAGGGAGCATCCCATTTGATTTGTGAGAATTGAAAGCCTTGAACTCTCCACGCTTTGAAAAACGTGGATTCCGGACTGTTGTTGCGAAGTGCGGCTCAAGCCACAACGGGAGCAACGTTGTCCTGCCCCAAAGGGGCTTTGACTGGTTCAAACAGTCCTACCCGCCTCGACCAATTTTTGGCTGTGCGGCTACTTTTGTTTTTGCTTGAAACATTTAACTCTACGTTTTGTTTTTGGAGTTTTTCATCCTGTAGTGTTAAAGTCATCCCATATTAACACATACATGGGATGATGCAACGGTACAACCTAAGATTATCGGATAAAGAGTATGAAGACTTGAAGAAAATTTCAGCGTCAACCCACAGGTCAATTAATGACTTAATTCGAGAAGCAATTAGAGAGTCGCCCGACCAATTTGTGTCGCTTTAGGAACCTCATTTAATTTTCCGGTCTTGACATCGTAAATGTAACCATAGATAGGAATTTCGTCCGGTACCAATGGGTGGAATCGAATTCGTCTAACATCTCTAGCAACACTTTCTTCCTGATTGGCGATAGTCAACCAGTTAATGTAATCTCCTTCAGTCGAACCCGTTCGTGCTGGTCCAACGTCAGTAAAAGTGCCGTCCGAATTCAGAACTGCTGTTGTCAGACTATTTGCTAGTAAATTACGTATGATATCGTCTGTGAAGAATTCCATGCCACAATTTGTGTGGTGAATCACGAACCACTCCTTAGT
This sequence comes from Brasilonema sp. UFV-L1, assembly GCF_012912105.1. Taxonomy (GTDB): domain Bacteria; phylum Cyanobacteriota; class Cyanobacteriia; order Cyanobacteriales; family Nostocaceae; genus Brasilonema. Next base: position 154,076 of record NZ_QMEA01000001.1, read on the forward strand.
GCCGAGTAATTTGTATGAAATCACCAGGGAGCGAATTGCATCATCACTAACGCGTCCGCCTGCATTACGAATGACATGAGCATCCCCTTCAGCCAGTCCAGCAAATTTAGCCGGGTCAAGTCGAGCGTCCATGCAAGTGAGAACTGCAAACCGTCTCGCAGGAGGTATAGTAAGGTTAGCTTTGTCGCCAAAGGTCTCAACGTAACGCTGGTTGGCTGATAGGACTTCTTGTAAAACTTGACTCGATTTGCCACCGGCGGCAACATTCTGTGCATTCTGTGCATTGTGCGCTTGGGCAACATTTCCTCTGATCTTGGAAGAGACCAGAGGAGACATCACCCCCGCAGCAACACCAGTAGCAGTAGCAGTCAACACACCAGCGCGACCAAGAAATGAGCGTCTACTGAAGCCACCTGTGAGTAAGCGCCTACGACTTCCATCAGCAGTAATAGTTCTGGGATTTGTGATTTCGCTTTGCGCTTGTGTATTTTTTTGAGAAGCGTGATCAGAATTGGAATCAGGTTGCATTTGTATTTTCTCCTTACCTAGGAAGTGAAATATGGAATTGTGCTACAGGAAAGTCAATACCTGTAGATATGAAATGCTACTATTTGGGGCTGATCGCATGAGTATTGTGCTGATGATGCTTCATCCTCAGTACAATCACTTGTCATTTTATTTTAAGTATTGCTAGTAAATGTACGTAACTTTTGGCTATGCCTTGAGCAAGTCGCTATCCTAGCTTGCCAAGAAGGTATTCATACACAAGCTCGATAGGGAGCAATTTGATTTGTTTATTGAGAGATAAATCACCTGTTAGTTTATAAGTTAACCGTATTTTACTGTTAAATGACAATTTCGCACAAGTAGATATAAAAAAGCAAGAAAGAAGCAAGAAAGGCGAGTGTAGGCAAAAAAAGAACTGGCTATATTTAGAACAACCAGTCTCAGACTTGCATAGGGTATTTTCGGAGATGTCTTTTGATGAGTGCAGGAGTAGTCAAAAGACTCAGCGAACCAAAAGCCAAAAGCAGTGAATGGCGCAAAGTCTGCCGGATGGAATCTTTCAGCTGACTCGCAAAGCGAAGTGTACACCAGAAGAACGACTTGGGTTTAAAGCTTTCAGATTTATCGTAAATTAAGGGTTTGAGACCACGAGCGTCTATACGAAGCACGCCAGATACCGGGCTGTCGGGAAACCCCCCACAGCACTGGCTCCCCAGTTTCAGTCAGGGTTGAAATCCCCGTTTGAAACTGTGTTCAATTTTGAATTTTGAATTTTGAATTTTGAATTGTTAACTGTGGAGATATTCAGCAATTGTGACGAATGACTTGTTGTTCTTACCAATTCCACATCACTGGACTATCGTCTAAATGGTCGGTCACAATCCGCCCAATGGAATCTATTTGGTGCAGATCTTCAGTGGAAAGTTGAACAGAAGCTGCTTGAGCGTTTGCGGTGACTTGTTCGGGATGACGCGCACCAGCAATTGCATGACTCTGTGGTTGAGCAATTAACCATGCTAGCGCTAACTGAGCAAGAGTACAGTTGTGAGGTTGTGCAATGAGGCGCAATTTTTCCAAAGCTATTTGAGCTGGTTCAAAATTTTCTCCTTGAAACAGCTTATTCTTGGCGCGGTTATCTTGTGGGTCAAATTTGTGATCAAAACCAAATTTTCCTGTCAACAATCCTTGAGCTAGAGGTGAATAAGCAATAATCGCAATCTTGTTTTCGATACAATAAGGCATTGCATCTTTTTCTACAGACCGCCAAAATAAAGAATAGGGAGGTTGTAAGCTATCAATACGTCCGTAGTGAGATGCTTCTTGCAACTGTGTACGAGAAAAGTTGGAAACACCAATACTCCGAATTTTCCCTTGCTTTTTGAGATGGTTAAGAGCGCTCATTGTCTCCTCAATTGGAACAATTTCAGAACCAAAGGAGCCAGCGGGCCAATGAATTTGGTATAAGTCTATGTAGTCGGTTTTGAGGTTTTTCAAAGAATGCTCACAAGCCTCAATCACTTGGTCGTACTTGAGATGGTTAGCAAACACTTTCGTGGCATACTCGACTTGATGGCGAACATCAGATAAAGCTTCAGCAACAATTCTTTCAGAGTGTCCGTCACCATAAACCTCAGCGGTATCAATGGTCGTAATACCAGCTTCAAATGCTGCTCTGATTGCTTTGATCTAGTCAGTGTCCTCAACTCCCACCCACATTTTTTTACCAGCTTGCCAAGTTCCCATGAGAATAGGCGTTATTTTTACATCCGATGTACCCAGGGTTCGCTTTTCCATAATTAATCCTTAACTGTTCCTTAATTCATTTGGTGCCGACAGTGACATAGTGTATCGGTCTTGGAGTCAAATTAAATCAGAGTTAAAGTAGATACTTATGCAAGAATTAACTATGACGAATTATGCGCTCAAAGAATGGGCGGTTGCTATCAATGCCTTGGAAACAGGCAAAACAATCATGCTTCTGCGCAAGGGTGGTATCCATGAACGTCATGGACGCTTTGAGGTTGATTCTAAGCAGATTTTGCTTTACCCAACGTTTGAACATCAACAGCCTTTCTTACTCAAACCTGAGTATACTAATTTAGTGATTCCAGTCACACCTGGTTGGCATCCAGAAACAGTTCGTATCAGCAGTTGGGCTGAGATTACAGATATTTTCCCCTGCTGTGAAGAGTCAATAGTCAATGCTTTGCTTCCATTCCATATTTGGAACGAGTACTTTATTAGCGATCGCCTCAAATGGAAATCGCGTCAGCCACTCTACATTCTCCTACTGCGGACTTACAAACTTCCCCAAGAACAAGAAATTCCCTATCACTCCAAGTATGGTGGCTGTAAGTCATGGATTGAGATCGAACAACCAATTTCGCTAAAAGGAGCACAACCAATCTTATCTGATTTGGCATACGCCCAATTAGTCACTCAAATTCGTAACATTGTGAGTGATAAACTATATGCCCCATTCGTATAAGGCATAACTATCAGAAAAAGTACTCAAAAATACATCAATTTTTGTGAAGCATAGGATAGCATTGGCTAAACGCAATCCTATTGCTGCGTTTTTTTCTGTACCCTTTCGGCTGTAACGCTTTTGGAGCTTACATTTGCTTTGAATTGTGTGATTCGTCTTGAGGTTAATAGTTGTGAAGGATGAAAAAAGTACCCCAAAAGGGCGATGTTCCTATTGACATATGTCTGCGATTATGCTTAAAAGCTAAATAACATACACAAGGAGTTTGCCATGCATCAAAGAATGTGCTGGTTATCAAAGTCTGACAACAGCGGGGAAAAAATTTTGCACTTGCAGACTGCACCGAATCAACCTTGGCGTCCTTACACAACTTTTCCACAATATGCAGTTCCAGATTATGAAATACCAGGCGGTTCCAAGGGTTGGGCGACTTATCAAAAACTGTCAAAAGCTGGTTGGACTTTGATACCAAGTGCAAGAGCAAACGAGTTTTTCTCATCCACAACTTCGGTGCGTCAAGAAAAAAAATAAAAATAGAGAAGTTCTTGACTTTATAAACTCCTAGGAGAACCTTCATCACAAAGGTGAAGCTGCGCTTTCTAAAGTTCTATCTGGTATGATGACAATCGAGTTGACATTACCCCAAGGCTCAGTTTGTTTAATTTTGTGTTTTTGACGCAGCAACTGGGCAAAAGTCAGAGCTGACAAACCAAAAGGTTCTACTCTTAATTCATCTGGTAACCACTGATCATGTATGCAGGGTGCAAAAAACAGCCGCGCCAACATCCATGTTGTATTCCAAGACATTCAAGAGAACTTGCAGCACTTGAGTGATAATGGTAGCACCACCAGGGGCACCCACTGCCATACGAAGACGACTGTTTTCGGTGACAATAGTTGGAATCATGCTGGATAAAGGTGTTTTACGCGGTGCGATCTGCCGAAGCGCGTAGCGTGCGCTTTGCGCGTAAGGCCGCAGCGTTTGCGCAGCGCCCCCTAAGGGGCTAGCTATCGCCCTTGGTAAATACGATATCTTTGAAACTTGGTTCTAGAGGTATACACAAGCTGTTAATATTGCCTTTGGTATCGGTTAAGAAAGATATTAATTTAGGAGTTTCAAAAAAATCAAATGTCAATTCAAAAATATCATAGTGATAGTGTCGTAGTTCGTAAACTAAGGAATTATGAGTTGCGATGAAATGGTCATCTTGAATTTCAATCTTAACGACACCGTATGCTGGATGCTCAAACTCACCAGTATAATCTTCTAAGGAATGTGATGGTTGTGTTCCAGTTTTTCGCTCCGAGTTCATTTTCTCCTTTGTTTTTTCAGCAGCTTCTTTGGCTTCAGCAGCTTCCTTATTCTTCCGTTCATTCCAGGGTATCGTCTCTAGATTAAGCAGTTGGTCGCACACATAATAAACCACAATTTCTCGTACTGGCGTTTTATGTAAATTCGTGAGAACGACAATACCAATATTGTCTTGAGGTAGCAAAGCTGTTAGAGCAGAAAAACCATCAATATTGCCTCCATGCTCAATTAATTTATGTCCTCTGTATGCAGTAATATACCATCCTAATCCATAAGAAGAATGAAACATTTCATTATATTTGATAGCATCAGGAATAATGAATTGTGGAGAGTACATTGAAGTGAGATTTGTTGTGGAGATAATTTGTTTGTCTCCATACTTACCTTGATTAAGATGAAGTAAAAGCCACTGAGCCATATCAGTGATGTTGGAATTCATAGAACCTGCAGGTCCAATGGTATCCATATTCCGAAAAGGAATTTTCTTAACTTCTTCATCTTTCTCTTTATAAGGAAATGCAAAATCATTAGTTTTCTGTGATGTGACAACAGAAAAATTGCTGTTTCTCATTCCTAAAGAATTGAAAATTTCCTGTAGAACAAATTCTTCCCAACTGCTTTGTGCAATTTCACCAACTAAATAACCAGCAGTCATGTACATCAAATTTTGATATTGAAAAGTTGTTCGCAATTCTTGAGTGGGTTGAAGATATTGTAAACGCTCAAATATTTCTTGACGGGTAAGCGGAGAACCATACCAAGCGAAGTCGTGACGCGGTAAACCAGACCGATGAGTCACGAGATCACGGGGTGTCATATGTTCAGTTGCATAAGAGTTATAAAGTTTAAAAGTGGGTAGATAATTTCTGACAGGTTTATCCCAGTCTAATTTTCCCCTGTCTGCTAAAATGCCCATCGCCATTGTGGTAAATGGTTTAGTACATGAAGCAACAGCAAAGAGAGTTTTTGGGGTGACTTTTAAGTTGTTTTCTACATCTCGCAAACCAAAGCCTTCACAAAAAATTATTTGGCTATCTTTAACAATGGCGATCGCCAGTCCTGGTACTTTCCACTCTTGCATTGTCTTGTTGATGAATTCACTCAAATCTTGCATGAGTTACTCTCCCTTTGCACTAAGTTTCATGTCAATTTTCTCTAATTTACTGTCGTTGTATTCGACCATCTTCCATATGAACAATGCGATCTGCTATATCTAAGATGCGGTTGTCGTGAGTCACAAGTAAAACAGAACAGCCTTCTTCTTTTGCGAGACGTTGGATGATATCAACGACATCTCGACCTGTTTTACTATCTAATGATGCTGTAGGTTCGTCTGCAAGTAATAATTTAGGTTGAGCAACTAATGCACGGGCGATCGCCACCCGTTGCTGTTGTCCTCCTGACAAATTCGCTGGGTAAGAGTCCACTTTATCGCTCAATCCTACTGCTTGCAATGTTGTAACAACTCGTTGTCGATGCTCTTTTTTGGGAATTTCTGGATGCAGTTTTAGGGACATACGGACGTTACCATAAGCGCTTAGGCATTTTAACAGGTTGTGGTGTTGGAAGATAAAACCAATGTTGTTTCGGACTTTAGTGAGTTGTCCTTTATTGATACCACGTAGTTCTCTACCAAGGACTTTTAAACTACCCTCCTGTACTGAGCGCAATCCTCCAATGAGTGATAATAATGTTGTCTTACCACTACCAGAGGGACCTGTGAGGATTACAATTTCTCCTGGGTAAATGTCTAAATTCACATCGTTGAGTACAGGTTTACGTAATGTTCCTTGACCGAAAGAGTGATTAAGATTGCAGACAGCAACAGTAGATTCCATAGTATAGTTCTTTCACTTCTCACGACTAACCAGTTCCCGCCAGAAGAATACCTATTTTTTAACCGCAGAGGACGCAGCGGAAAGTCTGAGCGGAGGTTTCCTCCGTATGCGCTATGCGCACGCCCAAAGGGCTAACGCGCAGCATCTCCGATAGCGTTAGCGCAGCGCCCCTTTTGGGGCTAGCGTGGCCCAACGCCATAGGAGAATCAGAGCTTTTCAAGAGAGAGGACACAGAGAAAGACAAGAAAGAGAGGAGAATATGTTACGAGTGATTTAGGGCTGCTATAGCTAAAATACATCGGCTGGATCGGCAGAGCGAAGTTTACTTGTAGCAATTGCGCCTGAAACTGCACACATGACTAGAGTCAGAATAAATACTTGAAGGGCGACACTCGCTTTCATGGTTAAAGGGATTCTTGTGAGTGTGACAAGCAAATTATAGATACCTACTGAGGCGATAAAGCCAGGGACAAATCCCATCACACCAAGAATGATCGCTTCTTGAAGTACAACCATCAGCAGTGAACGATCTGAATAACCCATTGCTTTGAGGGTGGCGTATTCTGATAAGTGGTCGCTGATATCGGCGTAAAGGACTTGATAAAGGATGATGACTCCAACGACGAAACCTACGATAGTACCAAACTTCAAGATGATCCCTTCTGGCTGTGAAGCATGGAATTGTTGTTCTCGTTGAATTAATTCCTCACGAGTGAGTACTGCAACTTCTTTGGGAAGGCGATCGCGCAGCTTTGCTTGTACTGTTTCAATATTTGCTCCTTTTTCTACAGTCAAAACTCCTATCCTGACTTGTTGCAAGCTATTTTGCCCGTTGCGTTGAGCATAATTCCAGTCACTCATGATGACATTACCTTTATCATTCATGGTACTGCCCATATCAAAGAGTCCAACAACGTAAGTGCGGTGATTGTCCATGATTGTTGGTAATTCTTCACGCTTACCAAGCAGTTTTGGAATGTCTCCAAGAGAAGATTGAGAAAGGCGATCAAATAATACAGCATCTGGAATTGCCAGTTTTGCCAATTGTTGATTAACTTCTGGTATTTTAAGTGTAGAAGGTTGGGCAAGATTAAAGGCAATGACTCTAACTTCGTTGCCAAAAAGACGTGAGCGTGGACGTTTTTCTTTACTAAGATTAGCTTCTCCAGAAGAAGAGATTTGATTGGGATTCACCCAATTTGCTCTACCAATATAAACGGGACTAACAGAAGCGACACCTTCTACTGCAGCAGCTTGATAAAGGAAAGCGCGAGGAAAAGATATCCTAAATAGTAAACTTGGACTAAATGAGGAGACTAACAACAAATCTCCTGCCAAACTTTCATGAAGTTTGGTTGAACCATCGGTTAGCATTGCCAAAAGTCCTAGCTGACTAAACATCAGAATATTGGCAAAGCAAACGCCTGTTGTTGCGACAGCAAGGCGAACCTTTTGATGAGACAATTGCGCCCAAGCAAGGGGAGTCTCGAAGTCAATGTTTTTTAAGAATGATTTGAAATAGGGAAATTTCATAATCGAGCAAATAGAGGACAAATCAATTCAAAATTCAAAATTCAAAATTCAAAATTCAAAATTTAGAATTTCTCTCTCTTCGTCAAAATCAAAATCAATGAACAGTTATCAGTGAACAATGAACAGTGAAGGAGTCAGGAGTCAGGAGTCAGGAGTCAGGAGTCAGGAGTCAGGAGCGGAGCCGGAGCCACCAGCCCTTCGGGTTCACAGTCGCCTGTTGTCGGGAAACCCTACCAAGAGCGCTGCTTCACCGCTCCGCCTCCGGTCAGAAGTTGGAATTCTTTATTTCTTCCTTGGTGAATACTGTATTCAGCAATTCTGAATTCTTCAAACTAATAACTGGTAACTGATACTGCGCTTCCTTGGTAACTGGTAACTGATAACTGATAACTGATAATTGATTGGTCACTGGGAATTAGTATCAATCTTGACTCTTACTTGCATACCTGTCAGAGCAGCTACTTTGGGACTATCTTGTGGATCTATGCGGATTTTTACTTCTACTACGCGAGCATTAACATCATTCGTTGGGTTACTTTGGTCTTGATTGAGACGGGTTTTGCCGATTTGTAAACCGATTTGGTCAACTTTACCTTTGATTTCGCCCTGAAAGCCGCCGTATTCACTGATTACTGTAGCTTGCTGTTTTAGACGTACCTTTGTGATATCGGTTTCGTAAACTTCGGCGATCGCATACATTTGATTTGTCCTCCCCAGTTCTGCTATCCCTTGTTGAGTATTGACAAGTTCTCCAACACGGGTGTTGATTCTCAAGATTTGTCCTGCAATTGGGACTCGCACTTGGGTATTATCCAATTCAGCTTTGCGTTGTTCCACCTGAATGAGGGCTTGCTCTAATTCAGCTTTGGCTATTTCTACATCAACAGGACGCACCTCCTGTAATCTTTTCAAATTTGCTTGTTCTTTGGTAAGCTGTGCTTGTAGAGTTGTCTTGGTATTTTCTAACTCAGCTTTGTTGACTTCAAGAGTTGCTGTAGCTTTGTCAAACTCCTCTTGTGTATTATCTAAGTTTGATCGACTGATAGCTCCTTGTTTTGACAAGGCAAGATTACGCTGGTATTTTAGTTTGGCATTACGGAGGGTTGCTTCAACTTGAGCGATCGCAGCTTCTCTCTGTTTCGTTTCAGAACGAATACGAGCCTCTAATTCTGTAATCGCAGCACGTTGAGCTGCAATTTCTCCCTGTTTCACGTCTCCTTGTTGAATTTTCAGCAATTGTGCCCGTTTTATGGCAACATTTGCCTTAGCATCCCTAAGTTGTTGTTCCGCTCTATCTTTTCCTTGTAGAACAGCAATGATTTGATTTGCCTTGACAAACTCACCTTCCTTCACAAAGATTTGGTTCACTCGGCTGTCTTGAGCATTTGCAACTGAAATCTTGATAACATCTCCCTCTGGGACTAATTTACCAAGAGCAACTACCCGAGTCACAGAACTGGGATTTGCTGGAGAAGTTTCAGCAGTCTTATTCTGTGCTTGGGTTGTCGCACCACAAGCGGTACACAAGCCCAGAAAACTGAGAATCGCTGTGTAAGTTACACATAGACGAAGAGCAAAAAATACACCTTGGGTAAATCTATGAGATTGTTGAACCATAATGATAGCGGTTCTCGTTGGATACAAATATCATTCAAGTGTCAAAAAACAAATAATATGCTTAGTACTAATTTTGACAATAAATGGAAACCACCAACGTGTTAGACTCAAGATGTATCTGCAAAGTTCCCACCTGAAAAAGGATAGATTGTAAATTTGTCAAAAGACAAAAGTGATTGTTTCACTTTTGTTTTGGGCTTTTAATTTCGGCTGACAAATACAAATCCTCGAGTCTTACCAGAAGCTGAATCAGTTGTTGCCATAGCCTTCCATAAATCAGCTGTTTTCACCCAAACTGGTGGATATTTGTAACGAGAAACATCCATGATTAAAAATCTATCTGTTTTCTCGTTATATGCTGCTAAAGGTGAAATATGTCCACCTTTTTCTTGCCCAATTTCTTTACGTAAATAATTCACTAACACAAAATTACCTGGCTGTTTCAAATTCTCTGATACCAGTTTTTTAAAATCTTGTTGGTTAGTATCAGCCGCATGGTACACTTTGACTTTCACACCATAAGTACCTAATAATTGCCCTATTTGCTCAAGCGTCATACCCATACGAGAAACAACTTCGGGCGCTAACACTTTTCGCGTAGCTTCGTTCTTAAAAAAGTTTTCTTGAGTAAACACACGGTATGGAGAATACTCAGGTACTTCTGGTGCAGGAATTTGCAAACCATTGAGCACCATAACGATGCTAGCAACTCCACAATAAGCCTGATTATTTTGAGTTACAAATTGCATGCTGAGTGGAAAGAAGTCTTCTCTTGATTGACTTTCAACGAATAACTTTTCACCTTCTGGTGAATTGAAAGCAATTAAATTTTTAGGTAGAGTGAGTGTCTGAGCAAAGACACTTCCAGCAGCAACAACAGTACCTATTATCAAAGTTTTTAAAGGTAATTTGATAGTTTTGAGTAAAATATTCTTCATAGTTATCTGTTTTGAAAAAATCCATAATAGAATACTCTACCAAAACAAGTCATCCATTGGATAAGGAGAAACGAAAACTACAGATGATGATTCAGCTAAACCCTTAGCTTTGGAAAACTCGCTGACAAGTTCTTTAACATCACGTAATTCGCCCTCAACCAAAGAGTTTAATTGGCGCATTTGGGAAGCCGAAATTATGCCGACAAGTTGGGCGATAGCCTAACCTGTTCATAAGACTGGTTTCAGACATTGCAGAAATGCGATCGCCTCTGGGTGTTGAGAACGTAAAAATTCTTCTGGTGTACCCAACACAACTAGTTCTCCTCCACGCATTAACCCAATTCTCGATGCTAATATAAATGCTTCTTGGATATCGTGCGTGACAAACACAACTGTCTTACCTAGTTCCTGCTGTAACCGTTTAAATTCTTGTTGCAGTTCTAACCGCGTAATGGGATCGAGTGCGCCAAAAGGTTCATCCATCAACAATACTGGCGGATCTGCGGCTAAAGCCCTAGCTACACCAACTCGTTGTCTTTGTCCTCCGGAAAGTTCATGTGGATATCTTTGAGCAAATTTATCTGGTTCTAAACCAACTAAATTCAACAATTCACAGACTCTTATTTTAATTTGTTTGGGTTTCCATTTTTCTAAAGATGGAACTAAACCCACATTGCTTTCGACTGTAAAATGAGGAAATAAACCTGTTTCTTGAATAACATAACCAATCTTGCGTCTGAGTTTAATTTCATCCCATTGAGTTGTAGGAATACCATCAAATAGAACTTCGCCTTGTGTGGGTAAAAATAGGCGATTGATTAATTTCATTGTCGTAGTTTTGCCACTACCACTACGTCCTAGTAGTATAAGTGCTTCTCCTTGATGAATAGTGAAATTGAGGTTTGATACCAAGGGGCGATTGTCTCGGCTAAAGGTGACGTTGTGAAATTCGACAGCGATTTGGTTATCCTTTGGCATGACTAACTTGCAAGCTGATTTCTTGTTATTATTTTCTCATTTTATTAATATGTGTTAGCAATATATCATGATCCCAAAGAGAGTGATTATCATTTGCATAAAAGACATGTATGTGTTGTCGTCACAGCATTGCCTTATTCCTACAAAGAAGACGGCAGTTCTGCTTAATTGAGAATTTCTATTATCTGTGAAAAAATGCGTATTTTTCTATATACGTTTTGTATATTTTATTTATGTATTAGTCAAAAAATAATGCGTAAGTCATAAAATATTAAATATCTAAGATATTACTTACTTGAGTGTAAGAACTGCAAAATGTCAGGACCAACTCAAGTTATTTGTCGTGACTTTAGGAGATTATAAATAATGAAGTTTTCTCTACAAAAATCTTTGTTTATTTTTGGAGTTACTCTTTGCTTGGCGCTGGCTTGCGGATTTGCATTGTGGGAACCGAGTATGGCGCAGAGTCAGTTAAAAACACAAGTTGAGGTTACGGGTACAAATATTGCTGGTACTCTAACCTTGATAGAGCAAAACAATGGGGTGGTGCGAATTTCGGGTGAGATTCAAGGTGATCCAGCAACGTTAACTCCCGGTGAACACGGATTGCACATTCATGGTGTGGGTGTGTGCGAACCCAATGCCCAGCCTGCTTTTACCACTGCTGGTGGACATTTTGACCCAGGTCCAGCTCCGTTTGCTTCAGAACTTCCCGTAGAAGCGAACCATCCGTTTCATATGGGTGACTTACCAAACCTTGTGGTGGATGAGCATGGATACGCAAGGTACAATGTCCTAACTAGTCGAGTCACCCTGAGTGAGAGTGCTGTGAGCGTGTTTGACGAAAATGGTAGTGCAATCATCATTCACCAGTTACAAGACTTGCAAAAAGAAGGCGGGACGGGATCAGAAGCAGGCGGACCACGGTTAGCTTGTGGAGTCATCACTCGTAATCATGAAGCTTAAAGAATAACTACGCAATCAACAACCTAGCCTTATCCGCTTGCTCTTGCACAGTTTCCTTAAGCCATTCACTGATAGATTTACCCAGTTTGACAGCGACTGTTTGATCAACAGTCAAAGTCTGTTGGATTTTTTGCTGCAATTCTGGTTTTTTCTGACGGGCTAATTCATCAATTCTTTTATCAGAAACGAAGGCACGTATCCAACCAGGAATATCTGTATCCTTAACTATAGATTCACCAAGAAAGTAAGCTAATATCCCAACAATTGGGGCAATGATTCCAGCAAAAAGTAAGATATGGAATAATCCTGCTAACACAACACCTACAATTAAAGCAACAAGGTGTCCAACAAATATAGAAAGTCCGCTGAAATCATCAAAAGATATAGATGTAGGAACCTTCTGTGTGTGGTCACCTAAGTCAATTGTTTTGCTGACAAATGTGCCTAGTGGTAAACCATACTTCCTACAGATTGAATCTGTTTTTTCTCTGACTTCATTTTGAATTTTTGACAACCACTCAACTAAACAGGTTGTCATTTTGTTGTTAGCATCATTACCTGTAAGCCAAGCTTTCGCTTGCTGCTCTATTTCTGACTCAAGAGATGAGAGCGTGATAATATCTCTGTTACGCCAAGATTGCACACTTGGCTTTATAACTTTGTCTACCAAATCATTTGCCAGTTCCTCTGCTAATTTTTCCCAGAATGCGGGTATGTTATTTCCAACAATACCTGTCAGTTCTCGGTCAAGAAATTGGCTAATTTCTTCCAGAAATCCTTCTGTGCGAATATACACCCGTCCCCAACGTGCCAATCCTCTAGCAATACAAAGTTCAGGTTCTCCATCTCGCTTGCAAGGTAAATCAGGAAATATTTCTTGGCATATTTCCAGAACAAACCACATTTTAGAAGCACTACCTGTGAGGAGAATTGCACTCGGTTGAATGCTTATTTGTTCTAACTTTTGTTTGACTGTTTGCAACTGTTCACGGAAAGCATCACGCCAACTTTTATTGCCAAGTTCTGGCAGAGGTTGACTCAGGATTGCGTTCATCACTTTGCCATTAACCAAGGGCAAAAATTTGAATCTTCTTTGAATATCCTCAATCCCGACATTAACGATGTTTTCTTCGTAAGAATCTTGATAGGTAAAATACTCTTCTTTTGCTTTACGACATCGAAGTTCACAGCGATTTTTGTACAACGGATTTTGCTCAAAAACTTTTTCAAGCTGCGAGATTTCTTCTAACTGCAAAATCTCTTCATCTCTGAGAAGTTCTCCGAGTCGTAAAATTTCTTCGCGTCCTTCTCTATATTGTCTCTGATATTCCAAGGTTTTCTGAAGAATTTGTTTTTCAATCAGGGATGCACCTAAGTCATGTCCAAAATCGATTGGGGTATCAGACATACCCTTGACGAGAGTGTAGTCTGTGGTGGACGAACCAATATCGATAACCAATACTGATTTTTGTAATTCTTCTATGGTGAATATGCCACTTTCTTTAGCATGCATTAAAGCAGCACGTGACTCTTTGACTACAGTTACGTTTGGCAAGCAATCTTCAGAAAGGAGTTGTTTATAACTCTCGATTTCTTCTTGCCACCATCCTGATGGACAACCTATGAAAAAGTCATTGTTATCTGTTGATTGAATTTGTTTAGTCTCAAGCAAATGCTTATAAATAGCATTGACAAATTCTTTCAGATTTTTTCTGTATATTATATCATTAAATTGCCGAGATTTCAACGCAATTTCAAAGATTGTTGCATCCGGCATTTGACACGCCATTTCCCCAATGAAAATTCCTTTTTTGGGATGATGGGCGATCGCGGTGATTTGGCTTTTCCTATTATTAATGAGTAGACTTTGAGGAGTCGTTTCTGGATTATCTGCTCGCACCCATGTTAAAGCCGTTTCTCCGTGTCCCAAATCAAATCCGATGATTTTGATATTGTGATAATCATGCATGAGTAATTCTGTCTGCTCCATAAAATTTATAGTATCTACTTGTTCTCACGCTCTGCGTGGGAACGAGAGTAAAATGATGAATATTGAACGCCCTACGATGCTGAAGATGATGCAGGCTCAATGACGCTACCTGGTAAAAGTACTTGGTCGTCTTTTACAAAGGCGTGTTTTAAGGTAATGTAATCTATCATTTGTGGATCAAGACTCGGCTCAAAGTAGAACATTGACCAAGCTTCCATATCCGCATCTTGTTCTTGTGTAGGTTGATAAACTCGTGTTTCTATTCCGTAGCGTCTCAAAATTGTCGCAGCTTGTTCAATACGTCTACGCACTGCAGTTGGAAGTTGATTTTGTTCATCCAGTGCATCCGCCATCAAGTCTTGTAAATACTCTAACAAGTCCAGATAGTTCTCCAAACCGGGTTTGAATGCTTTCTCTTCCGTTCCCCCATATGCAGCAATAGTTAAATCGATTGTTTGAAAAGCTTGGTAGAGATGCTCAAGTAGTTTATCAATATCTACACCTATTTTCAACTTATTTTTAGGAGGTGTCGTCTGCGAGACAAGACTTGTGTTCTCAGACAACTTCGTTTGCTGAACTAAAATTCCAATCACGCTTCCAGTAATTGCTCCTATCAACCCCCAGGAATAACCACCAGCCAACGTTCCTGTTATACCGCCAGCAACTAGGCTACTCACAACCTCGCGATTTTGCTGTATTTGTTGTAATAATCCTTGCTTGTAATAATCAAGCGATGTCAATGCTTTCAGATTATTTTCTATCTGAACCATTGTGTTAAATGGTGATAAAGTGTTAGAAGCTAACTCAGTTAAACCTAGCTGGTTTTCAGATTGGAAATTGGCACTGTTGTTAGATTTCTCTAGAGTATTTGCGGTTGAATCTTGCAGTTTGACTAAAATTAAAACGCTTGTGTATTGATTGAGCGCCTTTAACATGACTATCGCCAGGCGTGCCTGTGGTGGAGTCAATCCTTGAATGTAATCACCACTGTAGTCTGAAAGCTGATTAATCTCTTCTTGAACTATCTTAACGACTTGCTCTGTTGTTTCTGCACGTTCTAATTGAGATTGTAGCTTTTCTTTTATTTCTTTGTAATACGATATAAGCGTTTTCATAATAGAATTCAAGATAAGAAAATTCAAGGCATCCATCTCTATGGTATCCTTGCTATCTCAGAAGTCTATCTCTAGATTGGTTGGGTTTGCATACCTTTAAAGTCGTATTTTTAAGTATGTATTCCTTATGTTAAGTAAAATACAAATAATTTCCCATAATTAACTATGACTGAGCAATGCACTGCTTTGGTACATTCCTCTGGAACAGATTACCAAAACTGTTAGGTAAATAAAGCGGCGTGCTACTCACTTATATCAAATCCGGTTAATCACTTATTATTCGTCATTGCGAGTGGAACGAAGTGAAACGAAGCAATCGCAACGGTTTAAGATTGCTTCACTCCGCTATCGCTGCGTATGCGCTATGCGCACGCTACGCTAACGCAATGACAATTATTCAAACGGACTTGATATTACTGCCAAATCTCAGTTAAGTCCAAAGTAAATCCTAGTAGCACATCCTCTCCTGAGAGGATGCTGGGATTGTCTAATACTTCCACATCTTGCTCTTGCCTGTATACTTCCACTTTTCGGTTTTTACGATCAATTAACCACCCCAAAGAAGCTCCATTTTCTATGTATTCCCTCATCTTTGCCCGTAACTTTTCTATACTGTCGGACGGTGAACGCAGTTCTACAACAAAGTCTGGGCATATGGGAGCGAAACCTTCTCGTTGTTGGGGTGTGAGTGCTTCCCATCGTTCTAATTTCACCCAAGACGCATCTGGAGAACGATCAGCACCATTGGGGAGATGAAATCCGGTGGATGAGTCAAATACTACCCCTAACTTGGTTTGACGATTCCAAAGCCAAAGTTGTCCTTCAATGTCTATGTTTCGTTTTCCAGCCTCACTTCCAGTGGGGGGCATAACAATTAATTCTCCAGTCGCAGTTCTTTCTAGCCTTAAATCACGATTCACGGCGGCGAGTTCCTTGAACTGTTCATGACTGACTTTGAATGTTTCAGGAATGACGATGGTGGGGTTAACCATACGCTAAAGTCTCGTTAATATCTTAGACTGCTAGGGGATATCTTTGTTACTGTCGAAACACACGTTCAAAAGGCTGGCGACGATAACGACGATAAATATCAAAATCTTTATCAAGAGTTGCAATAGCTGCAATATCTAAACGTTCGGAAATCACAACTAGTGATAAATCTGCAAAATCTCCTGGTAAGTCAGCGTATTGGGTGTTGAGTTCAGCAATACGTATAAAATCCTGCGGTAATAACGGCTCACATTTATAGATGTCAGTTGCTAAATGTGATAAAAACTCATTTTGCACCCGCCAATTAGGAGCAAGAAAATACATCACCTCAGTCACACATCCAACTGTAGTTACTAAATCACTGGTACAACTTACAAAAAATTCACGAACTTGGTTGTGATAGTTATCTGTTGCATTGTAAAAAGCAATCAGTAAAGAGCTATCGACAAGGATAATAGGATAATAAGTCATGCTTCTTGCTTTTGCTGGCGTTGTTCATACCGTTTCTGGAAATACTCCGCCAGATATTTATAGCGTTCATCCCGGTCAGATAAATTACTAGGACCATTGAGTAAATGCTGAGGTTCACCTCCCATTCGCTCTAAAACTGTTTTCCGAGGCTGTAACTTTTGCCAATGTTCATGTATCAGTCGTTTCATCAATTCACTACTTGTGGATTTCTCCTGTGCAAGAATCTCCACTAAATACTTCTCTGTCTCGTCATCCAAGCTTATGTTTATCATAAAAATCCCTGCCTTTGCTTGAGTATAAAATGAATTGTGCGTTTTCAGATTTTCAGTCACCAGGTTCTTTGACAAGAATTGTATTGTAGGCAATGTTTACCTACAAACTTCCCTTATATTCTTCTAACAATTGCGGAATGTAATCATATCCATCCACACCAATCACGGGAATGATGTTAGAACGATTTTTATATAATAATTTCCTGAAAGATTCTTCTCCTATTTGTCCTTGGATAATTGTGAGTAAACCTGCGGATTTATGCCATTCGTTTGAAGCAATTTGGTTTAATAAATACATTCCCAAACAACCAGCGTAGATTGCTTTTTCTGAGTCTTGTAGATGATAATAAGCTTCGGCTAAATTCGCTAAATTCAAAGCTTGAAGATACAAATCACCAGAAATTTGTGCGGCTTGCAAGCCGTCTTCCAAATATTTAATCGCTGTTTGAGGTTGTTCAATCACTAAATAAGCTATACCTAAACTACTCAAACACAAAGCTTTACTTTGAACATCGCCCAGTCGTTCTGATAGTGTTAAACCTTGTTGCAAGTAGTTAATTGCTGTCTCATAAACTTCTGGTTCTACTTGTTCCGTCTGTTGAGCTTGCATAACTTCACTATAGCCCAAGTTTACCAGAGCATTTGCTTCGCCAGTGCGATCGCCTGTTTGCCGACTCAATATTAATGCCCGTTGACTAAAGTCAATTGCATCACCATACATTTTTTGAGCAACGTGAGTACGACTGAGGTGGTTGAGATTGGCAATTTCACAAACGCGATCGCCTGCACTCCGTGCTATTTCCAAAGCTTGCTGATGAAACTCCACAGAACGCCTATATTGTCCGAATGCTCGTTGAGAAGAGCCTAAAAGTGTCAAAATTCTTGCTTTCTCTTGAGTTCCTTCTACCTGACGCAACGGTTCATCCAAATAATTCAGCGCATCTCGTAAGTACTTACCAGAAAAAGAGGCGAAAATTCCCCCGTACAAAGGAAAGTATGAACGCTGTGCAAAGGTTCGCAGAATTTGCAGCATCACTTGAGAACAACCAGCGCTGTAAATTGACGCTGCACTACCAAAACCATTTGCCAGTTGACTCCAAATCACTGCAAAAGTTAAGAAAGTCGAAATTGATAGCTTCGATCCTGCTTTGACATTGTAAGGCTGTTGGTCAAACCAGTTGACTAACCCCCGTTGCAAGTACTGTAAAATGATTGCTATCTCCACCCAATCACGGAGGCTGATACCGCTATGTAGTTGTGCAAATTCTATTGCAGACTTCTCTAATGCTAAGTAGCGAAACAATGCTTGAGGAAACTCACTATTCACTTGCTTTGACCAAGTTGCCCAAGGACCACGTTCTCCCGGTACTCCACCAAATCCCAACGACTCCCGGCTTTGCTCGTACATCCAGCTAACCAAGTGGTCTTGCAGTCGCTGCCAAGCTATTATACCACGATTAATACCATTTGATATATCCTGAAAATCAGAATCAGCTTGGGCAAATTGCTGTAGAGATTTTGATACTTGCTGAAGTTGTTGCAAATTGAGTGCATTCTTCCGGTTGGGATCGATCGCACGTAGAAATGCAGCAAGACGACTTCCCGCTTCTGCTAAAGTCACTTCTCTAATTGCAGAGGTAATAGCTTCTGTGGTTTTATTTTGCTGTTGGGCGCGTTGCCATTGACTTTGAATTGTTTTGATTGCCCGCAGACTCCGGGTTGCTTTCGCTTGCTTGAGTTCGTCTTTTTCGGTGTCTACTTGTTGTTGAATGGAATTGAGGCGATCGCTCAAAGCGAGTTCAAAAACTTCCCCCGTGTCAGCACTCACACCTTTGAGCAACATTTGATAGACTTGCTCTTGAGAGCTAATCTTGCCCTTGAGGGTGGTTTGGATAATTTCGTCGATCAGGGCGAGATACTTTTCGCGCAACGGCAGAGAGTCAGACACTTTAGCAACCAGAATAGGGATATGTCAATTTTAATTGCTGTCTGGGTTATGTTGCAGAAGAAGCCTTGCCAAGGTTTCAACTAGAACGCTTAGGAATACTCCACGTTGGTTTTACCCCACCCCTTACCCCTCCCCTTACTAAGGGGAGGGGAGGTTTTGGCAACAGACAAAACCGGGGTGGGGTAAGCGCGAGAATCGTGGGCAAATCCCATTTAATTTATTCAGGACTTACGCAAAATTATGAAAAAACGAACCGCATAGACGCGCAGCGGTGAGACAGCGCTGCAGGAGGGTTTCCCTCCGTAGGCGACTGCGAACCCGAAGGGCTTCCCGCAGGGTAGGACGCAAAGGACACAAAGGAATAAGAGTTTTAGAGAGTTCTTGCGTAAGTCCTATTATTTACCCAAGTGAAAATCAACTTGTTGGATTCCGCTTTCGCTACATATAACCAAAAATTAACTTGACATTAAGCTGTTTTACCTCCATTTCTAGAAATCCAGAATATGTTAAATAAACAACACCACAAAGAGTAATTCTGAAGATTTTCAGTAATTTTGTTTCTAAAACAGAAACCATATTGGCTTGCGTAACTGAACGTTATACAATCAACATTACATTCTCCAGAGAATTTATCAAACAATTAAATAAACAACTGATATCAGGATTCGCGCTTGCAAGAAGATCGCTGTCATTGATAAATTATTTCGGCTGAAACATGAACAGAAGTAAAAAACTTTGGTGTATTTTTGGCTGCTCATTTTTTAAGTTTTATCGCTACAGTTTAACATTGTTACTGACTGCAGTCTTGTTATCTGACTCAGTAGTAGCAATACCGAGAAATGCAAAATTGCAGATAGCACAGCAGGCAAATACAAATCCAGAAGATACCTTCACCCCAGAGCAAAAAAAACTGGCAGAGGAAGGACTTAAACTATTTGATGAAGGGCATAAACTGCGTGATCAGGGGACTCTAGAATCAAAGCAACAAGCAATTCAGAAATATGAAGCAGCATTAAAATTCGCGCGACAATTACCCGATAAAAGATTGGAAGTGGTCGTGCTACAGAATATTGGTAGTGTCTACTTGAATTTGGGCGAACACAACAAAGCGTTGGAATATTTAAAACCAGCACTATCTATTAGTCGTGAACAGAAGTTGACATCTCTAGAAGCTGATACCCTCTGGCATCTGGGTGTAACATACTGGGTAATGGATGATAGCCAAAAAGCTTTGGAAAGTTTCAACCTTGCGCTTTCCATGTATCGCTCTCAAAAACGATCCAAGGATGAGGCTGATACTTTGAGGTATATCGCTAAAATCTATGGGGAACAGTTTGATAAGCACCAAGAAGCAATTCAAGCATACAAACAAGCTTTAGCTCTTGAACAAAATGATCCTCCAAGCCAAGCCAGTACTTATTGGTATATGGGTACAACATATTGGAACTGGGGTGAGAATAAGAATGCTCTTGACTCCTATGATAAGGCTCTAGAAATCTACCGCCGAATTAACGATGTCTCTGGACAGATTACAGTTCTTGAGTCTAGGAAGAGTGTTTACGCTATATTAGGTGAGAATCAGAAAGCGCTGGAACAGCTACAGCAAGCGCAGAGACTATTACAACAAATTCCTCAAGATCGACGATCTCAAGCAAGTATTTTGATGAATTTTGCATCTACTTACCGATCATTGGGCGAATATCAGAAAGCGCTTGACTACTTCCAACAAGCGCGCTCGCTGTTTAAAAAAGTAGGACTTCGTAACAGAGAAATCTCGGCTCTGAAGCATATATCTAGTTTCTACCAGGTGTTCATTGGGGAGTATGGGAAAGCACTGGATGCCTTAGAGGAAGCGCTTACCGTTGCCCGTGCTATTAACAACCGTGTAGAAGAAGCTGAAATACTCAACAAGCAAGCAGATGTCTTAGCATCACAAGGTGAGTATCAGAAAGCACTGGATACCTTCAATCAAGCACTCACTATTCAGCGTCAGCTAAAAATACGCGGTGGACAAGCTTACACTCTCGAAAATATGGCGAAGCTCTACAAGTCATTAGGCGATTATCAGCAGAGTATTAACACTTGTCAACAGGCGCTGGATTTATATCGGCAATTAGGCGATCGCAAAAGCGAAGTTTGGAGTCTGAACTCCATTGGTGATGCTCATTATGAAATGAAAGATTATCCTCAGGCTATAGAATATTACAACAAAGCGCTGTCTCTGAGTCAACAGATCGGAAGTCTATTTCTACAATCAATTCAATTCGCTGCCTTGGGAAGGGCTTACCTGTCATTAAAAGAGTATGACAAAGCGCTAAATAATGCCAGCAAGTATCTTTCTATGGTGCGTCAACAGAAGAACAAACCGTTAGAAAGTTCTGCCTTAGGTTTACAAGGGAGAATATACCAGGAAAAGGGAGATTATCAACAAGCGCTGTCCATATCCCAGCAGGCAAAATCTTTGATCCAACAATTAGGAAATAAGTATACAGAAGCTGCTGTCCTCAGAAATATCGGTAAAACATACAACTCCTTAAAACAATATCAAACAGCGATTGATAACCACAATCAAGAACTCGCCATCAGAAAAACTCTAGGTAACAAAGCAGAAGAAGCAGCAACACTTTACCAAATTGCTGTGAATGAACGCGATAGAGGTAATTTACCAGCAGCTCTGACCAACATTAAACAAACAACTGAAATTATCGAAGGGATACGCACCAAAGTCACGAGTCAAGACTTGCGTAGTTCCTACTTTGCCACAGTCCAGGATTATTACCAATTCTACATTGACCTGTTGATGCGGTTGCACAAGCAAAACCCATCAAAAGGATACGATGCAGAAGCACTGCACATCAGCGAACGCTCTCGCGCTAGGGGTTTGATAGAACTGTTAACTGAAGCTCATGCTAATATCCGCAAAGGCGCTGATCCAAAACTTTTGGCAGAAGAACGTCGCTTACAGTTTCTTTTGGAAGCGCGAGAGAAACGGTTACTATCACTATCTGATACCAAAGCAAATGAACGCCAAGCCGCAGCCCTGAAAACAGAAATTGAAAATCTCCTCAGCCAATACCGCGAATTAGAAACAAAAATCCGCACCACCAGCCCGAAATACGGGAAAATTAAGTACCCCACACCCGAAGACATACTAAAATTACCGCAAATTCAGCAACAGCTAGATAAAGACACGCTGCTATTGCAATATTCCCTCGGTGAAGAACGCAGCTACCTTTGGGCGGTGACTCCTAATTCCATGCAAAGCTACGAACTCCCAGGACGCAAAGAAGTAGAGCAAAAAGTAGAGGAGTTACGCAAACTCTTAAGTGACTCTGGGATGAATAAAGTTGCCCCAGAACAAACAGCAAAAGCCGCCGATCAACTTAGTCAACTCATCCTTGCTCCTGTTGCAAAAGATTTGGGTCAAAAACGCTTGCTAATTGTCGCTGATGGTGTATTGCAATACATTCCTTTCACTGTGCTGACAGTGCCAAAATCATCTGTTAGCGCAGAAAATTATCAACCATTGCTACTCAACCACGAAATAGTTAGCTTACCTTCCGCTACAACCATTGACATTCTCCGCCAAGAACTCAAAGGACGCCAAAAAGCACCAAAGACCCTAGCCATTCTTGCTGATCCAGTGTTTAGCACCAAAGATGAACGTTTTACAGGAGTTACCCAAAACCGTTCTCTCAAAAACAATGACCAGCGATCTGGGGCATCCCAGAATACATCTTCCGCGCTTGACCTAGACAAGTCTGCCTTAACGCGGGCAACTAGAGACATAGACATGGGCAATATTGGGCGACTTCAAGGAACGCGGAAAGAGGCTGAGGAAATTATGAAACTAGTAGCCCAGTCAGACAGATTAAATGCTTTTGATTTCGATGCTAACTATACCTGGGCAACTAATCCCCAACTCAGCCAATACCGCTACCTGCTTTTTGCAACCCACGGCATACTCAACGAGAAAAACCCAGAATTATCAGGAATAGTGCTATCCCAGATAGATAAAAACGGCAACCGACAACAAAAAGGCTTTTTGCAACTGCCTGATTTATTCAATCTCAACTACCCAGCAGAATTATTGGTACTGAGTGCCTGTCAAACTGGACTGGGCAAGGAAGTCAAAGGGGAAGGATTGGTGGGCTTGACAAGAGGGTTGATGTATGCTGGTGCAGCACGAGTTGTGGTGTCTTTGTGGAAGGTTGATGATGAAGCAACATCAAAGTTAATGAGCGAATTCTACAAAGAAATATTGCAAAAGGGCAAAACTCCAGCAGCAGCAATGAGAGCAGCACAGCTAGAAATGTGGCAGCAGCAGGAATGGCGTAACCCTTATTCTTGGGCGGCTTTTACCTTGCAAGGAGAATGGCGCTAACAATTCAAAATTCAAAATTCAAAATTTTGGAGTTAGGAGAAACTACAAATGAAACAGCAATTTATTCTTGCTTTTTTCGCAGGTGTTCTGGGTACGATGGTGTTGGGTACTTGGGCAATGGTATCTGTGCAAGCACAGTCTAAGCCAGTACCGCCGAAGTTTACTACAGTCACAAATCTTGCAGAATTTAATGTAGTCATTGACAAAAAACCCGTCTCGGCAAGTGATGTCAAAGAAATTGGTGAACCACCCGGAAGACGCGATATTATTGGCGCAGATGACCGTATCCCAATGACTAATAGAAAAAAACCTTGGTCAGCGATTGGTAAAATTGAAGGGATAGATGCTGACGGTAAAGGCTACAGTTGCACGGGTACGCTGATAGCTGATGATTTGGTGTTGACTAATTCTCACTGCGTAGTTAATCCTGATACTGGTAAACTTAGTCGGGCGATCGCTTTTCTACCGAATTTAATTAACGGTCAAGTACGCGATAAAAATGATATCGCCTACGCAACCACTGCTAAGCCTGGAACAGACTTCAAAACTGGGACATTGGCAGATTATGTAGACGATTGGGCTATTCTCAAACTTGACAGACCTCTTGGGAAGAAATACGGTATTATCCCTTTGAAATCTCTACCATCCTTCGACCTTGTAGGGGATACTAAAAAATTTGCCCTAGTTGGTTATTCTGCTGATTTTCCTAACCCCAAGAAAAAACAATACCAAGAATTTACAGCTGGAG
Organism: Brasilonema sp. UFV-L1; assembly: GCF_012912105.1. Taxonomy (GTDB): domain Bacteria; phylum Cyanobacteriota; class Cyanobacteriia; order Cyanobacteriales; family Nostocaceae; genus Brasilonema. Next base: position 178,171 of record NZ_QMEA01000001.1, read on the forward strand.
AAAGGATGACTGCTGGCGTTCACTTGGGATGCAGCATTCTCCGGCAAAAAGATAACTTACTGTACCACAACTGCGATACTAAAGGTGGAGCTTCTGGTGGTGCAATTATCGGCAATATTAACGGTAATTATTATGTCCTTGCTTTGCATTCTGGGTGGAACAAAGTTAACGGATTGACATTAAACCGTGCAGTTGAAATATCTCGTATACAACCAGCTTTGCGAGGAAATTAGAGAGGAAGAATGAGGGGATGAAGTTGAAAGGAGTGCGATGGTGGGGAGCGATCGCGCCTTACAGCGTTTTTCTGTAAGGTGGGCATTGCTTCTACTATCTCAAATGTCTATCACACAAGCTTTTCTGAGCAATGCCCACCCTACGATTTGTGGTCTATTGATATGAAAACCGCTGTAAAAGGCGTATCGCACTTCTTTTGACTCTTAATGCAGTCGTGCAAGGGCACTGTTTGTGTCTTAAATTATACTTATTTTCTTCAGAAATATCTGAAATGATATGATGAGTAAACAGGTTCAACCCAAAAAGCAATTGCAATGACCGATGAAGAACTCAAGCAACTGATTGAGAGTAACGCCAGAACAGCCCAAGCAATGCTAGATACAATGGCTGAAGCACGACAAGAACGGGAAGAACTCCGAGAAGGTATACAAGAACTCCGAGTTGGGATGCTACAACTTCAGAATGTTGTGGAAAGATTGGCAAATATACAAGAGGGAGTGGCAAACTTGCTAGCTTCTCTTGATGATGACCGTCCTACTATTCTTAGGAAATTAACAGCTATCGAAAATAAAGTTGATAGACTATTACACAAAGAGCAAGAAAATATTGGTGAATAAGTTTTGTAATATCAGTTGAGTCATATAACCGTAACTATTTAGCCACCATTATCAGCTGACTTCATCGCTTGCATCAAAGCTTCGCCAGTACCGAAACTGTTGTAGGGAGTTGGCAAGTCATAGGTTTTGAATGGTTCTAAAGGTGAAATATCTTCATCGCTATCCAGTTCTTCCGCTAAAATGCGGATCAGCTTGAGTTTATCAGGTGCAGAAAGCTGTCGAATGGGAGGAAGCAACTGTGTAAGTGTCATCTTTTAAGCCTCATCCTCTCTAAATCTATCAACTTAGCAGTTGTTCCTGAATTTCAGAGGGAGCTGCTGTCTCAACAATCCCAAAAGCCGCTTTCACATCACCAATAGTCACCATCAGCGTCATTGGTGCGACTGGTGAAGCAATAAAACCACATTTCTGGTAAAATTGACCTGCTTTCTCTGAAATAGCGTGGACGAGAATAGCCCTAATTCCAGCAATTGAAGCTGCTTGTAAAGTGCGTAATACAGCATCGCGTACTAATCCACGTCCAATTCCTTTCCCTTGCCAGTTCTGATCCACCGCCAGCCGCCCAATCACCATGACAGGAATCGCATCGGGCATATTGCGGCTCACTCGCCCTGGCGCACTAGTGTTTAAGACGCTACCGTTTGCAAGACAGTAATATGCAATAATCTTTTGCTCCATAGTCACCACATAAGTTCGGGAAGCACCGGTGTCTTCATTCTTGAGCGCCCGTTTTCTCAACCAATCGTCCAGTTCTGGATTACCAGAATCAAAATCTTCCAATAGATATTCTGGCTTTATGGGTTGAGGAGGCTGCAAGATTTTGTTTTGCTCGTTGCTCACCTTCAATCCCACGGCGCTTTTGTTGCCAGCAATTGACGTAAGTTCTCATTAGTAGAAGGCGGTGCATCAAGAAGATCCACAAATTGCTTGAACTTCTCGTCGTCTAACATGAACAGCCTACGATCCAGTAAAACCGCTTCTGCTTCCCGACAAGCCGTTTCTAGCATGAAATCAGAGCGGTTCTTGCCGAGTGCTTCTGCTGCACGGTCAATTAAATCACGTTGTGCTTGGTGCGCCCGAATGTTGATAGTCACATCGCGGTTTCGGTTTGCTGATTCAGTTGATTGCGATCGCATCGCTTTATGTTGCTTTAATGTCCATGCAATCAATATATCATCTTTGTATACACAAAATCAACACAAATGGAAATCGAAAATTTCCTCTATCCAATTAATGATTTGAGATTGCTATTTCGCAAATATATTTAGTACACGTTAGCGTAAAAGAACATAAATACAATTCGTAAAGCAAGCTTTTTGTTTGACAAAAATATCATTTTATGTATAAAGAAGCTGAGATAATTTTATAAAACCATGAACCAGGTAGATTACCTCCGCATAAGTTTAATAGACCGCTGCAATTTCCGGTGTCAATACTGCATGCCAGAAGGAGCAGAACTTGATTACATCCTCAAGCAGCAGTTGTTGACTGATCACGAACTGCTAACCCTGATTGAAGAAGTGTTTATCCCCGTTGGATTTACTCGCTTCCGTTTGACTGGGGGAGAACCTTTACTGCGTCCTCGTGTGGTGGAATTGGTGGGAGCGATCGCATCTCTTTCCCAAACTCAAGACCTCTCAATGACGACAAACGGTTTCTTACTCGCCCCAATGGCACAAAGTCTCTACAACGCGGGTTTGCACAGACTTAATATCAGCTTAGACTCGCTTGATCCCGACACATTTAACCAAATTATTGGTAATCGTGGTCGTCCACGCTGGCAACAAGTTTGGGAAGGAATTCATGCGGCTTATCGCGTGGGATTTGACCCTCTGAAGCTGAACGTGGTGGTCATTCCCGGTGTCAACGACCATGAAGTTTTGGATTTAGCTGCGTTGACGATTGATAAGCAATGGCATGTCCGATTTATTGAATTTATGCCAATTGGTAATTCTGAGTTGTTTGGCGATCGCGGTTGGATATCTTCCCAAGAGTTACGCCAACGCATCCGCGAACGTTGGGGATTGACAGAATCTCAAGTTTGTGGTAATGGACCTGCTGATGTGTTTCAAATTCCGGGAGCGAAGGGGACACTGGGATTTATTAGTCAGATGTCAGAGTGTTTTTGCGATCGCTGCAACCGGATGCGTCTTTCTGCCGATGGCTGGTTGCGTCCCTGTTTATTAAATGAAACGAGTCAAATTGATTTAAAAACTGCTTTGCGTGAAGGTATTAGCACTGCCGAACTGCGCAAGCAGGTTAGGCACTTGTTGGCAATGAAGCCAGAAATTAACTTTAAGCAACGTTACTCAGGTACGACAACTGGTGTTTATACCCGTACCATGTCTCAAATTGGTGGTTAGTCGTGAGTCGTCAACAGTCAAGAGTTTTGAACTGTTGACTGTTAACTGTTGAGTGTTGAGTGTTGACTTAAGCTTGACGTGAGTAGTATTCCACCACAAGCAGTTCGTTAATTTGTAGCGCCACCCACTCGCGCTCAATGATGCTGTTGACTTTGCCAACCATCTTATTTTTGTCAAATTCCAGATGGCTGGGTAGGTTTGCCAAACCAGGGTATTGTAAGTTAGCTTCCACCAACTTACGTGATGCTTCCCGGTTTCTGACGGCAATTTCCTCTCCAGCACGGCATTGGTAACTGGCAATATTGACAACGCGACCGTTAACTGTGACATGACCGTGATTCACCAGCTGACGAGCTGCGGGAATCGTGGGAGCCATTCCCATACGGAAAATTGTATTATCCAACCGCATTTCTAGCAATTGGAGCAGCACTTGTCCGGTAGAACCAGTCACGCGTCTAGCTTTGCGTACGTAGCGCAGCAATTGTTTTTCTGTCACACCGTAGTTAAAACGGAGCTTTTGCTTTTCCTCTAATCGGATGGCATATTCAGAACGCTTTTTGCGGTTCTGACCATGCTGACCTGGCGGATAAGCGCGTCTAGCGCTTTTACGAGTTAATCCTGGTAAGTCGCCTAAGCGACGTACAACCCTAAGGCGTGGTCCTCTGTATCGGGACATGAGTTTCTTAAATTGAATCCTGCTTAACTTTACCCAGACATATAATTATATAGCAGTCCTCTTTGAGTTGTGACATCAACGGCATTACACGAAGAGGACAAGACAATTCAAAATCACCGATAGCGCAGCGTGCCCGGAGGGCATAGATTGGATCGGAGGAAACCTCCGCTCCAACTTCTCTCAAAATTCAAAATTCAAAATTCAAAAGTTGGAATTACTTCCTCATCCTCCTCATCCCCCTCACTCGCTGCGCTGCCTACGGCACGCTACGCTAACAAATTCACGCATCGCGTAGCGTTGCGAGCGTTTGCGCAGCGCTCCCAAAGGGGCTAGCGAAGCAATCTCAAAATTCGCTCATTAAAGAATCTTTTTTTGAATTTTGAATTAGATCCTTCGCTTCGCGAAGGACGCTGCGCGATGCGTGAATTCCCCCGGAGGGGGTCTCCCCATCTCTGTATTGCAAGCATCAAAGCGGGCTTCTATCATGGGGTAGCATACCCTTGGGTGTTTGGAGAACGGGAAATTATATGTTAAGCAACAAAAAAAGTGAAGGTACCCATAGACTTGAGCAAAGAGCTAAACACACTGCACAACGTCTTGAAAGAAGCGCAGACGCCTTAAAAGCAGTTGTTTTCAAAGCCACTGCTGGGCTAGCCGCACCAGTTTTTGCTGTGGCTGGATGGTTAACAATGACTTCATCTAGTATGGCTGTTACTGGCACATACAGGAATGAATTTCGTGTTTGTGCTGGACGACTTTTGAGTGTGGGTATAGCTGCGGATGCTGCATCACAAGCTTGTGCTGCAGCAGTACGTCCTGGCGACTTGTCTGCCTGTGTGTATAAAATTGGGCGGCAAACACAAATTGCCGCATCTGATGCCCTGGCAACTTGTAGGCAAGCAAGGCGTCCTGAAGAGATAGCAACTTGTGTTCTTGGTATCAACAAGTACAATCGAGAAACAGCGGGCCCAGAGGTTTTAAATTATTGTGGTCGTAGCTTGTTACCAGTACGCTTTGCTGAGTGTGTGGTAGGTTTGCGCGCTGAAGTCGATTTTGCCTCTACCCAAGCAATGGAAAGTTGTATCGACGCCAGCGACAAAATAAGCGGCTTTTTGCCTTCTTTTGTACCGTCAAATAGACAACCTACGGAATTTCGACCAACTTTTGAGTCTACTCCAGCGCCATCTGCACCCATTCAAACCCCGGCTGCACCGACTCAAAGTCCAACAAATCCAAGCAGCAAATAAGCTCTACTAACAGTTATCAGTTATCAGTTATCAGTTATCAATCAACGTACTGCTAACTGTTAACTGTTAATTAGCTTTTAGTCTTCTTTTTTACCGAAGACCATTTGTAGAATCATTGGAACTCCTCCGTCTTGGTGATATTTATCTGCCCAAGCACGGATAATTTCATCCAATTCTTCCATAGCTTTTTCAAATCGCTCTGGTGGAATATCCAGTTCTTCCAAAACACGCATTGTATTTGGTCTGCGTTCTGCCCAATCTCTCATCATCCGGAAATACCGAGCAGTATCTTCCACCATGATGTAAGTGCGCTCTTGCTCATCGGCTGGGGCATAAAAAGGACGAGTCAGAGCATAGAAGGGCATTCCCCAAGGTGAATCAATACGTGTTACCGTACCAGAGTAGAGCAGACGACGCTTAATATGCTCCGCCAATGCTTCACTCAATTCCATCCGATGTTCTGGAGGCAAATCTTCCTGAGAGCGCTTGTGGAGAAATTCAATTAACTCTAGGAACTCAAAAGAGGTGATTAACTGAGCATCTGGTAGGTTAGAGGGTAGTTTTTGCTCAATTTGTCTTTTCTCTTCTGATGTCAGATTTGTTCCTGGGACGCGCGATCGCCCTGGTCGCCAAGGATGTTTTTCCATCCACACATACGGTAACTGAATCAGATAGCGCGGTTCTTGAGAACCCAGCATCTTCAGCAATTTACCCTCAGTTAGCGCTTGTCTAACTTCCTCAACAATGATTTTGACTCGCTTCGGCTCAAGGTGGTGCAAATGCCCTGTCATCCGCAGGTTTTGTCCCTGTTCCAGATAGGTCATATAAATCGCACATTTTGCAGCCGTTGCTGCAGCATCTAAAAATGCCCCATGCCTATGCCCACTTGTTCGCATAGCGCTAAAAGCTAGGTATAGCATGATCTGATCCATTGCACTGGGGCCAAGACGTTTGATCAGATCTACGTCGTTACTCATATTACAAAAAGTTGAATAGCACGTTTACACAATTGTCAGTCAATGGAAAGCAAGCAGTATACACCCACCATTAGGTAATGTTTTTACCTCAGATTATCTATTATGCGTTAAGTGTGAGTTTTGATGGTAGTCATAATTGGTAATTCATCCGTATTTTCAAGCAAAAATCACGAGTTAACACTCTTGACTAGAGTTCCCTCAACACAAAAACAGTATTTAAGCTACTATCACCATTACGCAGGTATCAATGGAGTGTATGCGCAGGAGCGATTATCAACAACTTCACAAGCGCACCTTTCATCTACAGGTTTGAACTGACACAATGGGAAGTCGGATTTAATAAATAAGGCATGATTTCCAAGAAGATGCCTTGAATCAGTGTGATTGTTTTCAGTTCAACAACTAGCTAGTACAACGCGGTCCCAATAAAGCTACTATTCGCTCAGAGCGTGAAAAGCTTGTGATCTAAGCTTTTTGAATGAGCGAATGCGTGAATAAGCAAATTTTAAGGACGCGGTACTAGTACGTACAGCTAATGAGTAATATATCTGTCTAAAGAAAGGTTATTTTCGTGAGGTTGTTGTAAATTCAGGTAGAACTGGGTAGAGCGAGTGAGTTGTGAGTGAGTTACTCCCTTCTCGCGTTTATTCAAGATCTATCTTCACTGTTTTAACCTGCTTCAATACAGGTCTCCATAGAACGCAGGTTTGGGTATATCACCTGCCCTCGTAACAAAAATGACAGCATAACAGGTGGTGCAGCTCTTTGTAAATTGCTGTACTGCTCAAAACTTGCAATTATGTTTTGGCAATCAAAACAATTTTTTTTCGGGAAAATCGTTGATTTTGCGTGGAAAAGATAATCCAAGGTTCAAACTACCTTCGTATTTCGACAATTTTTGTTAATTTTATCAATCTGATTTGTTTCGTAATGTTAGAGAAGATACAAAATATCAAACGAGTTTTGTAAAAAAATCGGATTTCAAAATTAATTTATACTATGAACTGTAAATCATATATTTACCTTAAGAAGAAATTTCTTTTTTTTTGTATAAATGTGAATTAAAGTAATGAAAAAACTTGATGGTAACTCATTATTAATAATAAATACGTAGACTAAAAGCTATGTTTGATAACCTTTTCAGGTATTTAAGCTAGTAAAAGAAGTGAAGAAAGTTAACACAAAAAAGATAAGGGGTGTGGGGTTTCACCCCTCAATCTAACACAGGCAAAATTCAAAATAAAATCTCTTATTCTGGCTTTTGTTCTGGTCAGTATTGAGTCCTTGATAGTATACAAACAAAATGTATGAATGAAAAACTTTTTTGTAAATTTTCCGGATTTAGCAATAGAATTTTGAACTCAAAGCTATTGAATTATTCATCTTGATATCTAGCTGTTTATTAACTGATTATTAGCTGATATTTACTGGGTAATCCCTTGCAAGCAGGAAAGCAGGTGGAGAGAACCTCCCCTGCTGAAAAACTACCTGCTTAATTGATGAACCTAGAGAACTGGGGTTCACTTACTTAGAAGATTGATGAGAAGGTTTGGTTCTGCGGATTCTATCGAAACACAGAGCTAATGCCCCAAAAGTGACGAGTAAAACTCCTAAAACTTGCTCAAGTTGCAGGGTTTCTTGAAGAATCAACCCAGCAAAAATGACCGTTAGAGCAGGAATTGCCGCACCGATAAGAGCTGAGCGTGAGGCACCTATTTTACGAATTCCAAAATTATTTAACAAATAGCTAAACAGCGACAGTACACCAAGTAAAAAAGCGCACAAAACGAGTTCGAGTAAATAAGTACGGTTCAGTTGCAAGCTCCAGTTTGCAGGTAAAGGCAGTATCAAACCGAAGATAGATAACACCAACATCGTAGCGAAGTTCGTTAACGTAAGAGAAACAGGATGCAGTTTGGCAGCACATTTGCGCGAAACTAACAGGTAGAAAGCAAAAGCAATGCCAGAAGCAAGTGCTGCAATGCTCCCCATACGAAGATCACCGATGACAGTGCTGTTAGAAGTTGCTAAAACTAACAATTCACCTGTTCCAATCACAGCTGTCGCGCCAAGACTGAATAAAGTTAGGCGATCGCGAAACAAAAACCACGACAAAAATCCATTGATAATTGGATAGATAAAGAAAAGTGCGATCGCCATCCCAGTTGGAACTTGACCGATAGCAAGGTAAATGAGAATCTGAGAGAGAAACAAAAAGCATCCACTCACAATTGACAGTGTCAATACCTGTTTTGCCGTCGGATTACTGTTATTTCCTCGAACTGAGTAACTCAGGTATTGCAAGTCTTGCCAGACTCGTGAATGTAGTATCGGAGCTAAAAGCAGCATCAGCGGTACAACAATTAGCATCCTGAGCATTAAAATGAATAGCGAACTACCCAAAGTTGGTGAAATCAGGCGCTGTGCATCAAACACACCGAAAATTTGTGAACCAGGAAGAAAAATGACTTTGATAACTACGTTGTACAGCGCTGACGCCACTGTAGACAATACAAGCAAAGTCATTCCCGTAATTTGTAACGAAGAAATTCCCGTCTTCTGACTTGCTAAGGCTTGCTTTGGTGTGACATTTGGCTGTGGTGGAGAAGACGTTTCTGTCTGTGAGATGGCGGGCGTTGGTTGTAGTACGGAAATTGGTTCTGGTACAGAAGTTGGTTCTGGTACAGAAGTTGGTTCTGGTACGGCAGGAGACTGGGTGATTTCGTTTGGCGAGACTGTATTCTGGAAAAGAGAATTCCAAGCAGGTGGTTCTTCCTGTGGTGGATTGTTGGGTAAAACCGTTATTTCTGGAGGAATATCTGTTTGCAACTTAGTTGGCATTCCTCCCAAAGTTGGCTGTTGTTGTTCTGAAGTCTCTTCCACATCCGCAGGGGAAACTTGTGCTATGACAGACGGTAAATTTCCTGTTGCTCTTTTTGTTGTTGCTTCTTGCAGTTCTCTACGCAGACTATTGACTAACTCTATTAAAATGGTTTCGCCTTCCCTTTGCTGAACTGTCATTCGGGATAACTGTTGAGAAAAACTGCTTTGATAGTTTTTCAGTTCTTGTTGCAGTGAGTTAAAGGTGATAGTCAGGGAGTCATCCAAAGAACCAAGCAGTTTTTCAGCATACTCATTGACTTGACTTGCTGAGCTATTTGTGGTTTCAGTAGATTCAGAACTTCCCACTGGTTGGGAAACACGCTCCACAGCTTGAGTGGTTAGCGTTTCCAAAGAAGATTGCAGCTGCGAAGATATATGATTAGCCAAGACTTGTGACAACTGGCGAATCAACGCTTGCTGCTCATTAATTTGGTACCCGTGTTGTAGATTTTCTTTTTCCTGTTGCAGTCGTGTGATATCTTGAGTTAAGCGGTCTTTTTCTGTTTGCAGTCGCTTCGTATCTTCCTGTAACGACTTGAGCAAATTCCGTTGAAGAATTTGCAATTCCTCTGTGACAGCCCGCAAGGCAGTTTCTGCTGTCTCATACGGATCGCCTTTTCCTCGCGGGTTATCTGGTCGTCTTTCGTATCGCCCCATTCGTCTTTAACCTCTGATCCTTTGATGAACAAGCAGCTTACTATTGACTTGATCGGCGCTTATATTCCTATTATTTCCCTCTTGTGTCAAGAATCAGTTATCAGTTATCAGTTATCAACGGAACTTAGGCAAAAGTTACCCGGTTAATAGCAAAAATCGTCTGTTTCACAACCAAATACGAACGAAGAAACGCGGTTTCTAGCAGATGGTGGGTAAATCCTAATCAATAATTAATTATCAGAGGGAGCCAAAGTTCCCATAAAACGCCATCAGAAATTCTCGTCAGCGATGGTGTAGTTTATTCGTGATAAAGAAAAGCTTGTAAGGGCTTCCTCGAAAAGAAAATCTGCTCTCCAAGTGCTTTATTGATGCATGAACAATGCATTTTGTCAAACAATCTTCAGAATTATGGGGGGATTTAACCCATGACTAACTCTGTTATTAATCCAATTGAACGTCCGGAAGTCACGCAACAACTGTCTGAAAACGTTATTCTTACAACTTTAGATGACTTGTATAACTGGGCAAAAATGTCCAGTTTGTATCCGATGATGTTCGGTACAGCCTGCTGTTTCATGGAGTTTATGGCTGCTTATGCATCTCGCTTTGATATGGAACGATATGGGATGATTCCTCGTGCGACTCCTCGACAAGCAGACTTATTGATTACAGCAGGTACAATCACCATGAAGTATGCGCCTAATTTGGTGCGACTTTATGAACAGATGGCTGAACCGAAATATGTCATCGCAATGGGAGCATGTACAATTACTGGTGGGATGTTCTGCACAGATTCTCCTAGTGCTGTGCGCGGTGTGGATAAGTTAATTCCAGTTGATGTCTATATACCAGGATGTCCTCCTCGACCAGAAGCAGTCATTGATGCGATTATTAAATTGCGTAAGAAAATTTCTAATCAAAGCATTCAAGAACTGCCACAACTTCAACAAACTCACCGCTACTACAGCACTTCACATAAGATGAAAGTTGTGCCTCCTATCAATAATGGGCAATACTTGAAAAGTCCTACACGGGAAGCACCATCTAAGGAAATTATTGAAGCAACAGGATTGCCTTTACCTTTGAGGCTTCAAAATATTTCTGAATCGGAACATCGTCTTTCCTGAAGAAAATAGCTAGCTGTCACATCTGGAAAACCTCACCCTCGCTTTTAGCGTAGCTAAAATCGTTCCCTCTCCTTGCTAAGGAGAGGGATGTCTGACAGGGCAGGGTGCAATTAGTTTGCATGTTAGGGCTGATAGGGTAGAGAGCGTAGCGAGTATTGGGGAGACGGCAGACGCTACCCTGCGGGAAGCCGCCCTCCGGGCGTCTACAAGCCGGGGAACCCGGACGCCAGATACCTACGGAGGGAGAACGCCAGGTGCTTCAACGGGGGGAACCCCCGCAACGCACTGGCTCCCCTCCTGCAGTACTGGCTCTCCAACGCGCTGCCTCAGGAATTGAGCTTTTTAACAGACCAAAATATGCAAATTAAATGTGGAACAGTGAAACCCAACCTACAAACTAGATCTCAGATAAACAAAGTGATCGTGCATAGAATAAAATAGCCCTGATAAAAAAAAGGAATAATATGAAGACTATCGAAACAATTGCCACCGTTACAGCAGATGGCAAAATTACAGTACAGTTACCACCTGATATCCCAGCAGGTGAACATAGAGTTGTGGTGATGATTGATGAACAACTTTTGGTAGAGAAATCACAGACAAAGGAAAAGCGTCCTCCGCTAGATTTTCCTGTACATAATTGTGGTCCTTGGCCTGAAAATCTTTCTCTAAGACGTGAGGATATGTATGATGATTGGGGACGGTAATCCTGTTTTTCTAGACACGAATATATTGGTATGATAAAACTTTACTAAAAATCTAGTCTAATATAGCCTTATATTTACAGAAAAATGCTACTCTAAATACTGAGCGTTCTAATTGAACTACCTCAAAAAAGATTAAGCAGACCTTAATCTAAAACTAAAAGTAATCCCAAATCAATTAACTAATTGTGGAGGGATAGGGGGTGTCTGGTAGTACATCCCACGGCGAATAACTCTACCATTCAAGCGTGTAAATGCTAAAAGTAGAGTTGCTTAAAGCCGTGTGTAGTAGTCTGTCTATATTTGACTATGTAAAACGGAACTATATGCTAGTCAAATTCAATCTCCGTTTTACCAAGCTGCTGTAGAGGCTATACAAGGTTTTTATGATGCGGGGGTTGAATTGTGGATTAGCCGACAAGTTTTGCGTGAATATTTGGCAACCCTCACCCGTCCTCAAAAATTTACCGCTCTACTACCCATTACAATAGTGATTCAGGATATTCGCTATTTCCAAAGCCGCTTTCAAGTGGCTGAAGATGGTTCTCAGGTAACTGAAAGATTGTTGACGCTAATGGAAGAAATTTCTAGCGGTGGCAAGCAGGTGCATGATGCGAATATTGTCGCCACGATGTTAGTTTACGGTATTCCTCAACTGTTAACTCATAACACAGGAGATTTTGCTAGATTTTCTGAGTTGATTACTGTTTTGCCACTTCTTCAAGAGTAATGCTTTTATATAGCAAATGCGCCCACACCCTAGCAATTTTTGTAGGGTGGGCACTGCCTAACTTTCCTCAAACCCTTATTTTTACATTGTGGACAGTGCCCACCCGATAGCCGTAAGGCGTGGCGTCAGCCATAGGGTTTTGAGAATGGCGCAAGATCTCAGTTTAGTCATTTTCCGAAATTTTCCAGGATAAAGTGGTAGATATAAGCAAATGTCATCTCGCATTCTGGGCTAGTTTATGGAACCTGCAACACTCACAGCCGCTGCGATCGCCACTCTAGCATTTAGCAAAGTTATCGAAAAAACCGCAGAAACACTGACGGCAAGCGTATTAAATAAATTAAACAATCTGCGCGAGAAAATTTGGCAGAGGTTCAAGGGTCATCGGAAATTAGAGGAGACGCTAGCAAAAGCCCAGAAAGAAGGCTCAAAGGCAGAGGTTGATTTGATTGCTGCTTATTTGCAGGTAGCAATGGACACAGACCAGAAATTTGCTCAAGATATTCAACAGCTTGCTCAGGAAATTAACCAGGAAATTAATATTGGTAAGATTGAAGGGCGGAATGTCCAAAATGTTTACGGTGGCGAAGCTTTTCAGTCTAATGATGCGAATGCTCCCACTTTTCAAGGCGGCAGTGGTCATAGCGTTACCATTAACTACAATAATCCCAATTCTTGACTGCAGTCGTCCGAATGGGAACGGGCAAAGTTAAATCCCCCTACAGGAATACCGCAGAATTTGCCCCTGAGTGGGGCGACGAAGTTTGTCGGGCGTGAAAAAGAACTGCAACAGCTACATCAACTCTTGCAGAAAAGCGATCGCGTGGCAATAGCCGCCATTGCTGGTATGGGTGGAGTGGGAAAAACCGAACTGGCGCTGCAATATGCAAACACTCACCGCGAAACCTACCAAGGTGGAATTTGCTGGTTACTCCCGAAAGCTGCGGATGTGGGATTACAATTGGTGCAGTTTGCGCGTACTCACCTTAACTTAAACCCACCAGAAATATCGCCGGATTTTGATTTACACGCGCAACTCGCATACTGCTGGCGACACTGGCGTGAAGGTGAAGTACTGCTCATTTTAGATGATGTGGCGAAATACAAAGAAGTTAAACCGTATCTCCCGCCGTCATCTTCCCGGTTTAAGGTGTTGATGACAACAAGAGGACACTTTGGGCAAATTCCAAAATTATCTTTAGGTGTGCTGCAACCAGATGCGGCGCTGGAGTTATTACGAACACTCATTGGTGCAGAACGGGTTAATGTAGAGACGTTGCATGCAACGTCTCTGTGTGAATGGCTTGGATATTTACCTTTGGGGTTAGAATTAGTCGGGCGATATCTAGCACGCAAAGAAGATTTATCCCTAAAAGAAATGTTGCAGAGGTTGGAGAAAAAACGACTAGAACAACCAGCCCTTGTGAACTCAGAAGACGACATGACAGCACAACTGGGTGTACAAGCTGCCTTTGAGTTGAGTTGGCAGGAATTAAACAACACGGATAAGCAACTGGCGTGTTTACTGAGTTTATTTGCCCCAGCACCGATACCTTGGGAGTTGGTAGAATTTTGCTTACCCGATGTAGATGCAGAAGAGTTAGAAGAAAGTCGGGATGATAAGCTGCTGAATTTGCATTTGTTACAGCGTAAAGAAAAGGGAATTTATCAATTGCATCCACTGCTGCGGGAATTTTTTCAAGCGAATCTTGAAACTCCAGCAATTCTTGCAACTTGGGGAAATCTTAAATATGCTTTTGCCAAAGCAATGATAGAAGAAGTTGCTAAGAAGATTCCTCAAGACGCCACCCGTGAACAAATTACCGCCATCTCTCCCGCAATACCTCATTTAGCAGAAGTCGCCAACAATCTTATTGAATATGTCAGCGATGAGGATTTACCCTGGGCTTTCGTCGGTAATGCTCGATTTTATGAAAGCCAGGGATTGTATGATCAAGCAGAACCTTGGTATAAGCTATGTCTAGAAGTTACTAAAAAACGCCTGAGAGATGAACATCCCCTAGTCGCAACTAGCCTCAACAACCTGGCACAACTCTACTTTTCCCAAGGAAGATACCCAGAAGCCGAACCACTGCACCAACAAGCATTGGAACTAACGCGACGCGTACTGGGAGATGAACATCCTGATATCGCACAAAGCCTCAACAACCTGGCGGGACTCTACTACTCCCAAGGAAGATACGCAGAAGCCGAACCTTTGTACCAACAAGCATTGGAACTAACGCGTCGCCTGCTGGGAGAGGAACATCCCTCTGTCGCAACTAGCCTCAACAACCTGGCGTTACTCTACTCTTCCCAAGGAAGATACACTGAAGCTGAACCTTTGTTGCAACAAGCTTTGGAACTAACGCGTCGCCTGCTGGGAGATGAACATCCCTCTGTCGCAACTAGCCTCAACAACCTGGCGTTACTCTACTACTCCCAAGGAAGATACGCAGAAGCCGAACCGTTGTACCAACAAGCTTTGGAACTAACGCGTCGCCTGCTGGGAGAGGAACATCCCAATGTCGCAACTAGCCTCAACAGCCTGGCGTTACTCTACAAGTCCCAAGGAAGATACGCAGAAGCTGAACCTTTGTTGCAACAAGCATTGGAACTAACGCGTCGCCTGCTGGGAGATGAACATCCCTCTGTCGCCGCTAGCCTCAACAACCTGGCGTACCTCTACAAGTCCCAAGGAAGATACGCAGATGCTGAACCTTTGTACAAACAAGCTTTGGAACTAACGCGTCGCCTGCTGGGAGAGGAACATCCCCATGTCGCCGCTAGCCTCAACAACTTGGCGAATCTCTACGAATCCCAAGGAAGATACGCAGAAGCTGAACCTTTGTTGCAACAAGCTTTGGAACTAACGCGTCGCCTGCTGGGAGATGAACATCCCTCTGTCGCAACTAGCCTCAACAACCTGGCGTTACTCTACGATTCCCAAGGAAGATACACTGAAGCTGAACCTCTGTACAAACAAGCTTTGGAACTCAGGCGACGCCTACTGGGAGATGAACATCCCGATGTCGCAACTAGCCTCAACAACCTG
>NZ_QMEA01000200.1 GCF_012912105.1 Brasilonema sp. UFV-L1
GGGCAATGGGGAGATGGGGAGAAATTCTAAATTTTGAATTGAGTTGTTTTGTTCTGTTTTGAAATAAAGACTATTCACCCACTCTAAAACAAAGTTGGCGGCATCGATGATAATTTTAGTACTACGACCTGCTTGATCCATTGTGACTAATCGTTGCTGGGCGTCGCACTCTTTGCAGAATTGCCGAAAATAAATTGGATCGGCTGGGGTGAAGGTTGAGTTAATAGCTTGGTTTGGATCACCAACGCGAATAAGATTTGGTGGTTCGTTAGAGTTGTTGACGTCGGTGCCGAGAATTGTTAATAGCTTTGTTTGCAAAGGACTAGAATCTTGTGCTTCGTCTTCAAAAACGGCAAAAACTTGATTTTGCTCGATTTTTCGGGCGTTTTCGTTTTCTAATACGCGCAGGGCAGCTAATATCATGTCGTCGTAGTCGATGAACTCACGCGATTGCATTAAATTTTGATATTGTTCGTACAACCCAGCCGCGATCCTTAAGATTTCATACTCGTCTGTGGTTTGTTGACTTAATTCACGCAAATCTTCTGGTAATAAGCCAGAACTTTTTGCCTCATGAATGACTGTAGTTGCTAGTTCTGGTAAGACTTCTGTTCGTAATACTGACTGTCGTCGCAGTCTTTCTGTTTCTTCTCCATCAAATTGAATACCATTGAGTAACCGAAAATAAAGAGCATTATGATTGACAATCCATTGCTCTACAGCTGTCCGAATGAATCGGTGACTTTGATTTGGAGTAATTAAAGTTGCATTTTCTAATTCTAAACCTGACAAATCAGGATAGCGGCTGGCTATGTTTAAAGCAAGACCATGTAGCGTATTGACAACAAAGCCAGTTTGAGGTAAAGATAATTGCTTGAGATATTCGCGGATTTTGACTTTAATATTAGCAGCAGCCGAGCGAGTAAAGGTGACAACAATGAGTTGACGACGGGTTTTTCGACGTAATTGGGCAGATTCTTCATATTGAAGGGCGATCGCCATAGCAGCAGCAGCAGCCATTCCTGTAGATTTACCTGCACCGGGAACAGCTGACACCGCAAGTGAACCGGATTTCCAGTCAGCCATGTGCAGCTGTCCTTGACGGAGGGTATTACGGATATTTGCTATACCCGTCTCTTGTGGGGAAGACACAGGTAATGGAGATACTTCTATAGATTTCGATTTTTTAGGCACAGATTTTTAACATGAACGTCTTATTTCAAGGACTTCCAATAAAAAAATATCCAACTTGTAGGGTGCGTTAGGTGAACCGCCGTAACGCACCCTACAACTATGGGATAATTTATTTTTTGGTTTTCCCTAATTAGATTTTAGATTTTGAATCGCAGGATAGACACATTATCCGCGTAGCTCAGCACACATTTTGGGTGGTTACAATTTTGGATCGAGAATTATTAGTTGATGGTTGTTCGTTAACTGTTGTTTTACTTACGACTAACCAATGAAAAGAATGGCTAATCGTAAATTTTCTCTACGTTATCTCGCTTTGGTTGGGGCGATCGCACTCGGTGCAATTTTACGCTTTTGGAATTTGGATCTCAAACCTCTGTGGATGGATGAGGTGATTACTGCGATTTTCAGCTTGGGTAAAAGCTACAATGATTTACCTTTGGATGTGGTGTTACCGCTAGAACGTGTACCAGAGATTTTTACTCTCCAACCAGGAGTCAGTTGTGCTCAAATTGCTAAGAAAATTGTCACGCAGTCTACTCATCCGCCGCTGTTTTTTTGTGGGATGTACAGTTGGTTGAAGTGGTTAAGTCCTTTAGGAAGTGAGTGGGTTACGAAAGTGCGATCGCCTGCAGCATTTTTTGGTGTCGCTGAAATTGTCGCAATTTACTATCTCAATCGTATTGCTTTCTTTCCATCTGCGGGGATGATAGCAGCAGCTTTTATGGCTGTGTCTCCGCTAGCTGTTTACCTTTCCCAAGAAGCAAGACATTACACGTTACCCATGCTTGTGATCACTTTAGCCATACTCGGGCTAGTGCAAATTGTCAAGGATATTGAAAAGCAGCAAAAAGTAAGATTGTGGGTTGTGCTGGGATGGGCAATCATTAATAGTATAAGTTTTTATGTTCATTACTTTTGTATTCTTGCCTTCATTGCCCAAATACTGGCATTACTAATGTTGATGTGCTGGCAAAGAGCAAACATCCTGAACAAACGCCAAATTTGGCTAGCAATTATTGTCTGTATAAGTATTGTTGGAATTAGCTTTCTGCCTTGGTTACCAGTTATCTTGCATGACTATAACCGTTCTGAAACCTCCTGGCTAACCTCTCCACAAAACATTTCTCCAATCTATCAAACTCTGATTAGCTGGTTGCTCATGCTAATTTCTCTTCCTGTAGAAAAGCAGCCAATTGCAATTGCAGTCATATTTGGATTGTTAATGTTTTTGTTTGGTATTTGGGTGAGTTGGCAAGTTGTCAAAGGTTTTAGAGAGCTATGGTATGCGAAGTCAACACATATAGCAACATTCACTCTTTTAAGTTTCTCTGTTTGCGTTTTATTAGAATTCTTTGCGATCGCTTATTTACTAGGTAAAGATATTACTTCTGTTCCTCGCTATCATTTTGTTTATTATCCTAGCTTTTGTGCCCTCATCGCTGCGACTTTTGCTCAAAAAAGCAAGAAGAAAGAAATCAAAAACTCCATCTTCAATCTTCAGTCTTCATTTCTGATTATTTTCCTCGTCGGTATATTCAGTTGTCTTCTTCTTGTTTCTAACTTAGTTTTTCAAAAACCATTTGAGCCTGAGCAAGTCGCACAAAATATGAATCAAAATCCTTCTATCCCTCTTCTCATGGTAGTAGGATACAGAGATTACCAAGATGTGGCATTAGGATTAAGTTTCGCTTTAGCATTGGAACCACTGAGAGAAGTAGGAGAGCAAGGAATTTCTTCCTCGTACTCCTTCTCTAATGTTGCTTTCTTCAAGCAATCACCAGATTTTGCTCCTGTCTTGCAAAAACTTTCCCAACTTCCTTCACTCGCTGCAACTCATCTTAACTTATGGCTTGTTGGTCCAGGTAGAAAACGCCGAGATTATCCACAGCAGATAACACTTTCTCAACAAATGACTTGCACTATAGATTCCTTGCAGCATTATCGGATTGGTGTTCCTTATCAACTGTATCGTTGTGGAGTTTCAATCCGTAATAGTAAGCAGGGCTAACGGATCTAAAAATTACTAAAAATTTACAAAAAACATTGACAAAAATATTAGTCTATGGATTAAAAGAATCGCACTTTATGGAATCATATCCAAGCGTCCAAATTTTTCACTCTCTCCAGAGGATACGAGGATTGACATCCTCCCACCGCTAACCTGGAGTACCAGGTATAGCGGGGGATTCCAAAGATTGCTCTTTGAGTTTCCTCTTTCCACGAGTTGACTTGCTTGGAGGATTTGCATCACCCAAGTATTGGTCAGTCTCTCCAGAGGCGTGACTTCCCGTGTGACCCACGGTACGCAATGCCTTTTCTAATATGTTTTGTGCAGCATTATGGTCTCGGTGTTGGACGTGTCCGCAATGGTGACAAGTATGCGTCCTAGTGCTAAGAGTTTTCTTAACAACCTTCCCGCATTTGGAACAACTTTGACTGGTGTAGTGAGGCGGCACAGCGACTGTGACCACGCCAAATACTTTTCCAAAATACTCAACCCAAGGTCGATTGATTTGGCAGCCCAAAAGCTAATTGCTGCAGAACGGGAAGGCAAGAAAATTGCTGTCGAAGTCAAAAGCTTTTTGGAGAAGTCCTCTGCAATCTCGGAATTCCACACAGCATTAGGGCAATTTATTAATTATAGAGGCGCACTGCGACGACGAGAGCCAGAGCGTATTCTATACTTAGCAGTGCCTATGACAACTTACAAAACATTTTTTCAACTTGATTTTCCGAAAGCAATGGTTGAGGAGAATCAAGTCAAAATAATTGTTTATGATGTAGAACGTGAGGTAATTGTCGAATGGAAAAACTAGCGCGATATCGGCAGCTTGTACAACAAATGCTTGCAGAGTATGGCAAGCAAAAACCTGCTTACGGAGATATTACAGTTGAAACGATTTTTGATACTGAGCGTGATCATTACCAAATCGTCCATGTAGGCTGGGAAGGACAGAATTGGGTGCATAGTTGTATCATCCACATTGACATTAAAAATGGAAAGATTTGGCTTCAGTGGAATGGCACAGAGGATGATATTGCAGCAGATTTAGTTGCACTGGGAGTTCCAAAGGAAGATATTGTGCTGGGATTTCAGTCACCGTTTATGCGACAGTTTACAGAATATGCTGTGGGTTAGAGTTTTGCAGAATTTGTTAATTAAAAACTCCTTGTTCTTCAAGTATGAGTCTTCTGCCTTGATAAACTTGCAAAATACCTTCTGCTGTCACTCGATAAAGATATTCGTTATTGCGAAACTGGTAACCAAGAAATCGACCTGGTGTGACACCATTCGCACCGGTTGCGTGTATTGTTTTGCCGTTCAAACGAATCGATTGACCTGTTTTTAAATTCTTTCCAACGTATGTAACATTGTCGCAAGTTACATTCCCTTCAGCACAATTCCTCGTAATCGTGACCTGAAAATTTTTGGTTTTTAAACTTTCAGCATGAGCTGCTTGAGTCCAAATGGTAAGAAATATTGGTAACAAAGCAAGCAATGCAGTATACTTTTTGAAGTTCAACATGTTAGGTTTATGATTGTTTGTACTTGTTCTAACGACGACTACAATCTTTAGTCTGTCTATTTCGGAAAATGTTGAAATTTTCTGTGAGTTACTCTCTTCCCGCCGGAAGAATACCTATAGCAGAAGTCAGAAGTCAGAAGTAAAAAAGGCTTAGAGTCTGGCTTTTAAACAACAGCGTTGTACTTCATTGACTTGCAATGTGCTGTATTTTTTAACCGCAGAGGCGCTTCAGAACGCAGAGAAAAGACACTTCGTTTGATACAGCAGAATTCAGGAGTCAGGAGTCAGAAGCAAAAAGGTCTTTCTGTCTGCCTTTTAGACCTCAGTACTGTACTTCATTTACTTGCAATGTGCTGTAAGTAATCTTACACAACCGAAGGGAGTAAGATAAATTTCAACATTTTGATGGCGATCGCCTATCAATTATTTGCGCTGTTTCAATCCCTAATAGGGAGAAAGAGAAATTTCAACCGCTTGCTTATCCAGTTGCGAGCTTGAACCTGAAGTTTCAATCCCTAATAGGGAGAAAGAGAAATTTCAACTACAGGGTAAGTTCTTCCTCTGGGTTCTCCAGAAACGTGGTTTCAATCCCTAATAGGGAGAAAGAGAAATTTCAACAGAACAAGTATCGCTTTCTTCTGCTTCAATACTTCGGTTTCAATCCCTAATAGGGAGAAAGAGAAATTTCAACCCTTAGAAATGGCGATCGCACCCTCCAACAACCGCGTTTCAATCCCTAATAGGGAGAAAGAGAAATTTCAACTCGTTCGGTCATAGCTCCGGAATTTTACCATTTCTGTTTCAATCCCTAATAGGGAGAAAGAGAAATTTCAACAAGCACAGAAGGGCGCTATAGCAAGAAACAGGCAAGTTTCAATCCCTAATAGGGAGAAAGAGAAATTTCAACGACAGTAACTGCAACAAATACTGTGTCGAATCTGTTTCAATCCCTAATAGGGAGAAAGAGAAATTTCAACGTCGCACCTTAATGATAAGGGCGAGAAAGTTTGGTTTCAATCCCTAATAGGGAGAAAGAGAAATTTCAACAACATCTTCACTTGGTTGAAAGTTTCCAGGGCTGGCAGTTTCAATCCCTAATAGGGAGAAAGAGAAATTTCAACGCGATCGCTGTTGCTAAGCCAGCCCCCAGTGCAAGGGCAATTCCAGTTTCAATCCCTAATAGGGAGAAAGAGAAATTTCAACATCTCAGGTAAAAGACGCTGTAGTTCAGCTTATTCCGTTTCAATCCCTAATAGGGAGAAAGAGAAATTTCAACCGACCGCTTTTCGCACGGCAGTTGCGAGATCGTCACGTTTCAATCCCTAATAGGGAGAAAGAGAAATTTCAACCCCATTTTGGAGCACTGGTTGGAATAACTGAAGTTTCAATCCCTAATAGGGAGAAAGAGAAATTTCAACCGAGAACGATAGAACTTTTAAAAAGTGGAATAAGTTTCAATCCCTAATAGGGAGAAAGAGAAATTTCAACCAAATAGTGTTCACTGAGAGGGAGGTAGAACTTATGTTTCAATCCCTAATAGGGAGAAAGAGAAATTTCAACGGTCAGAGATTGGTACGTATCTACAAATTCTGATAGTTTCAATCCCTAATAGGGAGAAAGAGAAATTTCAACATCAGAACTCTGCGAACAGGTACGCACATTTTATCTTGTTTCAATCCCTAATAGGGAGAAAGAGAAATTTCAACGACAAAATGTCTAATTTTGTATTCGTTCTAGACACCGTGTTTCAATCCCTAATAGGGAGAAAGAGAAATTTCAACAACATTGCTCCACTCGAACAATGATCGCACTGCACAAGTTTCAATCCCTAATAGGGAGAAAGAGAAATTTCAACGCCTACGTAAAAAAAATAAATAAAAAGTAATGAAAAGCGTTTCAATCCCTAATAGGGAGAAAGAGAAATTTCAACCAGGGATTGTCCGCAGCAAACATTTGCCAAAATGCGGTTTCAATCCCTAATAGGGAGAAAGAGAAATTTCAACCTACTTGAATGCCTATCAAACTCCAATAGAAAGTTTCAATCCCTAATAGGGAGAAAGAGAAATTTCAACCCTCAAGCATAGAGAAAAGTAAATACCACATCTCTTGTTTCAATCCCTAATAGGGAGAAAGAGAAATTTCAACCAACAATGAGGAAGTATGGATTAGAAATTCATCAGTTTCAATCCCTAATAGGGAGAAAGAGAAATTTCAACCTGAGGCTATTAAAAAGTTGATGGAACGTTCACAAGTTTCAATCCCTAATAGGGAGAAAGAGAAATTTCAACTTTCCCTCTAAACAGTCGATGGGACGATTAATTTGAGTTTCAATCCCTAATAGGGAGAAAGAGAAATTTCAACCACTGATGAATCATATCTTTGCGCTTGCCATTAACGTTTCAATCCCTAATAGGGAGAAAGAGAAATTTCAACATCAAGCCAAGTTTGCAGTGGGTGGTACTTGGATTGGTGTTTCAATCCCTAATAGGGAGAAAGAGAAATTTCAACCTATCCCAGTCGAAAGCGATACAAGAACGGCTGTTTCAATCCCTAATAGGGAGAAAGAGAAATTTCAACGGTGCAAATACTACTTTTGCTCATGGATTAATTGGTTTCAATCCCTAATAGGGAGAAAGAGAAATTTCAACTCGGGACTGTTGCAGATGGCATTATCAACTTGAAGGTTTCAATCCCTAATAGGGAGAAAGAGAAATTTCAACCCCACACCCGCAACGATATCTGGAGGATCAATATTAGGTTTCAATCCCTAATAGGGAGAAAGAGAAATTTCAACGGTTGATTTATCGAGGTGAGGGGTGCAACTATGGAGGGTTTCAATCCCTAATAGGGAGAAAGAGAAATTTCAACAAGCTTGTCTCTTTTCCTTTGAAGAAACAAATCTTCAGAGTTTCAATCCCTAATAGGGAGAAAGAGAAATTTCAACTTCTCTCTCGTGAAGTTCTAATTGCTCCTCCGATGTTTCAATCCCTAATAGGGAGAAAGAGAAATTTCAACCCTCCTCATTCAAATTCCATCGACTTCCAGATTTTCTCGTTTCAATCCCTAATAGGGAGAAAGAGAAATTTCAACTACTATTTGCCACAGACTGCAATAGAAGACTTTCGCGTTTCAATCCCTAATAGGGAGAAAGAGAAATTTCAACTACCGTAAGACTTTCACTTCTAGAACACTACTCTATAGTTTCAATCCCTAATAGGGAGAAAGAGAAATTTCAACTTCCGGAAAAATCAGTAGAAGAATTGCACAAATCTGAGTTTCAATCCCTAATAGGGAGAAAGAGAAATTTCAACCCACCAAACCGCAAGGATCAGCGCAAGAATTGCTTGTTTCAATCCCTAATAGGGAGAAAGAGAAATTTCAACGAATTATTTCTTTCTTTGTTGCTGCGGCATACTCAGGAGTTTCAATCCCTAATAGGGAGAAAGAGAAATTTCAACATTGCCATTAGGGGATTATCGAGTAATCCACAAGGAAGGAGTTTCAATCCCTAATAGGGAGAAAGAGAAATTTCAACGGTAAATCAGAATGATATAAAGACGATCGCACGTTTCAATCCCTAATAGGGAGAAAGAGAAATTTCAACCTATTGCAACTTTGAGAACTGAGATTAAAGACTCTAAGTTTCAATCCCTAATAGGGAGAAAGAGAAATTTCAACACAGCACCAGCAGAAGATACTCCAGTTGGAACAGTTTCAATCCCTAATAGGGAGAAAGAGAAATTTCAACTCCTATGTCTTCAGTATCTGTACCTCAAGAAATTATTGTTTCAATCCCTAATAGGGAGAAAGAGAAATTTCAACAAATGAAAAACACTTATCAATTGGCATTGAACTTGGTTTCAATCCCTAATAGGGAGAAAGAGAAATTTCAACTTTAAAGGATTTCAACGGGTTCTGGAAAGTATCTCGTTTCAATCCCTAATAGGGAGAAAGAGAAATTTCAACCCGTCGTCGCCATTGCACACCAGGAAATCCGCCAGTTTCAATCCCTAATAGGGAGAAAGAGAAATTTCAACTTGTGTTAGCTGTCGGTTTCGATGAGCCTTGCGCGTTTCAATCCCTAATAGGGAGAAAGAGAAATTTCAACCAATTATGCGAATGCCATCAAAGCGTAAGTCGCCAATGAAGTTTCAATCCCTAATAGGGAGAAAGAGAAATTTCAACACTCCTTATCCAACTAATTTGTACAAGATTATCATGAGACGTTTCAATCCCTAATAGGGAGAAAGAGAAATTTCAACGAAATGGATTTCAATTAGGTTTCTTTCAAAAAGAAGAGGTTTCAATCCCTAATAGGGAGAAAGAGAAATTTCAACCATCGTTTTCTCTCCTTGTGTTACTCTTATATATTGTTTCAATCCCTAATAGGGAGAAAGAGAAATTTCAACTGCGAAAGCCAGAGAAGTGCCCCGTATAAAGTTTTCAAGGTTCTAAATCGCGAATGAACTAATGATAGCATAGAAAAAAGTAAATTGATTGACAGGTGAATGGCTGAAATTCAGTCTAGACAAGGAGCGCGGATGGCTTTTGAGCTAATATTCCTGTAAAGCCTTGTACTGTCAGAAGTTCAGCCATTTTTTTAAAAACCTCTTTTCCAACACCTACCCATCCGCGCATTCGGCAAAGAAAATCGTGTCATCGCGAGGTGGTTCGCCGCCGATACGTTCGACTTTACCAAAACAGCAGGCGCACAGAAAATAAAATTTGATACTATCAGTATCAGGCTTGATGAGTTTATGCAAGCGCGATCGCAATTTTGCATATTGAGTATCAGTTAGCTGGCACTCAAATACACTATACTGCACCCACTGCCCATATGATTTGAGGACTTTGTGAATCTTTGTACGGCGCTTATCTTCAGAGATATCGTAGGACACAACAACATTCATAGGCAAATTCACCAAATCGCTGAACAGTGAACAATGAACAGTAATAACTGGTAACTGATAACTGATAACTGATGACTCCAGTGCTTACTTCAAAACCAACGGTGGATATTTCTCGATTTCGCCCATTAAGTATTTCGCGAGTAACCGGGCTTGCAGTTCAAACGCTTCTTGGTAAGTACATTTGCGTCCTAAAACGGGATGCTTAAACTGAACTTCCCTGATTGACAAAAGGCGTATGCAGTGTATCTCAAGGG
>NZ_QMEA01000201.1 GCF_012912105.1 Brasilonema sp. UFV-L1
AACACAGCTTTTTATCCAAAGTCCAATGAATTAGGTTCAGATGCTCATTTGCGCCGGTATGTCAATCATTTTAAATACCGAGAAATAGTTCATGAGGATTACAGTCACCTAGATAAAATTAGGGAACTGAATAAAGGTTTGTATGGTGCCGATGTGCGCGTGGATAGAAATAGAATAGTTGTCCACAAGTGTTCTACTGGTGTTAACTATTTCTTTAAGTTTAACGGTCAACCAATTGACCCATACGACTGTGATTGCCCGCGCGAACTTCGGTATAATTACGACTTGGTTTCTCTTGTTAACTATTTACGTGGTAATAGACGTGAGATTTATCCACCCAGAATTTCTCCTAATCTTTTCCATCCAATATCTCCACCTCAAGTGTCTGAAAACCTTATTGACTTAATATAATTTCCCTTCTTCATAGATAGTTGGGAATTTGTAGATGTGGCACTCAGTACGGGGCGGTTTCGCCCCACTACTGGGTAGCTAATCTCTACAGAATCTACCCAATTAACTATTTGGAGAAACCGACATGACTGAACTAGTTAACTTTGCTTATGCTCTACTGTTTAATCTTTACCTGTTTGGAGTCATTTTTTCATTGATTTGCTGGCTTTTTCATACTCCTACTAGTGAAGTAGTAGGGACTTCCAAATCTTTTTTGGAAGAACTCATTCAAGAACCGACTGAAGATTTTTCTTCAAATCTACAGTTAACTTTTCAAAAAGATACTCAACTAGATGACGAGAGAAACCTGCAAATGGATGAATTGACTCAAGAGAGGAAGTTATTTGATTCTCAAGAGACGCCAACAGTAAATGCTATTCAGGAAAAGCAGAAGTTAATGCAATTTAGCTTGAGGAAGTTACGTACTTTCTGTTCTAAAGCCTCTATTCCTGGCTATTCTGTTTATGTGAATCGTGGTGAGAAAGAAAGGCTAGTTGACTACTTGCTAACTTTGTCTATTAATTCTAGTCAGATTGTTGAATTTTTGCAGCTTGTGTCCATTAGCACATGAGTTTGGTAACCCCGGTAATTGTGGGTAAAATTCTGTCAGTTAATTCTTATTTAGAGAAGAAATAAATCCAAAGGAATTTGCAGTCTCAACCTGAGAAGTCATAACTTTGTTAAAATGAATTGTAATTACCAATAGATAATTACCAAAATTAATTGGTAGTTGATAATTTACCAATTATTAAATATTGTCTCAATTCATCTGCAAAAAATCTTTAGTAACTAGATTGACTTATGGTTCAAACTCTTCAGGCAGAAAATATCACTCTTGAGAAACTCATATCACTTTACGGATTACAGTTAGTTGATTCTGAGGAATTTTTTCGTGAGTGGCAAGACGAATTACCAGAACTGACAGAGCAAGAAAAGCAGCTATTAGACCAAGTTAAAGCAGGTTATATCAATTTACGCAATTATCCGCCGTTATTAGAAAACACGGTTAATACCATTGTTTTATCGCCACTGCTATTCATTGGCAAGTTCTATCTACCTCCTTTTCACATCAAATTAGAGAAATCTGTCGAAATTGAAACTATTGATAAACTTTCCATTATTAAAGGACGAATTGACTTCTTACTTCTCAATCAGAAATTCTGGGTGACAGTTATTGAGTCAAAACAGGTGGCTTATTCTGTAGAGGCAGGACTTGACCAGATTTTAGCGTATATGCTAGCTGCTCCCCAATCACAGG
Source organism: Brasilonema sp. UFV-L1 (assembly GCF_012912105.1). GTDB lineage: Bacteria > Cyanobacteriota > Cyanobacteriia > Cyanobacteriales > Nostocaceae > Brasilonema. The sequence goes on from NZ_QMEA01000201.1 coordinate 1,709, forward strand.
AGGAAGTTTTTGGCATGATTACATCTGGTGGCAGTTTTATGTTCATTAAACTCGTCAAAGGCAATCCGCCTCGCTATGCCACTTCAGATATTTTTGATGTACGTAATAGAGGAAACGAATTATATAATGTCCTACGTATACTGAAGCGCATTAGTCAATTGGCTCGCAGCGAGCAATAAATTTGAAACAGGCGTTATGTACAAATGCCACGCTCGATAAGCCATCGCAAGGAGGGTTAAATTGTGGGAATGAACAAAAACCTCTTGACAAACGAAATAATCTCAGTAGGATAGAGGCAAAAATGACCTATGTACTTAGAAAACAAAACGCCTCTAACAACCCCCCAGCAGCTTATGAGCCAGCAGCTTATGAGCCTACGTCAACGCGCACAAAACGCTAATTTACGTGAAAAAATAATAGATATGATGCTTGATATAGCTTCTTACGATGTGGATGCGGCAGAAAGATATTTAGTATTTAACATTGAGCATCGGTACAACGAGCCAAAAGCCGCGTAATTATTTTCTCTCTAAAAAGAACCCATGTCCCTTGCACAATCTCCTGTGAGGGACACTCAATAATCTTGTGTTATTTATTGAGTTTGAGTTGCTAAAATGCGTTCTATGCTTCTTGGCGATAGTGTTGGCAATCCTCTGCGCATGGCTTCTTCAGCGACTTGCACATGATGATGATGCTTTGAACGACTGGGTTTTCGGTTCTTGCTCCACTCGCTAATTTCTACGATTTTGCTCTCTTGTGTAGTTTTGCACTTCTTAGGTCTACCTACATTTGTACCTAATACCTCATTCACCTTTGCGATCGCATCTTCCCAAGTTTCTGAAGTGATGGTACTTGATGTCCACTTTTTCTTCCAATTCGTTACTGTTTGCTTGGCTATGCCCAGTTTTTTTACTATATTTCTCTGATTTTCGCCACTGTGAAGCTCCAGCAGGATGTTTGCTCTCTTTCTCATTTCATCGCTGCCGATGGCGGCTATATTCTCTAATACTTGCTTTTCAAGAGGATTTAACATTTGAAGATGAGGCATTTCAGTATTTACCCTCTCTTTGCCCTAAATTTTTGCCAAATAGAATGATGCCTGATATACTTTTTTGTAGCGTACATATCTCTCAAAAATTTATTCAATGAAGCATTTCAGTATTTACCCTCTCTTTGCCCTAAATTTTTGCCAAATAGAATGATACCTGATATACTCTTTTATAGCTTACACACCTCCTAAAAATTTATTCAAAGCCCTGGTTGCAACAGGACTTTGAGCAAAAAGCAAGTCCTCCTGTTACTAGAACAGGACGGGATTTTGCTTTGTTAATCTAACAATGTATAACCATTATATCATGATGACACACTATTTCACAAATACTACCTTAGATAGATGTTTTTATCCCGAACTATTAAAAATTACATGTCTTCCCAGTTGTATTCGGGAGAAACATCTGAAAAAAGCGAGTGCTGTATTTGATGATCGTGAATGCTCTACAAGTACTTCTGGAGAAGTTAAACCCCTAGGAGTTAGCTAAGCTCGTGCATCTTTTTTTGTAGGTAAATGCCTTAGCTCTCAATGCGTTGGTAAGACTTTTCTACATTCAAAAATTCCTTTGATGGTTTTTCTGGTAGGTAATTTTTATTATCTATAAAATTTAACATTTTTAATAATGTTCTTTTTCCTGAAAGGTGTTAAGAGTCTCACTTTTAAGTGTTTTCTGTTTTTCGTACAACTCTATTAAAGACTTAAATTTTTTCTAATTGTTTCTAACCCGGTGTATAAATATGTCTGAGATACATAATCCGGATATTGCATATATTTCTCCTTCAGAATTGGTTGTTCATCCGAAGCTCATAGAAATATATGGTGAAAATGAGAGTCGCCCTGCTTTGGAAAAAAGTATCTCTGAACAAGGCATTCTCGAATCTTTAAAGGTTTCTACACGTACTGGTATAAATATTGTCTTAGCTGGGAAGTGTAGGCTCCAAATAGCTTGCAAACTTGGAATCGGCTTAGTGAAGGTGGAATTTGTTAAATCAAACTCGCCTGAAGAAGATTTGAAGCTAGTGCTTGACTTTAATCTCCATCGAGAAGGTGGGAAGACTTACTTCCAAAAGTTTCACGAGGGGCAGTACTGGGAGAGTGTACTTCGTCCCTTAGCGAAAGAAAGACAAAGGGAGAACGCTCGGCGTTTGAATCAGTCGAATGATTCAAATTTGAATCATTTATTAAATGACAGTAAATATCAATTAAATAAGGGTAAAAGGGTGATTCAGGAGGTTTCAGATAATCTCAAGATAAGTGTTGGTAGTTATTACAAGGGTAAAAAAGTATTTGATTGTATTTTGCAATTACGAAAATTTGAAAAATTTAAGGCGGCTGTTGCGTTGGAGAAGGAGTTTAATCGGAGCATTGATGCAGCGTACAAGTTTGTTTGTAATCAAGATATTTGTAACCAGGTCATAGACCTGATTGAGGCGGATGAGATAGGTAGTGTTGAGGATGGTATTGCTTGGATACGGAATAGTGAACGTAATCCGTTTCGGCGTTTTAAGCTTGACCATGTCTATCAATTCAAGAACAGACTGCGCCCTGAGTTGGCAATCGTCGGACGTGTTATTGGTATAACTAACGAATTTGTTGTGTTTGGATTTAGAAATTTGGTGAATATGTCTCTTGAAGTTGTGAATTTACGTCCGCGACAGATTGATGCCCAGTTGCAAGATGAACCATCTGCGGAACAAAGGAAGAGAATACTTCGCTTGATGCAGAAGTTTGGTGATGTTTTCCCAATTCAGGTGTCTTTAGCCCAGTTGTTAAAACTTCCAATTTTGACTGATAAAGAGGAGGTTCTGTTGCGAGTGTATGAGTCTGATGTATTTGAAAAAACTTGGGAGGATTATAGCAAACAGATAAAAGCAATGGAATCTACAAATAGAAATGGGGATAATATTCGTGCTGCGTAGGTAGCGAAGGCTAATCTAGCAGAGAACATATCCCAAACCTAACGTTAATTACTAGATTAGCAGCTAAATACTTATTGCAGTACGAGTTCATAAATTTAGTGGATGTCGAACTCGTATGAAGATATGTAACTTGTTTTTGCTTTTCAATTTGGTGGTAGAGTATGAGTAATTTTATCTCCACCAGCCGTACCAAACCCTGTCTTGTGTGTGGTGATGCTCGCGGGCGCTGTCGAGAACTGCGAGACGATCCCAACAAGTTCCTCTGCATGACAGTTACCGATGGGTACACTACTCCTCCTGGGTTTATTTTTCGGGGGTTAACCAAAGATGGAACGTGGGGAGTCATCACCCGTGATATGGGAGAAGTTAGTGACGAAGCGCGCCGCGAGTGGATTTCGCGATGGCGACACCTTAAAGCTGAACGTCTTAAAGCTGAAAAAGAGCGTTTATCTCGCCTACTATCGGAATCCGACCGAAACAAACACATCCGAAATATCTTCTCCCAACTGCCATTATTCCTAGAGCATTGGGATGACTTGCGCCGACGGGGACTCTCTGATGACCTAATTAAGGCAGGAATGTTTCGGTCGGTGGTTTCGTGGCAAAAGCTCGACCGGGAAGTATCGCACCAACTAGCAGGTGTAAGTATTTCAGGGAGAAGTTTGACCAACTTTGATTCGGGTTATCTTATTCCGGTGTGGAATGAGAAATCAGAAATTGTCAGTTGGCAGTTGCGCGTTGATAACCCTGGTGAAGACGAGGGGAAGTATCGGTGGGCGTCGAGTCGGTTAAAGAAAAAGCGCCCTAACGGTCCAACCTCTCATTTGTCTAATGGGGAATTACCCCTTACCTATTGTTTTCCAGTAACTAACAGATGTGGCAATAGTAATATCAATAATTTTCTCTTAACTGACCAGCAGTCTGATTTATTGTCTGTTGGTGATAGTTTTTCTCTAGATCCACATATTGGTCTTGCCGAAGGTTTTCTCAAACCGTGGATTATTTCTCAACTGCGATCGCAAATCGTGATTGGTGCTGCAGGTGGTAATTTCGCGTCATCGCCTGAAATTTTAAAGCGCTACTTGTTGGAAGCAAAAGCCGTATTAGGAATTGATAATTGTCCATTGATTCTCTGGGCAGATGCTGGCGCGATTCTCAACAAAAACGTGATGCGCCAGTACCGCCGCACGTATGTCCTATTGCGGAAGTTGGGCTACACAATGCGTGTCGCTTGGTGGGGACAACTTGATAAATCCTGTGCTGACCCGGATGAGTATACTGGTAAGTACGAGTTGCTTACCTGGGCACAATTTGAGGGTTTATCGAGAAATCCTTCTAGCTTCTGGGATGACGTAAAATACCAGTTGCGGAAAATCAAACAGTTGATTCGCCCCCAACGGAGATTCCAACACCAGGAGCGTCAGTACCAACGACAAGAGCAGACTGCGACAACTATTATATATACCCCTGGCGAGTTACCTACTCCCGACGAATATATCCAACTTGGTTGTCCCAAGATTATTTACCAGGGGGACGAGCGCGTTACTATCTGGAAAGAAGCTGTCGCCAAGGATTGGCAACATATATTAGATAAGTCTGCTCCTGGGTTGGGTAAGTCTCACACAGCTGGGAGTATGAAGGCTGAGGAATTTAACTTACGCCAACTGTGGTATCTTGCTGCTGACCATCGCAATCCAACAACATTCACAGTCGAACAGAACTTTGTTGATTTGCCTCCCCGTCATAACGGGTTAGCTTATGACGATGCAAGACTTACACCTATGGGGAAACCTTTTTTGGTGCATCCAACTGGAACTTACGTTGGTAAGTTATTTCCTTCTAATTGTCATCGTACTCTCATTTTTCGTGCCTTGAGGTCGAAAAATATAGCTAATATTGAAAACTCCTCTAATCCGATTTGTCTTAGCTGTCACCTTTATAATGCCTGTCGCAGTAAGAGGGGTATGGGATTTGGTTATAGGTATGAACGCCACTCTGTATTTGGCTATTCTGAAGTACGTGCTCATCCCGATAGTTTACCTTCCTTAAATGATTATGAATATTCTGACTGTGGTACATTCTGGGATGAAGCTTCACTAGTTATGCGATCGCGCAAAAAAGTTGAAGTTAGTATAAGTGATTTTCATCAAACTGCCGGAGAGTTAGCTGTAGCTGCGCCATTCCTATTTACAAAACTTAAACCTGTATTTGAGAGATTAAGGTTTGTCCTTTGGGGAGAAGAGTACGAGGAAGAGATATTGTGGGCAAGTGATACCACTCTACCAACTCGTAACACAGTGGCTCCCAGAACGGAGCTTACACTCACCACGCAACTAGCTCCTCGTTATGGATATAACGATACAGCCATTCGTTACTGTTTGGGGGAGATACCAGAAGATATTACTGATATAATCTCCGAGGTTGAACTTGCCCTACGTCCGGATTTATCTTTCTTGCGAGAAGCTCCAGATAGTATAAATACCAGTACCGGGACTAAGGCAGAGAAAATAGCATCGCGGCGTGTAAATAAACTTCTTAGAGCTCAAGCTTATACTGAAGCCAAACAGCAAATCAACCAATTATTGCTCAACTGGTTGGTTCCTCTACTTAAAGTGTGGGCAAAACATATTAGAGGGTCGTTTAATTTTGATAAAGATATACTTTCTATACATTTAGAAGATAATCGCCACCGGGAAGTGGCAACTGCAGCTAAATTTAATATTTACCTCGATGGCACCTTAGATGTACACTATTTAGCGCTGAAATTAGGAGTAGGAGTAGAAAATATCCTTGCTATCGAGCAGCTTGTCCCAAGTTATGAGAATTTGACTGTTATCCATGTTACTGGTATGGGTGTGTTGGGTCGCGATAGACGCGATTCGCTTTTACAGAGAGTGGCAGCGCTGAGAGAAACTATTATCAACAAGTATTTGAGTTCGTCAGTTGGTATTATTGAACGTAAAGCTTTTGCACAAACAGGTGATGGGTATCACTTCCGCGACGGGCGCGGAATTAACCGCTTTGCGGATGACAACGTACTGGTAAGTTTGGGTATTCCCTATCCAAATATTGGAGACTTGGCAGCCGAGTACCAAGTATTAACTGGTGTTGCATCGGATATATCAGTTGAGGAATCCCTGCTTAAAGAAGAAAATCTGGCGGCGGCAAAGTTCCAAAACATCGACTTTCAAGAATTTGTTGATAGTTTGGTTCGTGCTGAAATTCTCCAAGAGTCAGGTCGTTTACGAACACATCTGCGTCCTGAAGAGGAATTAATCTATTACTTTGTGGGGGATTTCGATATAGGGTTTCTGCAAAAGGAATTACCTGGGTGTAAACTTCAAAGGGTGCGGGCAATTGACATAGATTGGCGGGCTGCTGACTATGGTGAACAAACCAAGTTTGTTTTAACCAAGGCGATTGGCAGACAGATATTATTGGGGAATGAAAAACCGACGCAGCAGGATGTCGTTGATGAAATTGCGGCGGTGTTACCAAAGGAGAAGGCAATCAAGCAACCAAGAGTATCTCAAATTGTCAAAGAACATATGTCCCACATTGGAGGGTGGAATCAATTGCGGATATTGATTGCGAACCTACTTAAAAGTGTTACACAAGAGCAAGGCGAACAACTTCTCGAATCGGACGAAACTTGGTTAGCAAAAATTTACTTCCCCTTGGTGGGTGAAGAGTCTCCCAAAGATGCGGTCGTAAGTCTCATTCAAGTTGCCCAAGTGGTGGGTACTCGTTTTGGGGCGATTCTCCAACATGTATCTCTTGATGTGCGATCGCAATTGTTAGGTCATGCTTTTGCTGTCATAGCAGGTATTGGGATAGGGATAGATTGGTTGGTTGAGGAGTTAACGCCCCTGTGGGATACTTCTTGATTTTGAATTCTGAATTAGCAATTTTAACCTGCTTCCACGGAATTCCCCATCCGACGGGAGCGGTGGGCGAGGTTGCGCAGGAAATTGTGAGGTACACGCGAGCATGGGTGTCCGAGCAATTTCCAAATCTATCCGGAGTTTTACTCAGACAAATGGTATACTATTGATGGTTGCTGACCCGCCCAACTGTCTCGGAACAGATAGGTCAAGTAGCGGTACGAACAGCAGGTGCTTCAAGTCGGGAAACCCGCCCAACACACTGCCTCCGCTTACCACAGAAAGAGCAGAGATTGGGGAATGGGATTTGCCACTGGAACGCATATGCCCACTCCATGTAAATCCTCGGAACAAAAGAATAAATATACACCTGCGGAAGGCGGGTGATCGCTAGTGGACGCGGAGTAAGACCAAATCATGCTTGCATGAAGAGGCGTCGGCGGACGAAGCGGCAAGCCCGAAGGACGAATAAAACCGTCCCTGATTGAACTGAGATTGGAAGCCCCAAGCTCAGCGAAGCAGGTTGGGGTACTTCACATTTATAGCGTTGGGAGCATAAAGCCCCCACTCCTTCTGGGTGTGGACGGCTTTATGCCACATTGGAGCGGAGCGAAAAGTGCTCACGCCGTGGGAGCGTCAACAATTCGCATTATATCTGTCATTCTGTTCGCGCAGCGTGTCCCTTTGGGACGAGCGTGGTAGATGCGTTCGCCCAAGTCTTTGAGATACGCTTCAATACCGTAAGCCGGTGGGCATCTCGTTCTCTCTTGTTTGTCATTTAAGTTTCTTGTTGCAAAAGTAGGTAAAAATAGGGCTTCTAAATTATTCTCTGACAAAAGTGCAATAACGTTTTTAATTGCTTTGAATTGGCAACTTACTTTATCTTATAAAAAATATTAGTTTTGCGTATAGTTTGTTGAATTTTTACCTTTACCTAGAGTCAAATTATTAGTTTTGTATTATCAATACTTATATACAAAACTAATAATTTTGTTGCTAATTAATCAAGAGAATGTGTTAATTAAATAGTTATCTCACTGATGCTATCTCTTAGCTAAAAAAGATTAATTTTGTATATAAACCTTTTATACACAACTAAGATTGGCATTAAGCTTTATAGTTAATTAGTTATAGAAGCTTTTTAAAATTTGCTTGGTATTTGATATTGAAAAAATAATTTTATACGTAAGAATTCAGGACCCAGGAGGAGCCAGCGCCGGGGTGAGGCAGCGCGGTCTTGGGGGTTCCCCCCATGAGCGACTGCCGAAAGGGTTTCCCGACTTGAAGCGTCTGGCGTTCAGAAACCAGAGTTTGTCAGGGGTTTAGCATAATTGATATATTCATTCATCAAATCTTCTTCTGATTCTTTAACTATTCTGACTTCTGGATTCTGGCTCCTGAATTCTTAGTTTTATACATTTATAAACTTAGATTTAATTTACATCTCATACTAAAGTTGGAAAGTAAATTAAATATTAATCTGTTTTTCTTTATAGTTTTAATTGAGATACTGAGGGTAGTTTCTGAGCAAACTATCTTGACTTATGACTGACGACTAGTATTTATATTCTGAATTTAGGAATTAGTTTTTGCTACACGAGAAATTTTTCCCATCTCCTTAATCCGAGTGTTGGAAGGAAGTGTTTTCTTACAGTTTATATAAGGACAGAAGTCTTGTGAAGTAATAGCATCTTTCATTAAAGCTTTTGCATTGAAATTCGTCTATTTCAATTAGTTGTCAACTTTCAGAGAAAAGTTTCTTTAAAGGCTTCTTAAATATGCCTCGTATTAATATTAAAAGGAATAAACCTATGTCTGATAATAATCAACAACATCAAGATAACCAACAACATCAAGATAATCAACAACATCAGGACAACCAAGAACATCAAGATAATCAACAACATCAAGATAATCAACAACATCAAGATAATCAACAACATCAGGAGAAACAGAAAACAAAGAGGCTTGTAATTGTTACAGGTGATAAAGGTGGTGTTGGGAAGAGTACCTTTGCACGAGGTTTGCTTCAGCTTTATATTGACAAGAATCTTTTTTGTATTGCCTATGATGCTGACCAGCGTAACAATCAATTACGCCGACATCATGAAAAATTCAACCCAGGCTTAGTCCGTTGTATTAATGTTTTTGAAAGAGGAAAAGCAGACCAATTATTAATGGATTTAGAAGCAGATACTTTTCCATTAGTTTTACTTGATTTACCAGCTCAATCGGGCGGAGTTTTTGAATTATTTGTGAAAGAGTTATCTTTCTTTGAGACGCTGGCAGATGAACTTGGGTACAGAGTGACTATGGTATCGGTTATTAATCGACTTCGTGACTCTGTAAACATTTTAAAAGCTTTACATAGTTACTGTGACAACAAAGTTGATTATGTAGTTGTTAAAAACCTGTTTTTTGGAGAGCAAGAAAAATTTGGTCGTTATACTTCATCTCCTATTCGTCAAACATTAATTGACCAAGGTTTAGTAGAAGTTTTAATGCCTGATTTAATTGATTATTGTTATGATTTTATTGATGAAAATGATTTAACTTTCAGGCAGGCTTCTTCTAAAGATTTTGGTTCTCTTATTGCTGTCAGGGCAAGAGTTAGGTCGTGGTTGGATGAGTTTGAAGCACGTTTAAAGCCAGCTCATGACTTGCTGGGTTTTAATTGCGAAAAATTGCCAGAAGGATTTTCACATACTGTGAAAGAAGATGAAGGCGAGAAAGATGCTGTAGACGAGAAAGCTCAAGATGCTGCATAAGCTATATGTTTAGAAGACGATTTATCATTACGATTGGTGATTCACGTGTTGGTAAGTCTACAGTTTCTAGATTGTTATTGGAATTATATAAGAAGCATGATTTAAATATTCGTGCTTTTTACCACGGTCACCGTCCTGGTGACTTGTCTAATAAGCTATCAGTCTATGATAAGTTAGGCTTTAATATTAGGCATCTAGGACTGAATAGAGGTGATTCTGACCTTTTATTAAACGAACTGGAGATGTTTTCAGAAATTGATTTAGCATTGACTGATATGCCAGGTCAAAATCTATTGGATTTTTTTCGATTTGAGAAGGAAATATATTTTTTAGAGAATTTGAATTCTTTAGGCTATCGTGCCACTTTTATTCATCCTATTTCCAACCGCAGAGATTGTGTAGAATACTTGCAATCGCTCTATCATATTTTTGGAAATTGTGGAGATTATTTAGTAGTCAAAAATCAACATTTTAGTAATTTTTTTAAGTATTATGACGGAACTCACATCCAGGAAGATATTAATAACTTAGGTGGAGTAGAACTGATATTGCCTAAGCTTGAAGATTATATTTATCAAGACTTAGAAGATACAAATTTACCTTATAAGATGGCGATTACCATCGAGTCAGATATGCAAGTCTTATATCGTTCGGTGGTATTTAATTGGATGGAGAGTTTTCATGATACTGTTATGGATCATAAGGTTGCTCCAGTATATTTAGGCTTGAAAAGAGACCGTACTGAATTAACTCAGCAAGAAGCCAGTTTCTAAAAGATTTATCAAAGTAGAATGGGCTAACGCCCTTGCACTCTACAGGAGTTAGGACCCAGGAATCAGAAGTTAGAAGAAAAGAATAAAAAACGTATATACTCCTGTACTTTTGACTTCTGAGTCAAAGGTTTAAAACCCCCTCCTTATAAGAGGTTTTTAATTGTGAGGGGTGAGAATCCCCTTCCAATTTCTTATTCTGACTCCTGACGACTGACGCCTCTATTCTGCTGTATCAGCTTATTTAACGCTGACATTCTGATTCCTTTTTATTGGCAATTTTATGACTGATACTAAAAATATTTCCACAGATGATAACCCTAGTAAAGAGCAATTAGAGAAAGAGAAAGAGTATATAGAAGAGTTAATGGCCAAGTCAGGTATGAAGCCATCTGACCCTTTGTTTAAATTATGGGCACAGATTGGTACCACTCAATATGCGATTATGCAGCTACCTGCCAAGCTTGATACTGTAATAGGTGGCTGGACGCTCAAGGTTGATAACAGATTAAGTCATGCGGCTGAAGTGGCGATTATTCAGCAGCAGGCTGCAATAGCTAAAGCTGCTGAAGAGTTGGTAAGGAATACTCAAAAGTCTACTCCTCTCAAAAGTGAGAAAGGTATTCTTGTTAGGTTAGGTTTGTCTGATTTCAATAACTTTAATTTAGCAACTATTGCTTTTGTCTTTGGCTGCGTCCTAGCGTTAGGTGCAGCTATAGGGGCTTTTACTTTTAGTATGGCTATAGCATCCCTATCTGCTGCTAAATCTTCTGCTGTGACAAATTTTAAACCTGAAGACGCTAAACTTTTAGAATGGGCTAAATCAAAAGAAGGACGTGATGCCCGACAGATTTATACCGATAATGCTGGCATTATTCAAACCTGTCGTCAGGGTAAGAACCCAGGCGGCTGTATAATTAACGCTAAGACAAAGAAATAGGTGATTACGCAGTAGAAAATTTGCGGTTCTTGTAATCGGGAACGAATTCTTCCGCTTCTTTGTAGACTTCTTTGGTTAAATCTTCTGGACAGAGTATTCCTAGTTTTAAAGCTTCACATACAGCTTTTCCTCTAGTGGGTCTATGTTTTTCGTCTTTTTCTGGTTTATCGAGCTTACTGATGATTCGGTGAGCGTGCGAACGTACAGTACTAATTTCCAAGCAAAGTTTGTTAGCCATTTCCTCATAAGTTAGTCCTTTGGCTAGTAATTTTAGGACTTCACACTCTCGTTTTGTTATCATGTTTCCGGGAGTATCTTTAGTGTTAGGCTCCCACATTGCTTGTGCTACAATTGTGTGTATTGTGCTATCAATCCAAGATTCACCTTTATAGGTGGTTATAACAGCTTCAATAATTTTACTTTCAACATTATTTTTGCTATAAAAAGAAGTTGCCCCTTTTTTAAATACTTCTTTTACTATCTTTTTTTCGCAACTTCCTGTTGTCACAATGGTTTTAATTGTGTTTGAGTAGACTTTTCTGATTTCTTCAACTACTTGTACTCCACTGATGTCAGGTAGTCCTATATCCACAATGACTACGTCTGGCTCTGTATTTTGAATGATACTTAGAGCTTCTTTTCCGTATCCTGTTTCTCCACATACTTTAATTTTGTTGCTTTCTTCTAGTATAGTTTTTAAACCAAGTCTGAATATATTTTGGTCTTCTACTATGACAGTTTTGATAAGTTTCATCTTAGAAATCTTTTGGAGAACACCGTGATAATCTTTCTAGCATTACTTTCAAGGTTCTGCCTTCACTTAGTAACATTTATACATAATTTATTTCTAGAAATTTAGTTTTTTTATATTTATAGGAAATTCAATAAATAGCTTAATATTAAACTTTTGATTAAGTTGAATGACTTGTTTTCTTTAGTAATATTTCTGTGGTAAATGCTGGTAATATGGTGTTTGATAGTTGCAGTAGTATTTATATGTAACTCCTGTGTTGTGTAAGATATTAGTAATTGGTAGAAAGCGTAATCAGGTTGTTGCGAGTGTCGTTGATAGCTTGCACCAATCAAATTATTTGGTGGTTACTAAGTCTGCAATACCTGACAATCTCAAAGGTATTGACTTAATACTGGACGTTACTTTAAAGCCAATTAGTATCCCTTCGGAAGGTTTACCAGTTATTAAGGTGGTGCAATCAGCAGATGATTCATGCGTTCTGAATGTTGACGATTTTTTGGTGTATCCTTTTTCTTCATCTGAGCTAATGAAGCGTGTGAATTTATGCTTGCACAAGCGAAGTGATTATCTCCGGAGGCTTCCTCAGTATTTGGAGATGATATTCCACGATGTCTATCACCCTTTGAGGGCGGTTAACTTTGTTTTAGGTTTGACTAGAGTAGGTAAGTATGGCGATAACCTTGAGCAGCTGCGTTCCGTGTTAGATACCTCGTGCTCTACAATCACTTCCACTTTAGGTGTGCTTACTGATTTGAAGAGTGAGTTGAATCAAGATCCAGGAGGAAACATCGAATATATCAATATTGCTAGCCTGCTGCATTCCATCCATGCTCAGTTCTCTAATAGTGCGATCGCGCAGAACATAAATTTCTCCCTTATCATTGAGTCTGAAGTTGCTAATGTGTGCTTATACGCAAATTATAATCACCTTTGGCGGATGGTTTGCAACTTGATTGTAAACGCTTTTAAGTATACTTCTGCTAATGGCTCTGTCACTATCAAGCTTGATACTCAAGTAGGTGGTTTCCTCCGGTTGGTGGTTCAAGATACTGGCGTAGGTATCACCTCAACGCAGTTGGAACAGTTGAATAATGATTTGGGGATAAGTGGGTGCATAGAACTTGGCGGTAGTGCATTTTCTTTGCCAAGCTATTTCCTTGAGGAACGTTACTTAACGGGAATTTCTGTGCTTAACAGGAAAAGCTGTACCCAAACGGATAGTCCAAGTGCAAAACGCTTTCGTAAGGTACGAGAATTGGGCACTTTAGCTGCTGAGAGAACATTTACTCTTGATGGTACTGGCTCGAATGTAGCTCGTACTGGCTTAGGCTTGCGTACAGTTAAGTATGTTGCGGATTGTTACCAAGCCAGTGTTAGCGTGTTTTCTCAGGTAAGAGAAGGTTCAACATTTGTCATAATCTTTAATTTAGAGGCAAATTTTCAATGTTATTCTCAGGATAAACGCTTACTTGTAGATCATGCCGCTTCTTAAAATGGAAAAGCCTCAAAAAAAGAAGATTTGGTTGGATTATATTATCGATAGTATTGTGAATTTCTCCAATCTATTTGATATATCGTGGCTCTTTTTTTGCGGTTTTAGTCTTCAATCATTGATTTTTCTTAGCAGTGTTTTTGTAGGTCAGTTCGCTGACGGTGACTACTTTCGACTTGCTTATTGTATTGGCATGGCTGGAATTACTTTTCCTAAGAACAAGATACCGAATAAGTATATTTTTATTGCTTGTGGATTCTTTTTCGGTATCTTGATAGGAATACTTTGATTAATTACCCAAGCTCATTATCAGAATATTTTGTATTAGTCTGTTGTTGAGCTTGCTGGTTCTTGCGGTAATGTTGTTCGTTATTAACGAGTAACTTAAACCGTTCAAATTCTTCTTGGGTAATGTTGTTGACTATGATACTATAAATAGGTTCATCATTATTTTTAGAAGCCAAGAGCGCTTCTCGATTTTCTGAATATAAATTTCTATCAAGGGAGAGAGTATTTGAACTTTCTTCGATTTTGATACTGACTGTGTACTTTTCACCTTGATAAACTACCGACCCATTTACCTGCTTTCCTTCGTAACTTAATATTTCTAATAATTTAGGAATCATTATTTGCTGTACATCTGAATTTTTGGCGATGATGAGTTCTCTATTTTCTACAGCTAATTCGTTCTTACTATTGTTATCATCATCTTTTTTATCCGAATTGAAACTTTGATTTTCTAAATCGACGGTTTTAGTTTGATTGGGGTGAAAGCTAAAGTCTCTAAAATTGATTGCTTCTACACTTTGTTCTACACTTTCAATGTTAACTTGTGCTTGTACTATTTTTTCTTCATGAGCAATTTTTGATTCTTGCCAAAGTGCTTCTTCGGCTTTTTTTTGTTCCTCTGGGGTAACTGAACCAATTTCTTGTGCTTTTTTAGCAACACTTTCATCAGTTATACCTAATTTAGTCATTTTTTCTTGAATATTGGCATAATGCATTGCTTCTGTCATCTTTGTCATTTGATTTCCCTTTATACAATTTCTATTTTGACACTTTCAAGCCTATTCTCAATTCGTGAATTCATCAACCTAAAGTCATTTACAATTTCTTCGTTTAGGTTATTGACTTGAGTTTTTCCGTCTCGAATATATAATAATATATTACTATCTTTATCTTTAACAAGATAGGTTTTATCTTGTGCTTGTGTTGCTATTTGATAATTTTTATAATTTTCAGTTCTAACGCTCATTATACCGTTAACATCTTCTTTCCCAAAGATTTGAACAACTCTTTGAGCAAGCTTTGTCATTTCATCAATTTGCTGTAGTTCTTTGATGTCACGCGACATAGCATTGAATGCATTTTCCAGACTGGAACTACTTTCATTTATATATTCTTTAGTAACTTCTTGAATTCGATTGATATATTTTTCACTCCTACCTAATTTTTGAGCAACTTGATACCAATTTTGAAGATTTTGGATAGTACTTTGTTTAATGTTATCGAGAGTTTTATCTATCGACTTTGTTTGGCTATTTGTAGATGTTTGTAATAATGCCTGTTGAACGTCTGTATTTAGAGTTTGTGAACTTTCAGTTTGATTTTTAACAGAAGTGGGCGGGGAGATATTCTTTGTGTTCAACTTTGGAGTGAAGCTTGTCTCTGTGTTTTTCCTTTGTGGTTCTGATTCTAATTTTTGGTTGGAGGTAAGCTGTATTGCTTCTGCTGTATAATTTTCTGCTTGTTGAGAATTGAAATTTTCTAGTGCTTTGGTATATCCTTGGATGAGTGCGCGGATGTAAGGTGATTCTAATCCCTTTCCTTCCCAGAAATTTTTCTCTCCACTTGATACAAGATAACTGCACTGTTTTAGCCATTGAGATCCTCCCCTTTTGGTTATGGCTTCGGCTAATTTGGGATGTTGCTCAAACCGGGCTTGGAGGATTTCAGCCATCAGCTGTACCCTTGGTTCTTTTAGGGGCACTGTTTCCTTGTAGGCGTAGAAAGCTTGTTCGGCTGATAGAAAGGGTTGTCCTGCTGGCTTAGATTCAGTATAAGTTTCTGGTCCGTATGTTCCGGCAGGCATTTCCTTATTATCGCGGAATGAAACGGGGTAATCATTGGCTATAGTTCAATACGGTTCAGTTAAGGCTGAAAGTTTTTGGGAGAATGTGAAATTTGGGAGC
>NZ_QMEA01000202.1 GCF_012912105.1 Brasilonema sp. UFV-L1
CTGAGCCAGGATCAAACTCTCCGTTTTGTTTTTGTAGAGTTTGTCAGGGCTGAAAAAAACTTTTGTTTTTCCGAAACCCTTTTAAGTTATATTTGAAATCGAAGGGTTTAACCCTTTGATTGAAATTATCTTGACGAGGAATTTCAGTGCTTACGCTTTCAAACTATTAATTTGTCTTGGTTCGGTGTGTGTTTTTGTTTTTCACACTTTATTGAATATAACCCCTGATTTTTCGTGTGTCAAGGGTTTGTTCAAACTTTTTTCTGGACGGATGATTTCTCGGCGAATCATTTACTCTCTATCTAGCCGTATTCAGCTTCAGTTAAGGGTTTTAGCTTTGTAGGCAACCAGCATTTTTCAGCTTTGAGAAGGAAGAGCAAAGACTTTCTGACCAAGAAAGAGCGAAGGTGTCAGGATCCAAAACCTCTGAATGCAGGAGGTGTCAGTACTGGATGAGTCGAGGTTTAAAGCTCCCCTTTTCACTATGGAGAATAAAGAGAAGCGATCGCGTTGGCGAGTGCTTCCGCATCGCGTAAGTTTTACAAGACAGGCTGCGCCAAAGCGTGACGGGCAAACAAGTGCTCAGCGGCTTGGTTCTGGAGCATCGCATGATTAGACAAGATTGCAAAAATGCCTGAATTGTCATGTTGAGCGGAGCGAAACATCTCTAAGATTCCTCGCTACACGGAGCCTGCCCTCGAGCGATAGCGTTGCGGTTTCGCGACTAATGACATTCACGATTTCTTTGAATGAGTGCAATCTTGTCTATTGCAAAAGCCGAAGGAATAGTGTTATGTCTTTGTGAATTTTATGTATCCACCAACTTCGTTCTGATGAGCGAACTGTTCTAGCTCCAAAGCAGAGTTATGGTTGCGTTGCACTGAAATATAACTGTTGCAAAAGTCTGAAGCGACATAGCAGAAGTAGGTAAAAGTAAGGAGTATGAAGAAAGTTCTTCCAAAAGACGTATGTCTATCTGCTCAAGAGATCTACCTATCTCATCTTCTAACATCCTCCTAGAGGTAGGCTCGAAACCAATTCTTTGTAGCAATAATTAACATTGCTGTGCCGCAAAGTTTTTGAAAAAATAATAAAGTTTTATTAGCGATTTCTTTTATGTACCTAGCACTGTGGCCGGGAAATGTTTATCCCTTAGGGGCAAACTGGGATGGCAAAGGGACTAACTTCGCTTTGTTCTCAGAAAACGCAACAGGTGTTGAGCTTTGTTTATTTGATCGAGATGACCAAGAGACACGCCTAACCCTGACTGAAGTTAGTAATTTCGTTTGGCACGGTTATGTGCCAGGAGTCGGACCAGGACAACGATATGGGTATAGAGTACATGGTCCCTACGCACCTAACGAAGGACATCGCTTTAACCCGAATAAACTGCTAATTGATCCTTATGCAAAGGCAATTGATGGTGAAATTGGTAATGGTCCGGAACTGTTTAGTTACTCTTGGGATTCTCCAGAAGAAGATTTATCTTTCTCGGAACTAGATAGCGCCCATCTTATGCCAAAGTCTGTTGTTGTTGACCAAGGCTTTGACTGGGAAGGTGACCAGCTCTTGCGAACCCCCTGGCATGAAACTATCATCTATGAAACCCATGTCAAAGGTTTTACTAAACTCCATCCAGATATCCCTGAAGAATTGCGCGGTACTTACGCCGGGTTAGGGCATTCAGCAGCAATTGAGCATCTGCAAAGACTTGGGATCACTGCTGTAGAACTTATGCCTGTGCATCACTTTCTTTCTCAACCAGGACATTTGGTTGGCAAGAAATTAGTGAATTATTGGGGTTACGACTCCGTTAACTATTTTGCTCCTTACTCTGGTTACAGTTCTAGCGGTACGTTGGGAGAACAGGTCACCGAGTTCAAGGAGATGGTGAAAGCGCTACATCGTGCCGGAATTGAGGTTATTTTAGATGTTGTCTACAACCACACGGGGGAAGGTAATCATTTAGGTCCTACAATTTCATTGCTGGGTATCGACAATACCGTTTACTACCGCTTAGTTGATGATAGTCCTCGCTATTACATGGATTATACAGGCTGTGGTAATTCTCTCTACGTACGTCAGCCGCAAGTTCTCAAATTAATCATGGATAGTTTGCGGTATTGGGTCATAGAAATGCACGTAGATGGCTTCCGCTTTGACTTAGCCTCAGCTTTGGCGCGAGAACTTTATGAAGTCAACAGTCTAGCTGCTTTCTTTGATATCATTCACCAAGATCCTGTACTGGCAGATGTGAAGCTGATTGCTGAACCTTGGGATTTGGGAGAAGGCGGCTATCAAGTCGGGCAATTTCCAGTTTTGTGGTCTGAGTGGAATGGTAAGTATCGCGATACAGTGCGAGATTTCTGGCGCGGTATTGATGAAAGTTTAGGGCAATTTGCTTACCGTATTACAGGTAGCCCAGATCTGTATGCATTAAATGGGCGACGACCTAATGCAAGTGTTAACTTCGTTACAGCACATGATGGTTTCACTTTGAATGACCTTGTTAGCTATAACGAGAAACATAATGAAGCTAACGGAGAAGATAACCGAGACGGAGAAAGTCACAACCGTTCTTGGAACTGTGGGGCTGAAGGTGAAACTGATGATCCAGAAGTTTTGCAACTACGGGAACGACAACGGCGGAACTTTTTAACGACCTTGATGCTGTCCCAAGGTATCCCAATGTTACTGGGAGGAGATGAAATTGGGCGGACTCAAAAAGGCAACAATAATGCTTACTGTCAAGACAATGAAATTTCCTGGTTTGATTGGGACTTGCAACAGGCAAATGAGGATTTGGTAAATTTTAGCCGTGAACTTATCTACTTCCGCCGTCAGCACCCAGTATTTCGGCGACGCAAGTGGTTTCAAGGTAGACCTATTCATGGCAAAGGCATTAGTGATATTGCATGGTTCAACCCCGATGGTACTGAAATGACTCAGGAACAGTGGGACATTGGTTATGCTAAGTCAATTGCCATGTACTTAGATGGAAACCAACTTCCTAGTGTTGGTCCCAAAGGGGAACGCATTAGTGATGACAGTTTTCTCCTGTTCTTCAATGCTCACTACGAAACGCTTGAGTTTTCTTTGCCAGAAGGAATGCAACACAGGGAATGGGCTGTTGTGATTGACACTAAGGAAGCTCGTTTTGTTGCAGATGATAGACGTTATACGGAAACTCAAGCAGTGCCAGTTGTAGACCGCTCTATGGTAGTACTACAGCGGGTTGGATAAATCAATTCAAAATTCGCTCATTCAAAATTCAAAATTTTGAATTGATTTATTTCTCTCATCTCTCCTCACTCAACACTTAAAATGTATGAAAATTGGCGCTCATTATTTAGGTAACGGTCATTGTGAATTTAGTGTTTGGGCACCGAATGCAGAAGCAGTGGCGATCAAAATCGTCTCGCCTCAAGAGCGCATATTCCCCATGCAGCGACACGAGGCAGAAGGATACTGGCACATCAAAGCTGATGACATTCAACCAGGAACGCTCTATTATTACCAATTAAATAACGGCGAAAGCAGACCGGATCCTGCCTCATATCTTCAACCTTTGGGTGTACATGGTCCTTCGCAGGTGATTGATCCCAGCTTTACTTGGAATGACAGCAATTGGTCTGGCGTTTCTTTGGAAAGCATGATTATTTACGAGTTACATGTTGGGACTTTTACAAAAGAAGGTACCTTTGAAGCAATCATTCCTCGACTCAAAGATTTACGAGAGTTAGGGGTGAATGCTATTGAAATTATGCCTATTGCTCAGTTTCCAGGGGATGAAACGACAGATGGCTGCGCGTATCGTAACTGGGGTTACGATGGAGTTTATCCGTTTGCAGTGCAAAACTCTTATGGTAGTCCTGAAGAGTTGAAGCGACTGGTTGATGCTTGTCACCAAGAGGGAATGGCGGTAGTTCTTGATGTGGTTTATAACCACTTTGGTCCAGAAGGTAATTACATGAGCCATTTTGGTCCCTACTTTACAGAAACTTACCGCACTCCTTGGGGCAGTGCAATAAACTTTGATAATGCTTACAGCCATGATGTGCGTCATTATTTTATTGAAAATGCTTTGTACTGGCTGCGGGACTATCATATAGATGGGCTACGCTTAGATGCTATTCACGCCATCTACGATTTTGGTGCAAAACATTTTTTGGAAGAGTTGGCAGAAAATGTGATATCCCTTCGCGAACAACAGGGACGAAAAATTTATCTGATTGCAGAAAGCGATTTAAATGATCCCCGCGTGGTTCGTCCTCCTGAGTTAGGAGGGTATGGAATTGATGCTCAGTGGAGTGATGATTTCCATCATGCACTACATTCCTTACTGACAGGAGACAACATTGGGTATTACGAAGATTTTGGCAAGTGCGAACACCTGGCAAAAGCTTATCAGCAAACCTTTGTGTATGACTGGAAGTATTCAGCTCATCGCCGACGCTTTCATGGTAGTTCTACAGGCGATCGCCCCTTGACTCAATTTGTTGCCTGCATCCAAAATCACGACCAAATCGGCAATCAATTGCTAGGTGAACGGTTAAGCCAATTGGTATCATTTGAAGCCTTAAAGCTAGCCGCTGGTGCAGTTATCCTCTCTCCTTATATTCCCCTTTTATTTATGGGTGAAGAGTATGGTGAAGAAGCACCTTTTACATACTTTGTCAGTCACTCCGACCCAGATTTAATTAAAGCAGTCAGACAAGGACGCAAACAAGAGTTTGCCGCTTTTCACTATGCAGGAGAACCGCCCGATCCAGAATCTTCGCAAACGTTTCTCAAGTGTAAGTTGAATTGGGAAAAACGCAAAGAAGGAAAACACCAAATTCTTTGGTCATTTTATCAAAATCTTATTCAACTGCGTCACATAATTCCATCTTTGGTGAAGCGAGAAAGACAAAATTTAGAAGCAGGTTTTCTCGAAGATGAAAAAATTGTCTGGTGGCGCAGGTGGAGTGAAGATAACCAAATACTTTGCTTCATGAACTTCAACAAAAGCAAGGTTACTTTCACTCCTACAATATCAGGGAATAATTGGAAAAATATTTTAGATTCTGCTGATCAAAAGTGGCAAGGTTCTGGCTCAGAATTACCAGAACAAATAAGCGATCGCCAACAATTGACTATGCAATCTCAAAGTTTCGCGCTTTACGAAGTCTCGTAATTCTCATCCAAAAATAAGGAATTTTCCCTGGCGATGCTGCTACGGTGCATACACAAGTCATCGAATAACTCAAAATTCCTTCGAAACCTCACCCTGCCCTGTCGGGCATGCCTCTCGTTATTGCCTGGAAACCTCACCCTGCCCTGTCGGGCATCCCTCTCCTTAGTAAGGAGAGGGAAAGATTTTAGCGCAGCTAAAAGCGAGGGTGAGGTTTTGAGCGCTTCGGTGTGTACACGGTAGGGCTATGCTGGGGAAAGCAAAAAGCGCTTACTCTACTTATATCAATTCTGACAACAAGTTATTCAGTGAGTATAAAATCATAACTGAGGAGTAAATCCCATGCGAATTCCAAAAGCAACTTATCGAATTCAATTTAATTCTGAATTTGGGTTTGATGCGGCTAAAGCTATTACAAATTATCTCGCAGAACTAGGAATTTCTGACCTCTATGCTTCTCCGATTTTCAAAGCAAGAGCAGGAAGTGGTCACGGGTATGATGTTGTTGATCCTACTCTGTTAAATCCAGAATTAGGAACTCAAGAAGCTTTTGACAGTTTAGTTCAAGAATTACAACAACATCAGATGGGTTGGGTACAGGATATTGTTCCTAACCACATGGCTTATGATAGCCAAAATAAATACTTAATGGATGTATTGGAATACGGTCCAGACTCTGCCTACGTCGATTACTTTGATATTTCTT
This sequence comes from Brasilonema sp. UFV-L1, assembly GCF_012912105.1. Classification (GTDB taxonomy): domain Bacteria; phylum Cyanobacteriota; class Cyanobacteriia; order Cyanobacteriales; family Nostocaceae; genus Brasilonema. Next base: position 5,880 of record NZ_QMEA01000202.1, read on the forward strand.
GGAATTCTCCTTTTGCAGGTAAACAAGAACCAATCTTGGCTCCATTACTAGGTAACTTTTATGGAGATTCTTTGGAAAATGGAGAAATTCAACTTAACTATGATGAGAGAGGTCTGAATGTTAACTATTATAGTTTAAAACTTCCTCTGAAATTAGAATCTTACGCTAGATTTTTGACTCAAAATTTAGGTAAGTTAGCGAAAACTTTAGGAAGAAGGCATCCAACATTTGTGAGGTTGCTTGGTGTCCTTTATATAGTCAAAAATATTCCTTCAGAAACAACAGCACAGCAAAGACAAGACCAAGCAGCATTTGTGAAAGGGCTTCTCTGGGAACTTTATACAGATAATTCAGAAGTTAAAACTTTCATTGATGAGAATTTGCAACTTTTTAACGGTGAACCAGGAAAGCCAGAAAGTTTTAATCTTTTAGACAATCTTCTTTCTGAACAATTCTTCCGCCTTTGTTACTGGAAAGTAGGGGCTGAAGAGATGAATTACAGAAGGTTTTTCACTGTGAATGAGTTGATATCAGTCAAAGTAGAAGATTTAAAAGTTTTTAGAAACACTCATGATTTGATTTGCAAGCTAGTCAGCGAAGGTAAATTTACAGGCTTGCGAATTGACCACATTGATGGTTTGTACGACCCAAAACAGTATATAGATAGACTAAGAGAAAAAACAGGAGATACATACATCACTGTTGAAAAGATTTTACAGCAAGGGGAAGACTTGCCGAGTGATTGGTCAGTTCAAGGCACATCTGGATATGATTACTTAAATTATATCAATGGGCTTTTTTGTAAAACTGATAACGAAGAGCAATTTACTCAAATCTACTCAAACTTCACAGGAATCACAGCATCGTTTGAGCAAGTTGTTCCAGAGAAAAAGCACCTGATTATAGATAGAAATTTAGCAGGTGATATTGATAATCTAGCTTTTCTCTTAAAAACAATCTCTGGTAAGTACCGGTATGGAAATGATTTTACGATCAACGGTTTGAAGCGAGCACTTGCAGAAATTCTTAGTCGTTTTCCTGTTTACCGAACTTACGTCACTGAAGCGGGTATATCAGAAATTGATCGGGCTTTTGTTCAGGAAGTGACTGAAGCAGCCAAGTCTTACACACCACTGTTGTACCATGAATTAAACTTTATTGAAAAATTGCTGTTGCTAGAATATGATGATTTTCTGAGTGAAGCAGAGAAAAGTCAATGGCTTTATTTTGTGATGAGAGTGCAACAGTACACAGGACCATTGATGGCGAAAGGAGTTGAAGATACTGCTTTATATGTATATAATCGCTTTGTTTCTTTGAATGAAGTTGGTGGTGAACCTGGTCATTTTGGTATTAGCCCTTCTGAATTTCATGAGTTTAATCAACAACGGCAAAGCAAATGGGTTCATGCTATGAGTACAACTTCTACTCATGATACTAAACGAGGTGAAGATACCAGAGCAAGGCTGAATGTTCTTTCAGAAATTCCTGAAGAATGGCAAAAACAAGTTCGTAGTTGGAGTGACATTAATCGTTCTTACAGAAAAACTGTTAAGCGGTTCACAATGCCAGTTAGAAATGATGAATATCTTTTCTATCAAACACTTGTGGGAGCATTTCCATTTGATGAGGAAGATATTCCCAGCTTTGTTGAACGCGTAAAAGATTATGTGGTCAAAGCTATTAGAGAAGCGAAAGTTCACACTGCATGGCTGCGAGAAAATAGCACTTATGAAAATGCCTTCACTGATTTTGTGACAGCAGTTTTAGAACCTTCTCAAGAGAATCCATTTTTAAAAGAGTTTTTGCCTTTCCAAAAATGGGTAGCTGAATATGGTATCTTTAACTCTCTTTCTCAAACGCTTTTGAAAATTACCTCACCTGGAGTTCCAGACTTTTATCAGGGAAGTGAACTTTGGGATTTGAGTTTAGTTGATCCTGATAATCGTCGTCCGGTTGATTTTGAAACTCGGCAGTCTTATCTTAAAGCAATTAAGGAGCAGGCAAACACAGATATTCTGAAGCTCATCGATGAGTTACTTGCTCAGAAGAAAGATGCTAGAGTGAAACTGTTCCTGATTGTTCAAGCTTTGAAGGCAAGAACAGAACATTTACAAGTTTTTCAGCAAGGTAATTATTTACCTTTAGAAGTGACTGGCAAGTTTAAAGAACATATCATTGCTTTTGCAAGGAATGATGGAAATAAGACGATTGTGACTATTGCTCCTCGCTTTTTCACAAGTCTGATTCAACCAGGAGAATATCCACTAGGACAAGAGGTTTGGAATGATACGAGTTTGAAGCTACCTACAGAAGTCTCTTCAACGTGGAAAGATGCTATTACTGAGCAAGCAGTTCAAAGTAATGGTACTTTGCTGATTGGCGAAGTGTTAAAATACTTTCCTGGGGCTTTGTTGGTAAGTCAAAATTAATTGCGTTGCATTCATACGTATCACCTCACCCCGCCCTTACGGGCACCCCTCTCCTTATTAAGGAGAGGGGGAGCATCCCAATGCATGCCAATTTACTAAGATGATGAGTTGTCATTGCGTTAGCGCAGCGTGCCCAGAGGGCAGCAGAACGTAGTGGAGCGAAGCAATCGCAAAGTCTAGATGTTGCGATTGTTTCGCTCCATTTTATTACGTATGCCCTCCCTTGCCCGCTACGCTAACGCAATGACAAAATATGTTTTTACACATTTGGGATGCTCCCAGGAGAGGGGAGGAACGAGGGAGATAAGTATCACTTGCAGAATCATCTATCAAAAAATGCTAATTTTGTCAGCCATTCCTCGGCTTCTTTGTACAATCTAAATTTACGTTCATCACGGCGAAATTCTGATGTGTGAACCATTCTTCTACCATTCACCCATGTAGCGCCGTGGTACTTGTGCAAAAGTTCGTGATATAAAACAAACTCAATGACAAACTGAGGAATACTTGCATCGTCAAGAGTCAAAGCCATCATCACTCTGTCTCTGGCTGCTTCATAATGACCAAGTTTACGATAAGTGTTTATTCCACTCCAAGCCAGACGTGGTTTGACTAAAGAACATGCAAAATATTCATGATTGATTTTTTCAAATAACTCATCTAAATCGTACCACTTTCCTTTGGCATTCTCTACAACAACTTCTGTGATGACATCAAGTTCCATCAACACATCGCTGTATTCTTCGCTTTCTGCATAACTTCTAATAAGTTGCGTTGTGTATTGACATTTGCCAAATATACCGATTTTTACAAGCGCTTCTAAGGTTTCATCGTTGGCGTTGATGAAGCCTTCATTCAGTGTGAGAGTAATATCTAAGGGAGAATGTTTATATTTACATAATCCGGCTAAATAAATGAATTCAACTATAATATTGACCGATGAATGACCATGTGCTTGACAGATTTGTTGAGCAATTTGTTTAACTTTCTGAGTTGTTTTGATGTGAAGTTGGAGGTTATTTTCTTGATTTAAAAACTTCATCCATGCATAGATGTGACGTGAACACCTTGTGAGATTGGCTGGTGTTGCTTGCGATGCAGCACAAATTTGTTCAATGGCTGTGACATTTTGAGTGATGATTTGAGTCAGTTGCTTTATTTCTGTTGCGCTTGGTGTTACAGTTGAGGCTAGGTGGGAAATTCTCTGCAGTATTGCGCGTTGTTGCGTTTTGATGTTTTTGAGTGAAATGGTCTGCATTTGAATTTATCGCCTCGTTGACTGTGATTTGCTACCACTGTTCTTAAGATACAAGGTTAGTAGGGCGATCGCTCGCTGGCTTTTATTAATAAACCTTTCAACAAGCTGTTTGCATTTGGCTGCGCTACATCCTCGCTTTACCCCACCCCGCCAAAGCTACGCTACGGCTCCCCTCCCCTTAGCAAGGGGAGGGGTTAGGGG
>NZ_QMEA01000203.1 GCF_012912105.1 Brasilonema sp. UFV-L1
GTGTAGGGGTGTGGGGGTTAGGGGAAAAGGGGATAAGGGGACAGGAAATTCTTGACTAATGACTAATAACCAATGACTCTTGAGTCTGAGTGTATGCACGCACTACGTTTTTAATGATTGCCAAACCAAGTTCTCCTGCTAAGCTCATAATAGACTCTGGATGAAATTGCACAGCTGCTACAGGAAGTGTTTGATGCTGAATTGCCATGATGACATCATCGTCTGAAATTGCAGTCACTTTGAGTTGTGCTGGCAATTTTTGCGCGAGAGCAAACAATGAATGGTATCTACCCACAGAAAATGATTCTGGTAAACTCTTGAAAAGAACAGAATTTGAATCAGTAACAAAAATCCGTGAAGATTTACCATGTTGAGGGTAGTTGAGAATTCCTAATTCTCCACCAAACGATTCAACAATTCCTTGCAATCCCAAACAGACTCCAAAAAGCGGAATTTGCCGACGTAAGCAAGCTTGGACAGTTTCTGGAACACGAAAATCACTCGGTCTACCAGGACCAGGAGATAGAACAACTAAGTCTGGACGTTCTGTATCAAACAGTGATTCCGAGAAGCCATGACGTAATGTTGTAACTGTCGCACCCGTTTGGCGGATGTAATTTGCGAGTGTGTGAACAAATGAGTCTTCGTAGTCAATCAGTAAAACGCGTTTAAGCGATTCCACATCTGGAATACAAGCACTCAATTTTGTTGAACTGCATTCTTCCGGTTTTATCCCCTGCTTGGTGCGACGAATCGTCTCAAATAAAGCCGCAGCTTTAGTAATTGTCTCTTGTTCTTCTGCTGAGGGCAAGGAGTCATAAAGAACAGTCGCGCCGACTCTGACTTCAGCAACTGAGTCTTTGAGCCGAATTGTCCGCAAAATTAATCCGGTATTAAAATCGCCGTTGAAGCTTAAATAACCAACTGCTCCACCATACCACCGGCGGGCACTACGTTCGTGGTTTTCGAGAAACTGTATTGCTGAGCGTTTGGGAGCACCTGTTACTGTCACTGCCCAAGTATGACTTAGAAACGCATCCAAAGCATCAAACTCTGGTCTTAATAATCCCTCGACATGATCCACTGTGTGAATCAGGTGACTGTACAATTCTATCTGACGACGACCAATCACTTTTACTGAACCTGGTTCGCAAATCCGTGATTTGTCATTGCGATCCACGTCTGTACACATCGTCAGTTCGGCTTCTTCTTTGCCAGAGTTGAGGAGTTGACGAATCTGTTCAGCATCATCAAGAGCATCTTGTCCTCGGCTAATTGTTCCACTGATTGGGCAAGTCTCTACGCGCCTACCTTCAACTCGCACAAACATTTCTGGAGATGCGCCGATGAGATACTCTCCACCTAAGTTAAATATAAACCCATACGGACTGGGATTAATTTGCTGTAATGTTTGGAATAATTTGCTGGGTGGTTCTTCACAAACTTCAAAAAAGCTTTGGCTGGGAACAACTTCAAATAAGTCTCCCCGACGGAAGTAATCTAATGCGACTTCTACTTGGTTTCCATACTCCCCTATTTTATGGTCAGAAGTTAAAGTTGGAATACGGCGCAGTCCTTTATAATCAATCGACTCGCCTGTTCGTGGAAGATTTTGGGTCTTGCCATGCGCTGTTTCAAACTCGTACTGCACACGGTATGCTCGTTGTAAATAGTAGTCAACAACGAGCAATTCATCCGGTAAATACAGTACCAAATCCCGCTGGTCTGTTGGACGCTGTAAACGCTTGGAAATCGGTTCAAACTGGAACACCAAATCATATCCAAACGCTCCATACAGTCCTAAATGCTCGTCTTCATCACTAGAGAAAGCATGGAGGATATCGCGGATAACTGTAAACGCAGAAGGTTGTTTACTGCGCTCTTCTTCTGCAAATAGTTGCGCTGCTGGCTTGACAGAGCCAGTGATATCATCATTCTCTAATTTAACTTCCTCAAGTTGAGAATGCGCTGATAATCGTGTAAAAAGAACTGGTAGAAGCACCTTGCCTCTATTGTTGAGCGCTTTTAGCGTGAAAGTATTCTCGCGTGTTGTTACCTCTATTGGTGGATTGACAAATCCAATTGCCCATCTTTTGTATCTGCCTGGATACTCATAACTACTTTTGAGTAAACCTCCACGCTGAGAGTCCAGGTGAAACAAAATTTCGTCTAGAGCTGTGTCTGTTTGCACTTCGCTAATCGAGCGAGATACACTTATACCGCCAGCAGTTGTGTAGGAGTGAGAATCAACAATCATGGACAATTTCTCTGAAGTAGTTATGAGTCATTACGAGCCAGTACTTGATGAAGGTTTCTGCTCTCATAGTATCTGGTGAAACCAATCCGCATCAGGCGTTTTCTCACGCCCAGGGAACTGGCGTTTGCTTTTGGGGTACGCTTTTTTGCATATCCGAAGAGCGTTCATTAGTCATGCATCTAAATTTTGACCAATGACTTTCAACTATCCTGCGTCTGTACTATGTCAATTAAAAACTTACATACTACAACCACAATGCAAGATATCGAGATTAAAAAGTAGTCTATTTAACTTGTCTCAAACTAGGCGTTATTGCGGTTGTCTGTTCAAATAAGAACTTTCTTGCTAAATGAAAACCGAGTGACAAACCGGTTGATGAACATATTGCATTCAACTAGGTAACAGCCTACAGTTGACAGTCAAAACCTTAAGTAAAGTTTTAGATTTGAATGCGATTGGCTATGAGATAAGCCTATCTGAATGTTCAAAAGTGATACATGAACATTTTTTTGATAGTTGTGTCAATTTTTTTGTTTTTACTCAAATGCTTCAGTGCAATTTCTAAGAGAGTATGAAAGTATGTTTGCGCTTCTACCGTGAGTTAGAAGTGAAGATATACTTTTGAATAGCAATTCTTCTACTTTCTTTGCGAAATCCTTACCATAGCCTGGGTTTGAGGACAAAAATCTATATTCTCTATTCCCAGTCATTAAAGAGTGATATGTCGAAGGATTAATTGACAAACATCTGTTGCTGCGATTGATTCAGACTCAAGCAAATGAGTTTGACGAGTTATAAACAACGGTCCATATGCAGAAGAAGCGGTGACACAACCGTGAGAGCCACGTACTAAGGTAGCATCTAAAGGAATGACATCCATTAAGTAGCGAAAACCTAGCTGTTTTTTCAGCAATTTGAAACCAATTTTGAACTGAGGAAATTTGAGATTGGGATCAACGAATAATTCTACAGGATCGTAACCAGGCTTGCGATGAATATCAACTGTTCTGGCAAAATCAGGGGCACGATTGTCATCAAGCCAGTAGTAGTATGTAAACCAAGCATCTGAATTTGCGATCGCCACTAACTCTCCTGACCTTTGATGATTCAAACCATAAGCTGGCTTTTCGTCTTCGCCTAAAACTTGAGCAACACCTTGAGTATCTTCTAAGAGCGATCGCACTTTCGGAATATAAAACGGGTCGTTGACATAAACATGAGCAATTTGATGGTCAGCGACAGCAAATGCTTGACTTGCAGCCGCGTCAAGCAGTTCTCGTCCCAACTCTTCACGCACGGCTAGCAAACCATTTTCCCGCAATATCCGATTGAGGTGAACGGGTTGGGAGACGGGTGTAATACCGTATTCTGACAACACAATAACTTGAGCGCCTCGATTTTCGTAGAATTGAATCAAATCACCACAAACAGTATCAATCTCTTGTAAATCCTTGGTGACTCGGTTGTCGTCAGGACCAAACTTTTGCAAGCAATAATCGAGATGAGGCAAATAAATGAGTGTTAACGTTGGGTTACAGCGTTCTTCGACCCACTTGGCGCTAGAAGCGATCCACTGAGTAGAAGCAATGGATGTGTTGGGACCCCAAAAATTGAAGAGTGGAAACTGACCTAATTCAGTTTGGAGTTGCGTTCGCCATTCATAAGGCTGTGTATAAATATCGGGAATTTTTCTACCATCAGCTGGATACATTGGTCGCGGGGTAACTGCATAGTCAGCCGACGAGTACATGTTGTACCACCAGAACAAATTAGCGCAGGTAAACGATGGGTCTAATGAGCGTGCAATATCCCACACTTTGGGAACTTGAACAAGTTTATTAGACTGTCGCCAAAATTTCACCTCACACTCGTCACGAAAATACCATCCATTAGCGACAATACCATGTTCATTGGGCATTTTCCCTGTGAGATAGGTTGCTTGAGCTGTGCAGGTAACAGCTGGTAACACGGGGGCGATAGCGCCGACTTTCCCTGAAGCCGCCCAACTTGACAAGAACGGTGTATGTTCTCCTAACAAGCTAGGTGACAATCCTACAACGTTGAGAACTACGGTTTTATTCATAATCGAATGTAAATAATCTTGTTATTTATTCAGCAGGGTGCATTAGCAATAACACTAACGCACCCTACGTATTTTTTCTTTACAAATATCTCTTAACTGCTTATCAACTCTAAAAGCTGGTTATTAACTAACAATTTTGATAACACCCATTCATACTCTCGTTGGATTGATGCTAATAAATCTAGTTTCATCTGGTGAGGTAACACTTCCCAAGTGTAAGTCTCAATTTCCAGATGACTACAAGCATGATTGATTTGTAGCAAGTCTAATACGCTAGAAATATCGTCTTGAGTTGATTGGAGGTGCTGGTAATCACGGATAAAAATCGGGACATGGAAGTGAATCCGCCATTCACGATCTGTTGTGTTGTCTAAATCTGGTAAAGCCTTTTCCAAATCTGTATAATGACGTAGCTGTCCTGTACTTTCGCGCGCTATGACTTGATGTAAGTACGTAGACTCAGCAAAAGGAAGCAACCGTTGTTTCACTTGACGGCGCTGTTCGATATCGGTAGGAATGTTCACCTGTAAAGCTGCACTGATTTGAATCTTACCAACTTGAATTCCAGCCGCTTGAAATTGCTTAAAAACCGAAACGGGATTTTCATACTCCACAGCAAAGTGGCAAGTATCATAACAAACACGCACGTGTTCTAAGATAAGAGCTTCGGCTGCTTCTAAAGAAATGCCTAAATGCTTTGCTAAATATTCTCCACCAACTGGCAGTAAATGCGTCTGGAAGTAATCAACCACTTCAGCAGCATTTTCTATGAATCCATCTGGTTCTGGTTCCAAATCTATGTGCAGGAGTTTTCCTGTTTCGGCTCGAATTTGTGCCATCTGAGCCACGACCTGTGCTAAGTTGAGGCTGGCGCTAGTTGTTAAGGATGACAGAAAAACTTGATTTCCCTGGAACCAGGGTTTATAAGATAACGGCAATGTGGAAATGCTGCCTTCCATCTTAGTAGGCAAGAGTTGTGCCAATATGTTTACCAGTCGTAAAGTGTAGTCTAACCGCTCCTGCTTTGACCAATCTGGTGCATAAACTTGGTCTTTCACAACTTGCCAATGAAATCCACCAAAGGGAAAACCATTTAAGGTAAAGACGTAGAGGTCAAGTTCAGTTAACCATGACTGAAACTCAGCTAAAGTGTTTCCTTGTAGGAGTTCCCTGGTTGCGACATCCGCCAAACGCAATCCAATACCATATGGTTTGTCTGGGGCTAGCTGTGCTTTGAGTGCAGGAATATATTGCTTTAAGTTGGCAAAGACTTGACTCCACTCTTCACCAGGATGAATATTTGTACAGTAGGTTAGGTGAAAGTTGTGATTTGTGTCTATTTTCATTTCTGTTCCTTCGCTGTTACGCCAAAATAAGTGCATACATTGACACTCCCCACGGCTGTGTAACTTTCACATAAGGCATTCCCAACCTGAGGCTGGTAAGGAAGAATTATAATACTCGCTCAACAACCAAATTGATTGTCGAAATAGAGATATATCTACCTCATGAACCTCTATACCCTTACCAATACGTTGCAAAAGCGTTAAGGTTAATTCACCGCCCAAATGTTCCCGAAACTCACTCAACCCTCGGAACAAGCAACGAGGATGTTCTGGTTCTGTCATTTTTTCAGACAGTTCTGGTACATACAACACAAAGCCTAATGACAACAAAGTATTTAATATCCGTTGCCACTCCAAGCGAGACAGCAATCCTATCAAATAGGAATAGGTACTATCTAAAGCAATACCGATCGCCACTGCTTCCCCATGACGTAATCTGTAATGTGTCAGTTGTTCAAGTTTATGTGCTGCCCAATGACCGAAATCCAATGGACGAGATGAACCCACTTCAAAAGGATCACCATTGTTAGCAATATGATCCATGTGCAACTGAGCACATCGGTAGATAACCTTTTGCATCGAGTTCAAGTTTCGACAGCCGAGTGCATGAGCGTGAGTAGCTATATACCCAAAGAAGTCAGCATCTTTGATCAGCGCCACTTTTACTGCTTCTGCAATTCCAGAACGCCAATCACGATCATCAAGGGAAGTCAAGAAGTTAAAATCGTTTAAAACTGCATAAGGTGGGGCGAAAGTGCCCAGAAAATTCTTTTTGCCAAAAGCATTGATTCCGTTCTTGACTCCGACACCAGAATCATTTTGTGCCAAGACTGTTGTTGGAATACGAATCAGACGAATTCCTCGATGTGCTGTGGCTGCTGCATATCCAACTAAGTCCAATACAGCACCACCACCAATTCCTAATAGGTAAGAGTGGCGACAAAGCCCCACTTCATCTATGATTTGATGAATTTTTGAGAGTTCATTTGGATCATTTTTGGCTGCTTCTCCTCCTGCGACGATGATTGGCTCAGCCACTTGCTTGATTCTTTTTGCATAAAAATCGCAATAAGTAGCTATTTGCTTGAGCAGTATTCGTCGAGACTGCAACAATCCTGAATCGACAACTGCTAAAACTTTTTTCGGCTCAGTTTCCCGATCAGCGGCAATCACTTGTGCCAGCAGAGGATTTTTGATATCAAACACACCGTTGGTAAAATGCACCCTATAGTCGAAGGTTACTGAGAAGCTTTGGCGGATGGGTTGCAAATTCAGTGTAGTGTTTCGCCGGATGTCTATTACCATATTTTTGCAGATACTTCTATAAGCGCGGCACGATTTAAAGCTTGAAGGAACACTTGTTGTGAGTGTGAACCGTCAATCCTAACTTTGTTGTTGATAATGTAATAAGGTACGCTAGTGATACCATTTAATCGAGCAAATGTTGACTCGCTTAGAACCGCATTGAGTGCAGTGTTGCTGTTCAGCTGTAGTCGTAACTCAGTAGAGTTCATGCCGACTTCTGTACCAATGGCAACTATAACATCAAGGTCACCGAGGTTTAAACCGTTTTCAAAGTAAGCCTTGTAAACTGCTTGCACAACATCGTTTTTGATGTCATCTGGTGCTAGCGTAATCAATTGGTGGGAAAGGATACTATTAACAGCTAAACGAATCTTGTTAAAATCTAATTTAACTCCTGTGGCATGACCAATACTTTGCACATGGTCAAATAGCTTTTCTAGTGCTTGCGGTTCTATACCTTTTCTTTGTTGCATATAGCTACGAAATTCATAGCCAGCAGGAGGAATGGAGTTGTCTAGAAGAAATGGGTGCCACTGAATTTTGACTGTGTGTTGAGATTGTGCCAAGGCATCAAAAAGATGCTTATGACCGATTCGGCACCACGGGCATACGGTATCGTGAAAGATGTTGATCAGCATGGTTTTCTTGAGTGAGCTTAACAGAACTGATGCTTTCGTCGTCAAAAAAGCTTTGAGCAGTTTCAAATTCTTGAATGAGTGCAGTTCGGTCTTTGCCTACAATTAACTTTGCCAAACGATTGTAAGTCTGAGCTAACTTAGCAATAGCATCACATCTATCTTGCGTAGCCAGCATAATGTCTACACATAACTGTGGGCTTTGAGCAAACAAACGCTTGATGATTTCAATCTCTTGACGGTAGCTTGGGCTTGACATACACAAACTGCGCTCTATGTCAATCTTTTCTTGCGCCAAGAAAACACCAACGCTAAATCTGGAAAAGTGTCTGGTAGCCTGAATAATCACCATCATCTCGTCGTGTTCTTCAGGTGTGGAGACTATAACTTCCGCAGCTTGATTTTTGATAAAGTCTAATAACCAGGTAAATGAATCGTCATTCCGACCTGGACAAGCGACTACCTTTTGTCCAGCAAAGGATTTAACATTCGGACCAAACATAGGATGCAATCCCATTACCGGGCCACAATGGTATTGAAGCATTGCTTGAACTGGCTCAGTTTTAACACTTGTGATGTCACAAAGTGCTGTTGTTGGTGCCAGGTATTGAGCAGCACGCTTAATAACACTTACTGTCCACTGAATAGGAACACAGATGATCACAAGTTCGGCAGGACCTAGCAGCTTATCTGCATATTCCCAGTCTTCCGTATCGAGAATACTGACGTTGTGACCAGCTGCTGTCAGTTGCTGCGTGAACAGACGCCCCATCCTACCACGTCCACCGATAATGGTAATTTTTTGAGGTGTGACTTTTTGTTTCGGCGAAGATGAAGTCACAGTGGAAAGGGCAGCATAACAACTGTTAATTAAATTTGCCCAAACTGATTCAGGAACACCAGCTTGAGCAAGTAGGAGAATTAGGTAAGCTAGTTGTTGTTCTATGGCTGAAAGTTCTGATGCTTGTAGAAGTGATGGGCGATCGCGTAGCGGCTGCAAAGCAGCATCGCCTTGAGTGAGTTTCCCTACAGCAGCATCGCGCAGCAGCTCGATCAGGATTTGATCTGTTTGCTTGAGCTTTTCTGGGGTCATGATTATATAAGGCAAATAGTTTTAACGTCTGCTTCAAGTAACACTAAATATTTGTGACAATGCCATTGAAATCGGTAACAGGCACAAAACCAATAATCCATATGGCAAGCTAGCAAAACCAGCAGCAACTGTGGCATCTAAAACAATAAGTGACAAGACTCCTACACGTACAGCTGTGCGGATGTTTTCTGGAGATGGTTTGCTGACTGCGTTGAGAAAAGGTACTAACACTCTCGCCGCCAGTAACATCACGAATGGTAAAACTCCAAGCAGATGATAATTTTCTAAGCAACTCAGTCCTAATAATCCAGCAATGACTGTACTAATTAGTATGAGGGGGATCGCACCAGTACTACTCTTACCTCCATGAACTTCACCTCGGCTAAGAGTTGTTATGGCAGCAATGTAAACAATCGGAATCAGCGCTAAAAACCAATAGTTTGATACCATTGGTGAAACCGCACTTACACCAAGCATAAGGTTACCACCGCGACAAAGTCCCATGTTGAGCGGACCAAAAATAGGGTGATGCTTGCTGTAAGCATCGTAAAGAACAGCAGCAGCAGCAATGCCACAAGCGAGAGTAGCACTTACCCAGCTGACTTGAGAGGCTGCCAATATCCCAGCACTCAAAAGCAAACCTCCCAGAACAGATGCTTCTTTACGAGATGCTCTCCCACTGGGAATAGGTCGCTCAGGTCTTTCTATGGCGTCTATTTCAGCATCAAAGACATCATTCAAAACAATACCACCACCATATAAACCTGTAGTTGCTAAAAGCAACCATACAAGTGGTATCAAATGGGAAGAAGATAGGCTAAAAAAGACAACGTATCCTGAAGCCGCGAACCCAGCGAGAACATCTGCCCAGGCGGTAACGATGTTAGCAGGTCGCAGTAATTGGAGATATGCCCAAAAGCGATGCGAATTTGAGATTGCAGTGTTCATGGCAAGGTGTGGGGAGGTGGGGATTAGGGGC
>NZ_QMEA01000204.1 GCF_012912105.1 Brasilonema sp. UFV-L1
GCGCTATCGGGGGGTTCCCCCCGTTGTAGCACCTGCCGTGCCAAGAACGCCAAGAAAGAAAGAAAGAAGAAGTCAAGAAAATTTGGCGCAGCCTCACAAAGAAATGGTATGAGTCACCATTAATATAAATTGAGCACTATTTAGAAAGGTTTGGTGCTACAATTTCTGGCCAACTCTCAAAATTGCGCCTCACCCAATCCATACCTATTTCATTGTTTAGCTTAATTTTTTGGGGCGTATTCGGGTAAATTTTCCCCAAAATATCTGTATCTTGTTCAACTACGACTTTGGCAAAGTTGAGAAACGTCTGCCCAAAAACCTTAATTGCAATATTGTTTGCTAATCCGTACATTAATATGTAAGTTCGTGTCCGAGTTTTGGACTCTGGGACAAACAAATGGATTTGAGCAATTTTACCCAGTCCAGTTTTTCCATGAAATATGACTAACGATGGAAAGTGATTTTCTAAATGAGCCTTAATAACTTTTGATATCAACAACACACTTGGATTTTTCAGTTTTTCACCCAAGCTAGTTGCTGCTGTTGGCATATCATAAAATGCATGGGAGTGATGCCCATTATCAATAAATGACTCAAAATGCACTTCTTCAATTTTAAATAAAGGTCGATGAGTTCCATTTTGGTGATTGTAGTCGTGCATATTTAGCAGCATACTGAGCAAATCAGTCTCCACACTCGTATCAGCGGTATGACCGATAAACTTATATTTAGAAGCAATTTCATTCAGGATATTAGGAATCGGTATTTTGGGTTCAAAACCACCGTATGACCAGATAAAATCTTCTTGAATAATCAGTTCTAGCGGTTTGAGTTGTGGTAAAGTTTTCTTGTTGGAACCGGGCAAAACAGTGCAGCCTTCACCATCAAACTCAAGTGCATGAAAAGGACAAACAACTGCACTCGTTTTATCTTCACGTTCTTGACACCACCCTTCAGATAACATAGCACCCATGTGCGGACAAGCGTTAGGTAAAGCATTCACTTTGCCCGTTCTATCTTGCCAAAGGACATAATCAGTACCGTAAAGAGATACTTTTTTTGGCTTGTTGACTTCCAACATGGATTTGTGTGCTAATAGCCAGGGCGCACCAGCAAGCATAGACATGATGTTAAACTCTCCTTATTTAACCAAGTTCACGAATTGGCAATCAAAATCTGACGCAAGCAGATTTGACTTGCGGTAGATCTACAACGTATATCTGACCTATGTTGAAATGCCTCATAATCAGGCAACTCAACTAGGCTCAGGTAGAATGATAAAAATGTGACGTTTTATTCGCTTTTCTTTTAATTTATGAGTAAAAGTTCATATTTGTCAAGAGGAATGCTTGAACAGGTGTAAGGTATAAAGAAGATAACTATGAATTCGCCAACAAAGAAAAATGCATCTATGCGCCGTCAACCTAAGCAAAAGCGCAGTCAGGAACGTGTTGAGCGCATTTTAGATGCTGCAGCAGAGGTTTTTGATCAAGTGGGTTTTGAAGCGGCGACAACTCATGCGATCGCCCAGAGTGCTGACACAGCCATCGGTTCGCTTTATCAGTTTTTTCCAGACAAATTGGCGATTTTCCATGCTTTGGAATTGCGTCATGTGGAACGAGTACACGCTGTATGGGCAAAGCTGAATCAGCCAGAAATCATTCAGCTTCCGTTTGAGACATTTATCCGCACTTTGGGAACAACATTCCAGCAACTTTTTGAACAGCCCACTTGTCGGATTGTCTTTGTGCAATACTTCACTTCCCGAACAATGTTTCAAAACATTGATGATAGCTTTACTGAGGAAGCTATAGACTTTATGGCAAAACTACTGCAAGCGCGTAATTCTGCTTTGAGTTTTGAACAGTGTCATTTACTGGCCCAAGTTTGCACCCATGCTTATAATACTTTACTACTCCATGCACTACGCAGCAATGAAACTCACCGCCAGCAGATTTTTGAGCAAATGGAAGCGTTACTGATAGCATACTTACGCCCTCACGTGGGGGATGAAGTTTTGCACAAAAAAGTAATGAATGTCATGAAATGTCCTCACTGTGATTCTCAGAGTATCTCTAAAAATGGGCATCGTCATGGCAAGCAACGTTACATCTGCAAAGACTGCGGGAAGCAATTCCCCGAAGCTTATTCATTGCAAGGATATGGAGATGAAGTCAAACAGCAATGTTTGGAACTGTATTCCAATGGTATTGGTTTTCGGGAAATTGAAAGAAGAACCGGAGTCTCTCATAATACGGTGATTCATTGGGTGAAGCAGACTGGCAGAACTTCTGGTAAGTTATGAGTATTCATTTCATCAAAATTAGCCGCAAGGGATCTAAACGAACATACCAAGGCATCGGTTTGTCTTTCAGAGTTGCCCATTTCTCCTTGAATACCTCCGCTTGCAAGTGGTAATCATTGTTGTTGGTAGATGGTTGATGAAGCTTGAGAAACAGCGTCATTCGGTGTGGCGTTTCACTTGTTCTGACTAGCCAGCAAGGAAAGGTATTTTCCTGATTCGGTTCGTCTGTAATAATGACTTGATGAGCACGAATTCCTACATGAGACAAAGCATCTGGGATAGGTTCAATGACACTTAGGGTACAATCCCAATCAACTGCTTGAACTTGCCCTGATGTCGTAGCAACAGCACTTGAGAAGTTTTTACATCCTGTTAATTGGGCAACACCAACAGTAGCAGGGTGTTCAAAAATATCGTATTTGGTACCGTACTGAACTGCTTTTCCTTTTTCGAGAGCGAGCAAATGAGGACAAATTCGATATGCTTCCTCCAAATTGTGGCTAACAAACACAGTCGCACCAGAGTAAGATGATAATGTTCCTACCATTTGCTGTTCCAGTTGGCTGCGCAGGTGAGTATCCAATGCAGAAAATGGCTCATCTAACAGCAGTGCTTCTGGTTGACTTGCTAAAGCTCTTGCTAATGCGACTCTTTGCTGTTGTCCACCAGAAAGTTGATGCGGGTAACGCTGGGAATATCCTTCCAACTGTACTGCAATGAGTCGAGTTTCAACAAGTTGTCGAATAGCTGTGGCAGAAAGTCCCTTAGGTAAACCAAAGGCAATGTTCTGCGCTACAGTCATGTGTGGGAAGAGAGCGTAATTTTGTACTAAAAAACCAATGTGGCGATCGCGTGGTGGCAAATTAATTCCCTGTTGCGAGTCAAACAACACCCGCCCATTGAGTACAATACGACCAGAACTTGGAGTTTCTATCCCAGCAATGCAGCGCAAAATCATGCTCTTACCAGCCCCCGAACCTCCCAACAATCCCAAAGATTCTTCCAGAACACTGAAAGAAACTTTCAAACTGAATCCAGAAAGCTGTTTTTCAATGTCAACAAACAATCCTGAAGAAGACGTGGATGAGAAAGATGTAGCGGATGAAGAAGAAACCTCTAATTTTGAATTAGATCCTTCGCTTCGCTCAGGACGCTCCGCGATTTTGAATTTTGAATTGTCTTCTCCCCTCTTCCCTTGCTTTTCTTGCCAATAGTTAACAGCTATAATTCCAGATAGAGAAATACCCATGATAGCTACAACCCAAAACCAAGCTTCCTCAATTGCTCCACCTTCCACAGCGAAATAAATTGCCATTGGAATCGTCTGAGTTTGTCCTGGAATATTCCCTGCTAACATTAAGGTTGCACCGAATTCACCCAAAGCACGAGCAAAAGCCAAAGTTGTTGCTGCTAAAATTCCTGGTATTGCTAGAGGTAAACTAATTCGCCAAAATATTGTTGATTCATTTGCGCCGAGGGTTCTTGCGACTCGCAGAAGATTGCTGTCGATTTGTTCAAAAGCCCCCAAAGCAGTTTTGTACATTAATGGGAAGGCTACAACAGTGGCGGCGATCGCCGCACCATACCAAGTAAAAACAATACTAAACCCTAAAGGCTCCATGAGTTTCCCCACAGGACCATTTTTACCAAACAGCAGTAACAACAAAAAACCGACGACTGTAGGAGGTAAAATCAGAGGAGCGACGAAAATTCCCTCAATCAAAGACTTACCTTTCCCTCGATACCCCAGCATCCAATAAGCAGCAGCAATGCCAAGGAAAAAAGTAATAAACGTTGCAAGTAAGGAGGTTTTGAGGGATATCCACAACGGGGAAAGGTCAAAAAGCATAACAAATTTAGAGCTTAACTTTAAAGCTTAACGGCTTGTTGCTGGGACTTTAGATGCTTGCACGATAAATCCGTATTTCTTCAAGACAGCTTGAGCTGAATCGCCAGATAAAAACTTAACAAACTCCTTAGCAGCATCAACATTTTTACTACTTTTGAGCACTGCCATCGGATAAACAATAGGAGCATGAGACTTGTCATCAGCAACAACTGCGACTTTTACCTTATCAGAGATTTTGGCATCAGTCGCATAAACTAAACCAGCATCAGCGTTACCACTCTCCACAGAAGCCAGCACTTGACGCACATTATTAGCGTAAACAACTTTAGGCTTGACTTGCTGCCAAAGGTTCAATTTCTGGAGAACTTCCTCACCATATTGACCTGCAGGAACGCTTCTTGGTTCACCGATAGCAATTTTCTTTACCTTAGCGTCTGTCAGGTTATTGAAGTTGCTCACAGCTGTAGAATTACTAGGCACAACTAAGACCAAACTATTGTTTGCCAAGTTAGCACGACTCCCAGGAACTAACAGTCCCTTTTGTTCCAAAGCATCAATTTGCTTTTTCCCAGCAGAGATAAACACATCTGCTGGCGCACCTTGTTCTATCTGTTGCTGCAAAGCACCAGAAGCACCAAAATTGTAAGTCAGATTGACATTTGGTTTACTTTGTTGGTAAACAGTCTTTATTTCCTCCATTGCATCTTTGAGGCTAGCAGCAGCAGATATGAGTAAATTGGCTTTTGACTGTGCTATGACTGGAGATGGGTCAAACAATCGCAAGCCTACTGACAAGAGCAAGCTAGCAACTGCTATGCTGACAAAAGCAATAAGTTGTCTTCTTTTCATAACAGAGTTGGACTCACAAAGAGCCAGTTTCAACGAATTTATGGTTGGTAAAATCATACCAAGGCGACCTGATTTTACCAAGTAAATTGGTAAACTTATTTTAATCAAAGATTCCAGATAAGATGACCACGCTCAGGTACAAACTGCGTTACCCTGGAAGACGCTTGGTGTTTTTAACAAAAGAACTCAGGTGTCAGTCGCCAGAATATGCCTGCGGCACGCGCAAGGGACAGAATGAAATTTGTAGCTCGTGAGCGGATGAGTAGAAGGGTTTAAATCCCCAACGAAAGTGATTCTGACTTCTGACTTCTGACTTCTGACTTCTGACTTCTGTTTTTAACTGCTGGCTGGAAACGCATATGTCCTTTGTACCTCTGCACATTCATAGTGATTATAGTCTCCTTGATGGAGCAAGTCAGCTACCAGATTTAGCGGATCGCGCCATCGAACTGGGAATCAAAGCCATAGCCCTCACAGATCATGGTGTGATGTATGGTGCGATCGAACTGATTAAAATCTGCCGCAATAAAAATATCAAGCCAATCATTGGTAACGAAATGTATATCATCAACGGCGATATCACAAAACAAGAACGCCGTCCCCGCTATCATCAAATTGTTTTAGCGAAAAATACAAAAGGGTACAAAAATTTAGTTAAACTCACAACAGTTTCTCATCTCAAAGGTGTGCAAGGTAAAGGAATTTTTTCCCGTCCTTGTGTCAACAAAGAATTATTAAAAGAGTATCATGAAGGTTTAATTGTCACGAGTGCTTGTTTAGGTGGGGAAGTTCCTCAAGCAATTCTTAGTGGTAAATTAGAAGCTGCACGTAAAGTTGCCCGGTGGTACAAAGAAGTTTTTGGTGAAGATTATTATTTAGAAATTCAAGACCACGGTTCTCAAGAGGACCGGATTGTCAATGTAGAAATTGTAAAAATTGCGCGGGAGCTAGATATTAAAATAGTAGCTACCAACGATTCACATTTTATTTCTTGTTACGACGTTGAAGCACATGACGCTTTGTTGTGCATTCAAACAGGTCAATTAATTTCTGAAGATAAACGAATGCGTTATAGCGGTACAGAGTACCTGAAATCTGCAGAGGAAATGAAGCTGCTATTTCGCGACCATTTGCCAGATGATGTTATTGAAGAAGCTGTGACAACCACAGTTGAAGTTGCGGATAAAGTCGAACCTTACCAAATTCTGGATACGCCTCGGCTTCCCAATTATCCAATTCCATCAGGTCACACTGCTGACACATATGTTGAAGAAGTCGCTTGGGAAGGACTCTTAAAAAAACTAAATAGAAAATCTAGAAGTGAAATTGACCAAACCTATAAAGATAGGCTGGAATATGAACTAAAAATGATTCAGAAGATGGGTTTCTCCACCTACTTTTTGGTTGTGTGGGACTACATCAAATTCGCAAGAGATAATAATATTCCTGTTGGTCCTGGGCGCGGTTCTGCAGCAGGGTCATTAGTAGCTTATACTATGGGAATTACCAACATTGACCCTGTACATCATGGACTTTTATTTGAAAGATTTCTCAACCCAGATCGGAAATCTATGCCTGATATTGATACAGATTTCTGTATCGAACAACGGGATAAAGTCATTGATTATGTCACAGAGAAATACGGTAAAGAAAAAGTTGCCCAAATCATTACCTTTAACCGCTTGACTTCCAAAGCAGTTTTGAAAGATGTTGCTAGAGTGTTAAATATTCCCTATGGAGAATCAGACAAAATGGCAAAGCTGATTCCTGTTTCACGAGGGAAACCCACCAAACTCAAGGTGATGATTTCCGAAGCAACACCAGAACCACAATTTAAAGAAAAATATGATAGTGACCCAAGGGTACAGCATTGGATTGATATGGCAATCCGTATTGAAGGAACAAACAAAACATTTGGTGTGCATGCAGCCGGTGTGGTGATTTCTTCTGAACCATTAGATGAAATTGTACCACTCCAAAAAAATAATGACGGTTCTGTAATTACCCAGTACTTCATGGAAGACTTGGAATCACTGGGCTTGCTGAAAATGGATTTTCTGGGTTTAAAAAACTTGACGATGATTCAGAGAACCATCGATTTGATTGAGCGGAATCGTGGATTTAAAGTAGATCCATACAACATCACGACTCTAGAAAGAAAAGCTCAGAAAATATTAGCAAAAGGCGAGCATAAAACCTTGCCAAACGACATTAAGAAAACTTACGACCTTTTAGAAGCAGGTGAATTGGAAGGTATCTTTCAATTAGAATCTTCTGGAATGCGGCAAATAGTACGCGATTTGAAGCCTTCTAATATAGAAGATATTTCTTCAATTTTAGCACTTTATCGACCAGGACCATTAGATGCGGGACTGATTCCCAAGTTTATTAACCGTAAGCATGGTCGAGAAAAGATTGAATATGAAACACTAATTCTAGAACCCATATTAGATGAAACTTATGGAATTATGGTCTATCAAGAGCAAATCATGAAAATTGCTCAAGATATGGCTGGATATTCTTTAGGACAGGCGGACTTACTGCGCCGCGCAATGGGTAAAAAGAAAGTTGACGAGATGATGAAGCAGCGAGAAAAGTTTGTGGATGGCGCTGCAAAGAATGGAGTGAAACAACAAATTGCTGAAGCATTATTCGAGCAAATGTTGAAGTTTGCTGAATATTGCTTGAGCTATGACACGCAAGTGTTAACAGTGGAATATGGCTTTTTACCGATTGGGGAAATTGTAGAGAAGAGAATTGAATGTAGAGTGTATAGTGTAGATAATAACGGTAATATTTACACACAATCTATTGCTCAGTGGCATAATCGAGGTGAGCAAGAAGTTTTTGAATATTGTCTAGAAGATGGTTCGATTATTCGGGCAACAAAAGACCATAAATTTATGACGACTGATGGGCAAATGTTGCCGATTGATGAGATATTTGAGCGGGGATTGGATTTGATGCAGGTTGAGGGTTTACCGGAATAATCTCGCGAATACTTAGTGTAAGCTGAATCGATGGGGTGGAGATGACTCTACCTCAGTTTGCGTCTGATTTGGAGAGGTAAATTTTATTTATTATTTTGGTTACTCCTGTTCCGCCCGAAGATTACCTATTAAATAACCGCCAAGACGCCAAGAACGCCAAGAAAAAGAAAGAACAAGATAGGTAATCTTACACCGGGAAGGGAGTAGTCTATGTTTGGTTGTGAAAATTCGGTAAGATGCTGAAATGATAGACCACGATCGCCTGTTTAAAGAACTCCTATCTAACTTTTTTCCGGAGTTTATTGAGCTATTTTTTCCAGATATTAGCGCCGAGTGGGAACGTGATTCGGTACAGTTTTTACCATTGGAAGTAATTAGACCTCTTGCAAAAGTCCAAAAGTTGGGGATGTCATTCTGTTAGCGCAGCGTGCCCGGAGGGCATACGAAACGTAGTGCAGTGAAGAATCTCGCGAGATGTTTCGCTCCGCTCAACATGACATTTTAAGTATTTATGCAAGAGGTCTATTACCGATGTTACTGAGGGAGAAAAGAAAATCCTCGATATTGTTGTGCAAGCGTCACTCGCTTCGCTCAAATTCAAAATTCGCTCATTCAAAATTCAAAATTAAAACCCCACGGACGCCAGGTGCTACAAGTCGGGGAACCCGCCCAACGCACTGGCTCATGAATCCGAGGGGTTGGATAACGAGCGAATTTTGAATTCAAAAAGAGTTAAACTAACATCATTACAATTGTTAACAAGTCTTCGACTTAATCCCGCACAAGTTCAGTTAATTTCCGGCTTTATTGATACATATTTGGAATTGAATTCCCAAGAAGAAGTCGTGTTTCAAGAGCAACTTGCTACCATTGAACCAAAAGAGCAGGAAAAAGTTATGCAGATAGTTACCAGTTGGATGCGAAAAGGGGAAAAGCAAGGAGAATTAAAATTGCTGATGCGTCAACTTAACCGTCGCTTGGGAGAAATTAGTCCACAGCTAATCAAAAGAATTGAAAACTTATCAACCCCTGAATTAGAGAATCTGGGTGAAGCACTGCTTGATTTTTCTTCTGTTGCAGATTTGGAAGCTTGGTTTGAGAATCTCAACTAGTTTTTATAAGTAGGAGGAGCAGGAGGAACTATAGCAGTTCTCGTTTGCATGAAGTACATTTTTCAACCTCACCCCCAACCCCTCTCCTTACTAAGGAGAGGGGAGCGTTTGCGATACTCAAATGCGGGGTGAGGTGACGACTGTATTGCACCGAAGTGAGAACCGCTATATTTTTCTTAGCTGTCAATCCACCATCCGCATTTAAATTTGCCGCAGGCTTTTACTACTTGCGAATATCAAACACTCGTTCATGAGGTTCTAATACTCGTCGGAGAGTGTTTACAACTCGTCCGCGAGTCTTTAACACTCGTCCGCGAGTCTTTAACACTCGTCCGCGAGTCTCAAACACTCGTCCGCGAGTCTTTAACACTCGTCCGCGAGTCTTTAACACTCAATCAAATCTTACTCAGCATTTCTATAACCTTCAACAGCAGCAACCGTGACATTAACAAACGGGTTATCAAGCACTTCCTTCAACGCCTCAATTAATGCAGCCTCAGTAGCACTACGTAAACGTCGCCAAGTGGTTGGGTTGTTGTGCTTGATATGGGTTATTGCTTGATTGGCGATCGCCTGCTTTTGAGATTCAGTGGTGGTTGGATAACTCACAGACAGGTGATTTAGCAATTCCTGAATTTCTTTCGCTGCTTCTACCAGATTTTGTTTTTGTTCTGGCGCGTAATTGTGTTGAATGCCAACTTGATCTCGTTGGATGGTAACATCTCCTGTGTTGACGTTGCCAGGGGCTTGATTGAAATGAAAACTATTTTGGTATTTAGAAGTTTCTGACATAGTTTTAATCCTTATTTTTTAGTTGATTATGCTCAATTCCAACTTGATTGCCGTGGATATTGACATCTCCTGTGTTTACGTTGCCTACAGATTGATGAAAGATGTAAGTTGACGATTTAGAAGTTTGTGATTCAGTTTTAGTTTCCTCTTCAACTGGGAGAGAATGAAAAATTTCATGATTATAAAATTTATAACGCTCTTGAATCTTTGAAATAACATTCTCTGCATAGTCTACCCCAGTTAATCGCAACTCCCATAGACGAGAAAGTATTTCAGAATCCCCGATTTCTCCTAATGCATCTGCGGCTCTCCTACGCACATGAGAATCTTGATGATTCAAAGCTTGAATCAAAGCTTGTACTACCTGGGTATCTTTGATTCCTAATGCATCTGCGGCTCTCCTACGCACATGAGAATCTTGATGATTCAAAGCT
>NZ_QMEA01000205.1 GCF_012912105.1 Brasilonema sp. UFV-L1
ACAGTGTTTGAGACGCGCTAACCCTGCAATCTTAGTAACCTTGTGACAAAAGCTGATCCAAATTTGCTCCTTGATAAGAAACAACTCATAATGGCGCTACGAAGTGACTTCTCAGAGGGCATAAAACAAATAGCTATAAAAGCAGCTATCAAGATAATAAGAGATACATGGAAACAGCCTGAAAAAGCAGAAGATGAAGCCTATGTAGAAGAAGTCGCCACGCAGATAGTAGAAAGCTTTACGACGGAATTAAAAAACAACACAGAATTGGAGAGTCCAGCTGACAATGTGCTTGACAAAGCCATACCACTTGCAGAACCACAGCTACAGCCCATAGCTCCCGTCCCCTCATCAGCCGTAATGTTTTCCAGCATGGAAGCTTATACTCGCAAAGACTTATGGCAAAAGGATACCGAGGGAATAGCTTATTTACAACATAGAGCTAAAGGCAACCCCAAGAATTACATTGAGCATTATATCTCTAGCCCAGGCGATATTACCATGCTTCCCTGGGATGAAGCTCAACAAATTATTGATAAGTTTGGTTTTACAACTGCCAAGTTACACCTGATTTTTGCTGCCCATGCTATGAATCAGGAGAAACCTTGGCAAACCACATTCAACCTGAAAGCAAGCGATATCATTCAGGAATTTGGCTGGGATAGAAACCACGAAAAACCAAAACCAGAAAAGCTGCTAGAAATTGCTAGCACAGCCTTTGCCCTTGATTGTTTGTTAGTCAAAACCGTTTGGGTGGAGGGGAGGAATAAAAGAGGAGAAATTATAGGTAGCGTTCCTGTAGGGAGAATGTGGAATGTCCAGATTAAAGCCACTGGTCAATTTAATTTGTCAGGGAAGATAGACAATCCTGATGAAGTTTACATTACAATACAGCCAGGATTGTGGACTCAAGATTTTTTGAACCGAGCAGGAGCCAAATCGCGGGAAGCTTTATATCAGTTTGGCTACTTAGCCCAGCAAGTTTTAAAAATTGACCCCTACCATGATGAACTCGCGCTAAGGTTGGCTATATATTTAACATTAGATAGTCGGGTTCGTCTTGATGGAAAGTACAGAGTCATTGAGTTATTAGAAATTGCATTCCCCAAAACGGTCATAGATAAAGCCCGGTTAGACTTTCGCAGAGCTTATGACCTAAAGCAGCGCTGGGATAGTGCTATAAAGCTACTGCTCAAGCTGGGCTGGCAGATTGTGTTTGACGCGCAAACCTACCCCGAAGAGCTAAGACCAGATTCACTGGATAAGAATCCTAGAGGCTACTTGGAGAAACTGCTCTGTGCCAAGCTAACTATCAAACCCCCAGCCCCTATCCCTGAACTTATAGCATCCAAAACAAAACCCAAGGTAGAACAATTACAGTCCAAAGCTAAAACCAAGGTAGAACGATTACAGTCCAAAGCCAAGGTTACACCGTCACAAGACATCAGTTTGACTAGTAGTCAAGTTAGAGAAGCACGTATTGACAAAGGGTGGACGCAGGCTAAACTGGCTGGTTTTCTCGGTGTGTCCCAAAAGCTCATCTCCCTGATTGAACGGGGTGAGCGCACCGTCAATCCACAACTAGCTGCCCAGATGCGAACGCTTCTGGAAATCCAAGATTGAGTATTGCTACTTAACAGTTCTCAACTACCAACCAATTATGGGGTATGCCGAGATACTCGCCTGACGAGTCCACATTGTAACGAAATGTAACAAGTGCTATGTCGCGCAATCATTATGCTCAGAATTGGCTCAAACATTTCTTTACATTAGTGAGAGAGTTTGCTTTTTTATACTAAAGCTTTCCGAACTAGAGTCTTAGTCAGGTTTCCAGTCGAGTTCTCAAATATTTAATTTCTCATTCCAAATCTTACTGATAATTCTTTAATTTCTTCCTCCTCCAACTTGCGAAACAGTGGCTCTATCACATGAATTGGATGACCTGGATACAAAGCATCAAAATTAACACTCTCGCTAATCTTTGTCATTCTGTCAGTATTAGACAAGTGTAGCGCATCAAAAAGCTTTGCGGAAGTGAATGGAATAATTGGAGCAGAAACAAGTGCGTAAATTCTGATGAGATTAATACAAGTCCGCACCACTTGGGCTGCTTCTTCACGGTTCTCTTTAATCAGCTTCCACGGTGCTCTTTCGTCAATATATTGATTCCCAATAGACCATAAGGAATAGAGAGCTTCTATTGCCTTGCGAAACTCCATATTTCTTAGAGAATCGCAGTATTTGTTCACAAGTTGTTCGCTCTTATTTTGTAATTCCTGTTCCCTTGCACCAAAACTGCCACCATTCGGAACAGTTGCACCAAAATTCTTGGCGGTAAATTTGAGAATTCGATTAACAAAGTTGCCAAATGTATCAGCTAACTCTTTGTTAACTTTAACTTGAAATAACTCCCAAGTAAAAGCAGAATCAGCAGATTCAGGAATCATCGACAAAAGACTATATCGCCAATAATCTGCCGATAAAATGTTCAATGCTTGGTCTAGGAAAACGCCTCGTTTTGCACTAGTAGAAAACTTTCCACCATAATATGTCAGCCAATTAAATCCCTTAATTTGGTCAGCCAGTTTCCAGTTTTCTCGCGTACCCAGAATCATCGCTGGAAACATAATGGTGTGGAATGGCAAGTTATCCTTAGCCATAAATTGCACATACTTGGTATTTTCTGTATCACGCCACCAAGTTTCCCAATCTTGGGAATTTTTTATACCCCATGCTTGAGTTGCAGAAATATATCCAATGGGTGCATCAAACCAAACATAGAAAACTTTTCCCTCAAACCCTGGACGAGGAACAGGAACTCCCCAAGACATATCACGAGTAATACATCGGTCTTGGAGTCCTTCATTCAACCACTTCATTGCAATTGATTTGGTGAGGTTAGACCAATTTGGATGTTCCTCAACCCAAACTTTTACCGTATGCGAGAGTGCAGAAAGCTTTAAGAACAGGTGCTTGGTTTTTCGGACTTCCAAACGCTTGCTTCCTGAAATTGCAGAACGCGGTTCTATTAAGTCAGTTGGGTCTAGTAAAGATGTACAATTTTCACATTGGTCTCCCCTAGCTGATTGATATCCGCAATGGGGACAAGTCCCAATAATATATCTATCTGGCAAAAAACGCTCATCATCAAGAGAGTAAACCAGACTAATCTCCCGTTCCTCGATAAAGCCGTTTTTGTCAAGAGACTGATAGAAATGCTGGGTTAACTCGTAGTTATAAACTGATGAGTTGCGACCAAAATAGTCAAACGATAAACCAAGGTTTCTGTAAATCTGTGCCTGGATTTCGTGCAATTTTTGGCAGAAAGTTTCTACATCAAGTCCTGCTTCTGTTGCTGCTATTTCAGTAGGTGTACCATGTTCGTCAGTGGCGCAGATGAACAGAACAGTTTCGCCTTCCTGTCTCAAGAAACGAGCATATACATCTGCTGGCAGCATGGAACCTACAAGGTTCCCCAAGTGTTTGATGCCGTTGATATAAGGCAGTGCGCTGGTGATTAAGTACTTTACCTTGTTGTCAAGAGTATTTTTAGGCGTTATGGGTGGAGTGGAGAATTTACTGTACCCCCATGAAGACTTTTGTGTTAAATCTTGTATTACTTTTTATAATACACAATGTTATATGAAAATTCGAGACTTGCTGAATAAAAACAGCGAGGAATTAAAGGGAAAGCTTTAATAGAAGCAAATATTGCTCAAGAGACGATTACAGTTCCGAACCTCAAGTATTACCTGTGGTCGGCTGGTTTTCTGTTCTGACTTTGTTTTAGAACAAATCACCCCCAAAATTGGCTTCAAAGCCTTATCCTGTATAGGTTTAAGCTTTAGAACCAAAGCATCCACATCCCCCGACAAAAACACCCGTATCCCCGGATAATCCATTTTTGGAACCCTTACTGCTGGCTGTCGAAGGTCTTCTGTTCTCGCAAATTTTTAGAACAAATCACCCCCAAAATTGGCTTCAAAGTCTTATCCTGTATAGGTTTAAGCTTTAGAACAAAAACACCCGTATCCCCGGATAAAAACATTCGTATCCCCGGACAATCCATGTTTGGAACGCTTACTGTTGGAGAAGTTAGTTTGAGTATTTATACTTATTTTTCCAAAATACCAGCCGATTATCACCTGTGGTCGGCTGATTTTCTGTTTTCACTTTGTTCTAAAAAAAATAATTCAAAAAATTGGCTTTAAAGCCTTATCCTGTATAGGTTTAAGCTTTAGAACAAAACCATCCGTATCCCCGGACGAAAACACCCGTATCCCCGGACGAAAACACCCGTATCCCCGGACAAACTATTTTTAAGACCCCTACTACATAAGACTTTCAGCCCTTTAGAACAGCCAGGAGTAAAGATCAATAGATCAGGTCGCCAAACCCGTTTTTGCGGATCTGGCATCATGATGCAGGCAATGTTATATAAATTTCGCCAATTCAAGATGAATTGCTGCATTTGCTCCAGCGCAAACCAGAAAAACACATCAGGACTTGATGTCAGAAACTCCAAGAGCACAAAACGGGTGGGAAAACTGAAGCATAAGCAACACCCTTGGTTTTGGCTATCCGTGAATCGAGAAGTATTAATTGTAAAAAAAATAAATAAAAAGAACCCAAAATTTATGGTAAATTTTGGGCGAAATCCAATTAAGAAAATATTTATAACCCCAATGATAGAGCTGGTTTCCAGGCTTGTCAAAGAACATCCGGCAAGCATACAGAAAAACAATCATCCTCAAAATAATCACCCTCAAGGAGGAAGGCAATGAGCATCCTTCCTCCACCACACATCTCAACTCAGCACTGGGAAGAGTGGGTCATCAAAAGCGGCGTCCATCCTGAACTCACCGCATTGAATGTTATTTCCCTATCAGGCGATAGAATTTACGATTACCTGCTCTACTCGCCATTAATTAAGCGCCGCAACAGCGGAAGAGTCACCGACTCCTATTTAAAGCGCTATCGACCGTTAGAAAATGGCGGCTGGTGGTGCGGTGGCGGAATTGACCCGATAAACTGGGAAGAAATGCTCTGGGGTCAACTCAAGCCGGATACCCCTCGCTTACAATCAGAAAAAGATAAAGAATTTAAGGGATTTGGTCAACCGCCGAAGGTAGTTAAATATGAACCCCCGCCAAAAACTGACCTGAGAGCATACTTTCTGCATGTTCCTCAAGAAATTTGGGATAAAGTCGCCAAGCGCTACAAAATCAAGCGATATAATTCTCCCCTGGCGCTACGGCTTTGGGATAGACGCAAGCCAATGAGTTTTTGGGAATGGGTGTACTTGCACCCGGAAATCCCCATTATTATCGTCGAGGGAGCGAAAAAAGCAGGGGCACTGTTGAGTGCTGGTTATGTCGCAATTGCACTCCCTGGTATTTCTTCCGGTATAAGGAGCCTACAAGACCCTACAACAGGTCAAACCCTCAATCGCCACCTTATCCCCGAACTCGAGAAATTCGCCGCCCCTGGGCGCGAAATTTACTTCTGTTTTGACAATGACCCAAAACCCACCACAAGGGCGAATGTGGATTTATCAATTCAGCGCACAGGTGGTTTATTAGCACAAGCTGGATGCAATGTCAAGGTCATCACCTTAATTGGTGACCAAAAGGGAGTTGATGATTTTATCGTCGCCAATGGCGAAAAAGCGTTTGAAAGCCTCTACAAGGCTGCTGTCAGCTTGGAGGTGTATACAGCCTCTCTGCTGTGGCAACTGACCTACAAGGCGACGCTGAGGCTAAATCAGCGCTATTTAGGAAATATCCCCTTCCCCTTATCCGGTTTTGCTTGTGTCAAGTCTCCTAAAGGAACGGGAAAAACTCAATCGCTGGACGAGTTAATTATCGAAGCCCAGAGGGAAGGCAGAAAAATTCTGGTGGTTACGCACCGCATTCAGCTGGGACGGGCGATTTGCGATCGCCTAGGGCTAGATTGGATTGAGGATATCCCCTCAAGCCAAACTAGGGGCTTATTAGGCTTTGGAGTTTGCATTGACTCCGTACATCCCATATCTCAAGCTCATTTTAACCCCAAAAACTGGGCAGGAGCGATTCTGGTACTCGATGAAGTCGAGCAAGTCATATGGCACTTGCTCAACAGCTCCACTTGCTACGAGAAGCGTGTCTCAATTCTTGAAACCTTCCAGCAGCTATTGGGTTTTGTTGCATCTACCGGAGGACTGATTATTGCTCAAGATGCAGACTTGAGCAACTTGAGTATTGATTTTATCAGAGGAGTGATTAAGCGGGAATCTGAAATTGATTTGCAGCCGTGGCTGGTTGTCAACGACTGGCTTCCAGAAGAAGAGATGCGTTGGAACGTAACCATCTACAAATCAAAAAATGCCGCACCTGTGCTGACTCAGATAAAGAGATCGCTCACGACTTCACCCAAAGCAATTATGATTCACTGCGATGGCCAAAAAGCGAGAAGCAAATGGGGAACTAAAAATCTAGAATCCTGGGCAAGAGAAAACTTTCCCGATGAGACAATTCTGAGGATTGACTCAGAAAGCGTCGCTGACCCCACTCACCCTGCCTACGGTTGCGTTGAGAAAATTAATGAAATTGTCACGCAGTATAGGATTATAATAGCTTCACCCAGTATTGGGACGGGAGTGTCAATTGATGTCAAAGGGCATTTCCAAAAGGTGTTTCTCATTTCTCAAGGGGTTTGCCCGGAATCGGAAACACGGCAAGCTCTGGCGCGCATCAGAGAGCCAGTTCCTCGCTTCATTTGGGCACGGGGGTATGGCTTAGGTAAAATCGGTAACGGTAGCCCTAGCTACAAGGCGTTACTGACTTCAACTTTCAAAGTCGTCAAAGCTAACATCAGGTTACTTAAGGATTTTGATTTTGACATCGACGCTGCCATTGAACCTGTAGCAACCGCGACTTGGGCAAAGATGGCTTCCCGGATTAATGCTTCCAGTTTCAGATTCCGCGATGCTTTGTATCAAGGATTAGTTGCTGAGGGACACCGGGTAACTGTAGTTGATTCCAACAACGAAAAGGAGAACGAAAAGGAGGACAAAGATAACTCAGACCAACTCAAAACTTGCTGCGACACCAATCAATCAGCAGAAAACCAAGCAGTAGAGATGGTAGAGTTTCCCACAGAAAGTAAGTATTTGGAACTCAAGGAGAAACGAAACAAAACCCCGTCTGAGGTGTTGCAAGTCCGAAAATACGAACTCAAGCAACGCTATGGGGTGGAGGTAACAGCAGACTTAAAACAAAAAGACGATTCTAGCTGGTATCCTAAAATTCGGCTGCATTACTTTTTGACCCATGATCCCGAGTTTGTCCAAATGCGAGATCGCCAGCATTTCGAGGGACATATTGAACGGGGGAATGGACGGGTGTGTCTTTGGGATATGAAAGGCTACTTGCCCAAAGTAGAAGCGCTCAAACTGCTAAATATTGGTCAATGGTTTGACCCCAAACGGGAACTCACTAGCCATGATCCAGACCTCATCGCCTGGGCAGATTTGGTCAAACGATACGCCCGCGAACTCAAGGATTTGGATCTGGGAAGCTTTAACGAAAAACTTTCTCCTATTCAAGTGCTACAGATTGTGCTGTCTAACCTTGACATGAAATTAGAGAAGTTGGAGCGACGGCGGGTTAAAGGCGAGAAAAATCCTGTGCGTTTTTACCGCTACTTTGAACCGTGCGATGGTAGGGCGGAGATTTTTGCAGCTTGGGAGCAACGAGATATTTTAGCTGTTTCCTCCAAGCTACAGCATTCTGCTAGTTCACAAGATGTGACTGTGACACCCCCAAATATATAGAGATAAATACAATTGGGGGTGTAGTACTAAATAATCAAATCATTGGACAAAGCTAGACATAACCGGTTTATTACCAGCTTCATGTTTTCTGTTAAAGTATTAAAATACCAACATCAAAAAATGGTATGCAACTAGGTTTTAAAACCAAACTGAAAACAACTCCGATTCAACAACAATTATTTGCTCAACATGCGGGTTATAGCCGTTGGGTCTATAATTGGGCACTTGCTGCCATTGAAGATTTTTATCAGTCTGGTGTCAAACTTAGCTACAGAAAAGCTCGCTCATTTTATACAAGTTTTGTCAAACCTGAATACCCTTGGATGAATACTATGTCATCAAGGGTTTATGTTTATGCTTTTGAGCATCTTAATGTTGCATACAAACGTTTTTTTAGTGGTATTGCTAAAAAGCCAACTTTGAAAAAGAAAGGTAAATCAAAAGATTCTTTTACTGTCGATTGGAATGGGAAAGTTAAACGAACAGGTGGAACTTGTATTAAATTGCCTGCACCACTAGGAACTGTTTGTACTTTTGAGAAGCTACCCGAAGTTGACATAAAAAAAGTCACTATCAGCCGTTGTGCTGATGGTTGGTATATTTCGTTTAATTATGAAATACCATACGTATCTGTATCTCAATCTCAATGTACTGATGTCGATGACGTTATTGGTGTAGATTTAGGCATAAGTAGTTTAGCTGTAGCTGTCAGTTTAAATACAGTCAAAACTTTTGAAAACCCGAAAAAATATCGAGAATCGACGAAAACGTTAGCTCGACTCCAACGACAATTACAACGTAAAGAAAAAGGTAGTAAACGACATCTCAAAGCGAAAAATAGATTAGCTCGATACCACAAGCATATTGCTGATACTCGCAATAATACTATCAACCAAATGACTACGACTATATGCAAAAACCACGCAGTTGTAGTTATTGAAAATCTTAACGTTGAAGGTATGATGCAGAATCAGAAATTAGCTGCTGCTGTTGCAGATTGTGGATTCGGTGAAATTGAACGTCAGTTTCACTATAAAACGCAAAAATTCGCTCATACGTTAATACAAGTTGATAGATTTTACCCATCCTCTCAACTGTGTCCTAAATGCGGAGCAAAACAGAAAATGCCCTTAAACGTCCGTCAGTATGAATGTTCATGCGGTTACAAGCGTGACAGGGATGAGAATGCAGCGTTTAATTTGTGTTTGTTTGGATGGGAAAAATTAGGTTTTAAAGCCGGAGAGTTACCCGGTTCTGATCGTGGAGGGTTAAAGATGCCGACATCACCCGCTGAAACGATAAAATAGTCAGAGGTTTCTCCGGCTTGTCCGGATTTGTCCAACGAAATTATAACTGTCACAGAAAATGAGCCGACTGCGGAAAATTCGGATTATGATTTCTCAGGGGATGCTGATGTTATAGATTTGCACATGATATCAAGCTGAATTCTTCCAAACAACCCATGCAAAAAGCGCCCCCCTTTTCAGGAGAGCGCTTTTGACTTATTCAATT
>NZ_QMEA01000206.1 GCF_012912105.1 Brasilonema sp. UFV-L1
ACCTCATAAACCTGCAATACGCTGTAACTTTGTTGCTCAGTTTCTACCAAATACGTATCGTTAAGACCTCGCTTGTATAGTTTACAGTTACGGATATTGCTGATAGGGTAGTGACAAAGTACGGTTTTAATTAAAGCCTCACCGTCAGGAATAGAGTGAATGACAGAAATTAATAATTGACTCATAAAATGATTGATGTTGCTAATAATATTTCTTACTTACCGTAATTTTAGATTTTGAATTTTGGGTTTTAGAGGATTAGATAGTTATTTTTACTTATTTTTCCAATCTGCCTCCTTCGCCACTCATTTTCTCCCTTTTTTCTTCCTTTTTTTTCAACTTCATCACTCAAATGAGCCTCTGATATGGCAATCTGGGAAACAGAATGTTTTCCAACTTGATATCTTTGCTACAAAAATTTTACTGAACAGGATATGCAAACCCTGCCTACGCTAACAACTCCCAACACTGCAAATCTTCAACTTACCTTTGACACCACGATTAAACGGCGCAAAACCCGTTCAGTCAAAGTTGGTAATGTCACCATTGGGGGTGGCTACCCTGTGGTGGTCCAGTCAATGATTAACGAAGATACCCTAGATATAGATGGTTCTGTAGAAGCAATTCGCCGTCTTCATGAAATTGGCTGCGAAATCGTTCGCGCTACTGTACCCAGTATGGCTCATGCCAAAGCATTGGCAGAGATTAAACAAAAATTAATCAAAACCTACCAAGACGTGCCGATTGTTGCTGACGTACATCACAATGGTTTAAAAATTGCTTTGGAAGTCGCCAAACATATAGAGAAAGTGCGGATTAATCCAGGGTTATACGTGTTTGAAAAGCCAAACCCGAATAGAACCGAATATACTAACGCTGAATTTGACGAAATTGGCGAAAAAATCCGCGAAACTCTGGCACCATTAGTTATTTTCTTGCGTGATCAAGACAAGGCTATGCGAATTGGTGTCAATCACGGTTCTCTTGCTGAAAGGATGTTGTTCACCTATGGTGACACTCCAGAAGGTATGGTGCAATCAGCAATAGAATTTATTCGCATTTGTGAATCTTTGGATTACTACAACTTGGTCATTTCGATGAAAGCCTCAAGAGTGCCAGTTATGATAGCCGCTTATCGCCTCATGGCACAACGGATGGATGAACTGGGTATGGATTATCCCTTGCACTTGGGTGTCACTGAAGCGGGTGATGGTGAGTACGGACGAATTAAATCCACTGCTGGTATTGCAACTCTTTTAGCTGATGGCATTGGTGATACAATTCGTGTGTCACTCACAGAATCACCAGAGAAAGAAATCCCTGTCTGCTACAGTATTTTGCAAGCTTTGGGATTGCGGAAAACGATGGTGGAGTACGTTGCTTGTCCCTCCTGCGGACGTACATTGTTTAACTTAGAAGAAGTTCTGCACAAAGTCCGCGAAGCGACTAAACATCTCACCGGACTGGACATAGCAGTTATGGGGTGTATTGTCAATGGACCCGGAGAAATGGCTGATGCTGACTACGGTTATGTTGGTAAAACCCCTGGATATATATCTCTCTACCGTGGGAGAGAAGAAATTAAAAAAGTTCCAGAAGAAAAAGGAGTCGAAGAATTGATCAACTTGATTAAGATAGATGGACGTTGGATAGATCCATAAAGTTTTCGACAAGTTTTGTACCGCCGATGTAAGTAGTCGCCGGATGACAAAGCATTTTTGTGAAATAGAAAAATATGCTCAGTCCGTACAGCAAAACCCTGTGTTAGATTGAGCATACTGATTATAAAACTTTCCGTCTGACACAGCTGTCATTATGGTGATTACAAGAAGTGGACTTGTTTTGGGTGCTACAGCGGTGACACTGACAACGATCGCAGTCACTAGTCTGGGTATTCACTCACAAGGACAGGCCTTATTTAAAGAAAGTCCTAAGGAATTAGTCGATGAAGTCTGGCAAATTATTAACCGCCAGTATGTAGATGGTACTTTTAATAAAGTAGATTGGCAGGCTGTTCGTCGTGAGTACCTGAACAAGTCTTACACCAACAAGCAGGAAGCTTACAAGTCTATCCGGGAAATGCTAAAGAAGCTGGATGACCCTTACACCCGGTTTATGGATCCAGAGGAATTCAAAAATATGCAAGTGGACACCTCTGGAGAACTGACAGGTATTGGTATCCAAATTGGTCTAGATGAGAAAACGAAGAAGCTGACTGTTATTGCGCCTATTGAGGATACACCTGCAGAAAAAGCTGGCGTTCTGGCAAAAGACATCATAACCAAAATCAATGGAAAAAGCACCGAGGGTATGGATACCAATCAGGCTGTATCCTTGATCCGAGGAGAAGCAGGAACACCAGTCAACTTGACAGTTCTGCGCAATGGTCAAGAAAAAGAATTCAGAATTACAAGAGCAAAAATTGAAATTCATCCAGTAGAGTATTCCCAAAAGCAAACTCCAGTAGGTAAGGTTGGTTATATTCGCTTGAAGCAGTTTAGTGCTCACGCTTCTAAGGAAATGCAACAAGCAATCAGAAATTTAGAAGCGAAGCAGGTAGATGGTTATGTCCTGGATCTACGTAATAATCCAGGTGGCTTGCTTTTCTCTAGCATCGAAATTGCCCGGATGTGGATGAATAAAGGTACAATAGTTTCGACTAAGGATCGCTTCGCAGAAGTAGAACGAGAAATCGCAAACGGACGTGCTTTGACAACCAAACCGTTAGTGGTGCTAGTGGACAAAGGTTCAGCAAGTGCCAGTGAAATCCTCTCAGGAGCCTTACAGGATAACAAACGTGCTGTTTTAATCGGTAGTCAGACCTTTGGCAAAGGGTTAGTACAATCAGTGCGTCCTCTGGATGATGGTTCAGGACTGGCGGTGACAATTGCTAAGTACTATACTCCCAATAATCGTGATATTAATAAGCATGGGATTGACCCAGATGTCAAAGTGGACTTGACAGATGCTCAGCGACAGCAGTTGTGGCTCAAAGAACGCGAAAAAATTGCCACCCTACAGGATCCCCAATTTGCTAAAGCTGTAGAAGTGTTAGGCAAAGAAATTGCACAGAAAGGAAACACTAGAGCCGAAAAATAAACACAGAAGAGGGAAAAAGAAAAAGATGAAAATCATTCTTTGTTTTCCCTTCTTCTTTGTT
This sequence comes from Brasilonema sp. UFV-L1, assembly GCF_012912105.1. Lineage (GTDB taxonomy): Bacteria > Cyanobacteriota > Cyanobacteriia > Cyanobacteriales > Nostocaceae > Brasilonema. Next base: position 3,161 of record NZ_QMEA01000206.1, read on the forward strand.
TCATACTGGCTGGCATTTTCCAGATCTAATCAGTCCTACGCGGCGAGCAATCGCTTCTCCTTGGGAAGTAAATGGTCCCCATTGCTCAATAATTTCTGGATCATTTTCCTCAGTTACTTCGTCGCTGGGGATGATTTCGCAATTGCCTGTAGAGAGCTTGACTATAAACCAATGTTGTGTATTACTCATGCTTTGTTTCAAAATCCGTTTTGCACTGAAAAAATTTTACGCTTTTGAGGCGAACGGGTAGTGCTTGCATTAGGAAATTGTCACACCGTATAACTGACAGGAAGCCATACTACAAACTGCTATTATCTGCACTACAGATATCTAAATTCTTCAAAATAAGAATTTTATAAAATAGAAGTTTTATTTTCCGCAGTCTGGATAAAGATCTCAAACTGTCCGTTGGGTGTCCACTGGATAGCGCCATCTCTACCTGTAAAGAATAGTTTTGTCTGAGTTTGATTTAATTCAGATAACGTTTTTTGGTCAACGTTGGCGCTAGTTGCGATCGCCACTTGCGGTTGTAAGACAGAAACTAACTCTTTTAAAGAATGATGAGAACACCATAAGACTTGTGGACGCACTAAACCTTTAGTATTCACTATCTCAAGCAGTTCAGTTGTGTTGCTCTCACCCACTAACAACCAATTTTGCCCTAAAATTTGCAGCTGCAAGACAGGTAATTGGTTGTTGATTAATTGGGCAACTACCGAACTAGTGCTTATCGTTTGACCGACTGACAAACCTTGGTAAATTCCTTTACTCTTTTGTACTTCTTTTTGAAGGACTTGACTGGTTATGTCATTTTCAGACGTGGAAGAATAGTTATAGAAAATTCCAATCGGCAAACGTTGCAACACTTCTAACCAAGCATTATCGTTACTACGTTGAAAATCAGAAGCGATCGCCCAATCAATTTTATTGATACCTTGCTGTTGTAAAAACGGCAATATAGTGAAGCGCCCCGTACCTTCACCTCCACTGTTTATGAGTGTGACTTTTCCTCTGTCTTGAATCACTAAAACTGGTTCCTTGCCAGTTGCTAACACTGTGACGCGAAATAACGTGTTTGCAGAATGCCAAACAGGGAGAAAAACTAAACTCAATACAACTATGCCTGCAAACCACCACCGCTTTTGCCACCAACGCACCACCCATGCCAATATAATCAGTATGTATATTGTCAGCATCTGACCAAGAGATATACTACCCAAAGCAACTGTACTTCCTGGTAGACTCGCAAAAAATTCCACTAATTTCAGCAACCACTGGGTTGGATGATATAACAAGTGAGCTAAAGAGCTTCCTGCATCAGGTAAAATTAAGCTGACTAGGGCGCTTATCATTCCACCAATACTGATGACAGAAATCAAAGGGGTAGAGAATATATTGACAGGCAGAGTGTAAATTGCTACGACACTAAACACATACAATAAAAGAGGTAATGTCCAAATTGCAGTCGCTAGTGGAACTGCAATTGAAGATGTCATAATAGGCGGCAACCAATCTAAACGCTTTGTGATTGCGGGTACTGTCACAATTAACCCCAATGTTGCCAGAAAACTCAGTTGAAATCCTAAATCCCAAATCCATAGAGGATTGAAGAGCAATAACAGTACCGCCGTAACCAGCAATGATCCCAACTGTTTGACTTTGCGCTTGAATCCTATTCCAATCAGTACCGCAAATCCCATTATTACAGCTCTAAGTACCGATGGCTGCAAACCTGTTAGAGCTAGAAAAAGAAGGAGAGCAATACTACCAAGTATGATTTGGGTTCCTTTTTTCGCCTTTGACGTTAACCCCAGCACCACACCCAAAATTAACGATGTTTGAAACCCCGACGCTGCTAAAGCATGAGCTAATCCTACCTGTACAAAACGGTCTCGGGTTTCGTAAGGTAAATCAACGACTTTACTACCCAAAACCATAGCACTGACGAGAGGACCATGAGGAATACCCAACCAACGAACTTGCGATCGCACAATTTGTTCCCGAATTTTCCACCATCCCCATTTCTTTCCTTCATCCAGAATATTAACTTGTCGTGCGCTCAAACCCGCAAACGCACCTTCTTGCTGGAGAAATTTTTGAAAATCAAAAGCACCAGGATTTAATAGTGGTTTTGGTTTGTACAAAACGCCAGTCAACGCAATATGTTGATTAGGATGTAATCCAGTCGCTTGAAGTAAAGGCATAGTTACATATAACTTTCCTGTTACTTTTTTACTTGCACCAGCTGAACCATTTTCGTTTTTTACTTCATCGAGCTGAGTTGCTTGTAACCATAATTGTCCACGCTGATTGCGAGTCATGCGGGGTGTACTAAGTACACTACCACGAACAATAAAAAGTTGTTCTTGATTGTTGCTATTTTCTGACGAGACGAATTTACTGATATCGTTGGTTTCTGGTGTCGGAATACGCGATTGAAAGTACAAACTAGCCAGCAACCCTACTACGCCAGCAACAAGCCAAACTCTTGCATGAGGAGTCGTTTGCGTTAATGGTAGCGCTGTCTTGGTTTTCGCCTGGGATTTATCCTTTTTTTGCAGGTGTTTGCGCATATTGGGGTGTCGTTTTCCAAAAAAGATAGCTCCCACTACGCCCAAACCCAATACCCAAAAGCCGCCCAATGGAACTGCTGTAAATAGCAACCCTAGAATATAGCTAAGACAGATTATGACACCACTTGCCTGAATCATCAGAATTTTTATAGAAACATTTGGCAAATAGAATCTGTGGCTACATGGGCAATATGCCCAAAAACCTAGTCAACGCAAGCAAACAACATATGTTGAGCTTACGTAGATCAGTGCTATTTGTATAGCCCCAGATTTCCAGTTTGCAAGTGCATCACCATTTTGGCAATAGAACTCTAAAAACCCATCAAAGGATCAGGGTAAGAGCATCTCAATTAGGCTTGACACAAGGACTTAGAGGAATCTAATATATCGTCAATGAAACAAGAATTAAGAACTTAAATCATATAATCGTTATCCATAGCTGTCCGTTTCATTTTTTGTCTCAGACTGCGTTTGTAAGTCGTTTCTTGGTTGAGGGCATTCAGGTTTTACCAACCCCCGTTGAAGAATGTGGCGTCAGGCAACTGGCTCTCCCGTTGGGGTTCCCCGACAGCCCTGCACAAGCCTTGGGTCTCGCCTTTTGTAAAACATGGCGCATGTTTCTAGCCAGGTCTCAAACACTGTGCGGTTGCACGCTCCCTCGACCGTAAATGGCGCAATTAATTGACTATCCCGGTACCCGGCAATCATATTAATCCGTCCCAAGAACTTGGGTAAAACGAGTTGACGCAAAGTCAAGCGCACTTGTCCCCGGAAATTGAACCAGCCTAGCCCCAGCAGGGGGCGCTACGCAAATGTTTTTGTTTCACTGTATTCCAAGTCGGGTACGCGTTCTAGTAAGGCTGGTTCAATTTCTGCGTGTCAGACCTCGACCCCTAAAATTTTGGCAGCACGCCAAGTGCGGGACTGTCGGGAAACCCGACGGCAGATGCGCAACTTGGGGAAACCCCAAGACCGCACTGCCTCCCCAACGCACTGGCTCCTTTGTTTGATTTCACTGTGTTCCTGAGCACTTGGGACAAGAAAAAGGGTCAAGCCTTTGTTTGGTTGATTTGTCGGTGCTCACGGGTACTCGTTGTAATAAGGCTTGACCCTTTTTCCCAGTCGTAACCCCGTAAAGACGAGTACTCGTAGTAAGGCGGCTGCCAAAATTTTTACGTGGCGCGACCCCGTGACTGTCGCAGTCAAAAATACAAGGGTTGTCCATTTTTGCCCTTGGGGAAAGCCCAACCCGAAACTTCTCCCAATCGGTGATTTTCCGACGCTGTTGCGACGCTTGCCTCGGCTTTGGCTTGATATCACCCGTTTCGGCTTTGCGCTGACACCACAAGTTAATCGTATTGCGACTGATATTGAACAGTTGACTCGCCTCACTCTTCTTGAGACCGTTCAACTCAATCGCTTGCATCACCTTTTGCCGGAAGTCATCACTGTAGGGTTTAGCCATCGAAAGTTGAGCAGAAACAATAGCAATACTTATAGTCTATGTCCTAATAGAATTGACTACAGCTATACAATTGACCCCTGGAAGGGTTGCTCAGGCTTGGTTCGGAATTTTGGCAGCTATTGGTACTCCTGCGTGTTCGCCGAAACCTCGCGGAAAATCTCCAGGCTGGACACCAGGAAGAACCCGTCTACGTAGAATTCGTTATCCAAAAGTCAAAAAAAGAGCTACACTATCACCCAAAGAACCATCCGTTGCGGTTTAATATCAAAGATTTTTCATGCTTTGAGTAAGTTTGTTATTAACTCAGCAGTGCTGGGTCGTTTTGCATCCCTGTAGTCTAAACTCCAGTCCCACTGTAGGCGATCTGTAGGCGATCGCCCGACTTTAGTCATCTCACCCATCATCCTCAATTCTTATTTGTCAAGGCATCTCCTCACTGTAGGCGATCGCCCGACTTTAGTCATCTCACCCATCATCCTCAATTCTTATTGTCAAGTATACTTTATACCAAATTAGATGAGCTTACCCTGATCAAAGGATGTCCTGAATGTACTATCAAATAGGGAATACTCAAAGAGCGAAACCAAGCTGCATATAGATTCCAAAACTTGAATAAGATTGAGTCTTTCTTACAAACCTTGACTTTTTTGCAGCATTTCATCTGGCAACTCCTTGCATAAATCAAAATGACCTCACCCTTGTTGGGGGTGAGGGCACTTTCGTAGTTACAATGCACTCAACTAGCTAGCTTATTTAAAAGCGGAAAACCCAGCTTTTCTCGTTGTTCCACATATAATTGCGCTATTTTTCGCGCTAAATGTCGAATTTTTGCAATGTAACGGGTTCGCTCTGTAACAGAAATGACTCCTCTTGCATCTAGCAAATTGAAAGTGTGTGAACATTTTAAGACATAATCTAGACTGGGTAACACTAGTCCTCGTTCAGTCAATTGCTGTGCTTCTTGCTCATACATGTTAAATAATGTGAGCAGCATTTCCGGATTTGATGTTTCAAAGTTGTAAACACACTGCTCAATCTCTCCTTGGAGGTGAACATCTCCATATGTGATGTTGTCTGTCCATTGAATCTTGGTAAATGCATCTACTTGTTGGAGATACATCGTCAGTCTTTCCAAACCATAAGTCATCTCAATAGACACTGGACGGCAATCAAGTCCTCCACATTGCTGAAAGTAGGTAAATTGGGTGACTTCCATTCCATCTAACCACACCTCCCAGCCAGTTCCCCAAGCTCCCACCGTTGCATCTTCCCAATTGTCCTCTACAAAGCGAATATCGTGGTCTTCAGGACGAATTCCCAAAGCCCTTAAGGAATCAAGATAAATTTCTTGGATATTATCTGGTGAAGGTTTAATCAGAACTTGGTACTGGTAATAGTGTTGGAAACGATTGGGGTTTTCGCCGTAACGCCCATCAGTAGGACGGCGACAAGGTTCAATATAGGCAACAGCCCACGGTTCTGGTCCTAGCGCTCTTAAAAAAGTATGAGGGTTCTTAGTGCCTGCTCCTTTTTCTATATCGTAGGGTTGGGCAATCAGACAACCGCGATCACTCCAGAACTCATGCAATGTAGCTATGACTGACTGAAAATTCACAATTACTTTTCCTGACTCATTGAAAGTGCATCTCCCATTTTTGCCCAAACTCGTCACAGCAGACAGTTTTGAGCAATCTCAAAAATTCTTTCAAAAATTTTTCTTGGAAGAGTTGACAATCGAGTGGAGGCTCGCTACTATGAATAAGTGCCTGAGAGAGCGAAGCGCAAAACAAACGCGGAGCCAAGAGGCACCGAACCATGAAAAATCTATAGTTTGAAAGCTAGTATACACCTTAAGCCTTGCGTCAGTAAAGAATCAACCTAGGCTGAAGGTTAAAAAATCAGCTAAATAACAAATGAATGAGTGTATGAAAGTTCGCTTTTATACAACAGGTTTCAAAACGGAGAGTTTGATCCTGGCTCAG
>NZ_QMEA01000207.1 GCF_012912105.1 Brasilonema sp. UFV-L1
ACCCAAGCGCCCCCTACTTCCCCTATCTCCCCTACTTGCCTTAACCCGGCAATTTTGGCTTGGTCGAGTAATAGGTCTTATCCGTAGGGATGCAACAGAGGACACTAACAGAGGAGTCATTTATTATAGGTAAACTTAGACCACCGAAGGGAGTAATTTTAAAAGTTCTCTCTTGTTTGAATACAACTTGGTATCATTAACGTCAACTCCGAACGATTACACCTTAGACTTGAAGTTTTACTAATCGTGAATTTACGCCGCCTAACTTTATTATTTGATGACTCCGTGTCCAGCTGGGCATTAGAGGCGCGTTTATTGCGCTGGTTAACACTGGTTTGGCTGTTTATGGGGTTAGTCATGCTATTTTCGGCATCCTACGCCGTAGCAGATGTTCGTCATCATGACGGACTGTACTACTTTAAGCGTCAAATCTTGTGGGTACTAGCAGGTTTAATAGTATTCAATATTGTTGTTCATTTAGCTTTGCGTAAGATTTTAAACATATCCCATTGGTTTGTGATACTGCTTTTGGGATTGATTTTCGCTACCCTAATACCAGGATTAGGAAAAAAAGCTTTTGACGCCTCCCGGTGGATCGCCTTAGGACCGATTCCAATTCAACCCTCTGAATTGATTAAACCTTTTTTGGTGTTGCAAAGTGCGCGACTTTTTGGTCAGTGGGAAAACCTAAACCCGCGTGTTCGCTTGTTTTGGATAGGTATTTTTGGTCTCGTTCTCTTAGGTATTTTGGCACAACCCAACTTGAGCACAACCGCATTGTGTGGTATGACGATTTGGTTCATTGCCCTTGCTGCTGGATTACCTTACAAGTATTTGGGAGGAACAGCATTAGGGGGAGTATTGTTGGCAGGACTTAGTATCAGTATTAAGGAATATCAGCGTAAGCGAGTGTTGTCATTCCTTAATCCTTGGGCTGATGCAACTGGGGATGGCTATCAACTGGTACAAAGTTTGCTAGCAGTGGGTTCTGGTAGACAATGGGGTGCTGGATTTGGACTTTCTCAACAAAAGCAGTTTTATTTACCAATTCAGGATACTGATTTTATTTTTGCAGTGTTTGCTGAAGAGTTTGGCTTTGTTGGTGGTGTAGTTCTGTTGTCAATGCTTGCTTTATACGCCACTTTAGGATTAATTGTTGCTCTTAAGGCAAAGCATCCAGTGCATCGACTCGTGGCGATCGGTGTGACAATTTTGATGGTGGGACAATCATTACTCCACATTGGTGTGACTACTGGTGCCCTACCAACAACTGGTTTGCCATTGCCCATGTTTAGTTATGGTGGGAATTCAATGATTGCCAGTTTAATGGCAGCTGGTTTACTCATTCGAGTCGCACGCCAGAGTAGTGAAGCTGAAGTCGTACCGTTGCAAGAAGAAGCTGAAAAAAGACGCAAACGGAAACTTTTTCAAAAGAAATAAGGCTCTTTTTACTAAATTATATGCATACAGATAACTTACTCTTTTCTCTTTCTTTTCCCTCTCTGCGCCCTCTGCGTTCTCTGCGGTTCATTCTATAAATTCTATCTATGACTGAAACTCGACACAACCCAAGCATCTACACAGTTGGCGGTACTGTGCAAGCCAACCAAAATGGTGTCTACATACCCCGCAAAGCAGATGAGGAATTGCTGGCGCTGTGTCGGGAAAATAAGTTTGTGTATATCCTCACCTCACGCCAGATGGGTAAGTCGAGTCTGATGGTGCGGACTGCTGAACAATTGGCAGATGAAGGAATTCAGACGGTTGTGATTGATTTGACTCAGGTTGGCGTGCAGGTGACTGCTGAACAGTGGTATCTGGGGTTACTCACGATTGTTGAAGGAACTCTGATGCTGGATACAGATGTGGTGCAATGGTGGCAAGAACGCTCTCATCTGGGATTTACGCAGCGGTTGACTTCATTTTTTCAGGAGGTTTTGCTGAAAGAGGTTGACTCACCTATCGTGATTTTTGTTGATAAAATTGATACCACACTCAGCCTATATTTTACTGATGATTTTTTTGCGGCTATTCGCTATTTGTATAATGCTCGTTCCCAGAAACCGGAGTTTCAGCGTCTCTCGTTTGTCCTGATTGGCGTGGCAACTCCAGGCGATCTCATCCGCGACCCCAAGAGAACACCGTTCAATAAACTCTCGCCTCGGCGAGTGACGACAAGACAGTGATTCTGTGGAATTTGGATCAAGTTATCGATCTAGATAAGGTAATGGCGTATGGTTGCAAGTGGGTGCGAGATTATCTGAAAACTAATCCTAATGTCAGTAAGAGCGATCGCACTTTGTGTGATGATGTTGGCGATCGTCGGTGAGTTGGGTTGTGGAATGATACGCGTGTTGCATTCATACGTATTACCTCACCCTGCCCTGTCGGGCATCCCTCTCCTTATAAAGGAGAGGGAAAGATTTTTACGCAGTAAAAAGCGAGGGTGAGGTTGGTAGGCAGCGATCGCGCAAAGTACCCGCTTTGGCAGTGGCGATCGCTCTAAAATTCAAAGCCAAGATTCTAAAGATAACGTTCTAAGTTGCTGAATGCGGTCAAAGTCACTATCCGCTGAGGCTACAGTGAGATTGTATTGTACAGCGATCGCGTGTCGATTCAATTTCTTCAATAAGTTGTCGTTTAATAATCACTGTGCTAAAGAAATTGGTAGGTGAGTACTAATTATCGATAAAATTCTGACTAAAAAGTTTAATCGAACAACATATGCAAAGCGTAACAGTACATTACCGTGTTGGAGAAGATGGTATTTTGCATTTAGATGTCCCGATAGGACTCACCAATGCAGAATTAGAAGTGACTGTCACATTTCAAGCTGTAACGTTAACAACTCAACAGAATATACCACAAGGTAAAGGCTGGCCCGCTGGTTTTTTTGAAGAGACTTTTGGAGTTTGTAAAGATGACCCCATAGTCATCGATTCTGAGGGGATTTTTGAAGATGGCGAAGAATTGGCATGAAGTATTTGAATGAACTATCTCTATGATACAAATATTTTTATCTACTATTTGACGGGAGATCATACAGTTTATGAGTTCTTTTCAGAAACTTTTATTAATAAGAATTACGTTGTGATCTCACCGATTGTACGGATGATCGTTACTTTGTTTTTCTGGTTTGTCTGATGACGAGACAGAGGTTATTGAAGATTTATTAAGTCAGTTTGATTCAATTCTGATTTCTAGGAAAATTGAGAATCAAACAATTGCTTTAAAGCGGAAACACAAAATCAAGTTACCGGATGCGGTGATTGCAGCAACAGCTTTATATCAGCAAGCAGTTTTGGTAACTCGCAATTTTCACGATTTCCAGGATATTGCAGAATTAAAGTTAGAGAATCCTTTTGGTGATCAATAAAATAAAAAGATTACCTCCCGTCTGGGTGATTCGTCCCGCATCAGGGCAAAAATTTCATTGGGGATTAATTTCTGCTGCTTCTACATTTCAAGTAAGTTCTAGATATACAAATCAAGTTATTGTAAATAGTATTGCTAATAAACTCGTCACTGTATGAATAAACAACAGTCATCAACTTCTGCCGTGGAAGGCTTTATCTCGTTTCGTGATCATAAAGTGTGGTATCGTATTGTTAAACCGAACCAAGAAGCAGAAGGCAAACTACCTCTGTTGTGTCTTCATGGTGGACCAGGAGTACCCCACGATTATTTGGAACCATTAGAAGCGATCGCTCACACGGGAAGACAAGTTATTTTCTACGATCAATTAGGATGTGGAAATAGCGATCGCCCTACTGACGCAAATTTATATTCCATTGATTTATTTAAAGATGAACTTATAGCCATTCGCAACACTTTAAACTTCAAGCAAATCCATCTTTTTGGACAATCATGGGGTGGTTGTTTGGCACTGGAACATACCCTTTCTCAACCAACTGGTTTAGCAAGTCTAATTTTGGCTAATACACCTGCCAACATTCAGCAATTTGTGACTGAAGCTTATAACTTGATGAATGATCTACCCGCAGATATCCAAGAGATTATTCGTAAACATGAAACCGCTCTTACAACCCAAGACCCAGAATATAAACAGGCTATGGAGGTCTTTAACCATTCTTTTCTCTGTCGTTTAAACCCTTGGCCTAGTTGTTTGACTCAAGCATACAGCAAAGTTGGTACAGAGTTTCGGGGCGCTGGCAAAATCATCGACTGGAATGTTGAAAACCGCTTGAGTGAAATTTCTGTACCGACACTGCTGCTTTCTGGTAAGTATGATGAAGTCACACCAGCTTGTGTAGAAAAATTAAAGCAAGGTATTTCTGGTTCAGAGTGGGTACTTTTTGAAAACAGTTCACATATGCCTCATTTGGAAGAAACAGAAAGATTTGTACAAGTGTTGTCCGAATTTTTGAGTCGAGTAGAACACAATCGCGGCTATCCCCAACTTTAGCAATAAATAGCTCATACCAATTTGCGTTCTGTTGTAGTAGTTCAGGGTTGATGAGATTGCTTCCTTCCACTGCGTTCCAGTCGCAATGACGGAATACCATGTTAGACTGCAACTTGGTATCAACATTGAAATTTGTTGTCCACAAAGTAGGCGATAGCTAGCCCCTTAGGGGGCCTGCGCTAACGCTTGCCTTACTTTGCAAAGTACACGCTACGCGCGTAAGGCAGATTGCCTACTTTGTGAATATCCAAAAAGCAGATTAAATCACTAGTGATTTAACCTCCACAGGCGTGTCAGGTTGGTTTTCCCACTCATTCCAAGAACCATCGTAATTGCGTACATTTTGATAGCCCAGCAAATACTTCAACACAAACCAAGTATGCGAGGAACGTCCCCCTATAGCGCAGTACGTTATCACTTCTTTGTCAGGAGTAACACCTTTGCTGCTGTATAAAGCGTATAGTTCCTCGGCTGATTTGAATGTCTCATCTTCATTCAGGGCTGATTCGTATGGAATATGAACTGCACCTGGAATATGCCCTGCACGTTCTGTTCCTTCTGGTGGCTTCGTGCTGAACCATTCGCCGCTATATTCTTGGGGTGTGCGTACATCCACTAAAACACGATCCAACTTGCCAATACTCGCTTGCACCTGCTCTTGCAATGCACGTATGCTTGAATTAAGATTCTGTGCTGTATATGTTGTTGGCGTGATCACAGGTGTTTGTGTCAACAAAGGGCGTTCTTCTATGAGCCATTTTTTGCGACTACCATTCATGACTCGCACATCATCATGCCCGAATTTTTTTAAAAACCAAAAGACAATAGGTGCGATAGCATTATGATTGCCATAAATCACGACAGTCGTATCATTCGCGATACCTGAACGTCCAAGTAGTTCTTCCAATGCTTTTTTATCAAAATTGAAACGATAATCAGGTTGCAAGATTGTAGTGAATCCGTTCCAGAAGACAGCGCCTCTAATGTGTCCGGAATCATAAGCTGTTGCATCCATGTCCACTTCCACTATACGCACTTTGGGATCATTCAAATGTTCAGCAACCCACTCAGTCTCCACAAGAACTTCAGGATGAGCGTAATTTAACGGTGACACAAGTCGTTGCTCCTGACTCTACAAATGTGATGACACCAGAGTAAAATTGATTCCCCGACTACGCCTAGTCCTCGAACGAGTACACTTTGCAGTCACTGTTCATGTACAAGCACGTCCACGCATGGCGAGCAACTGCATGTACAACTTTCCGAGATGATGACAAACTAACCAGTCATCAAGTCAAACTTTTCTAGTCACTTTAGTAAAATACATGACTTTCTTCAAAACAGAAAAACAGTTAATCTATTAATACTTAAGGGGGATGCAGAATCAGATCTGCTTTGCCACGGGAAGCGAAAGAATGAAAAACTGGATAACAAAAGTCTTAATATATATAGCGTTGTTTTACAACTTGTTGCTAGGATCTCATGACGCAGCCGCTAACGAACTTTCAGGTGTTTACCTACAGCAATTAAATACACTACCGGGAATTGAAAAGTTAGCAATGGCTGACGATCTGCCCAGAGAAAGCAGGAAAGAAGATTTCCGAAGATTTCGAGAGATAATCAGAGGTGCAGATAAGTTAGAGGGACTTTTCACACTTTATCGCAGTAAAGAATCCGACGAAATCTACTGGGAAATTAAGCCAGAACAACTCAATAAAAATTACCTAGGTATCGTGACTTTGGAATCAGGCGTAGGAGAAAGCGGACTTTATAGCGGACTCCCTCTGCAAGATTTCCTCTTCTACTTCCAGCGAGTTAACAATAATTTGCACTTTGTCATTCGTAATGTGAAGTTTCGTACAGAACCAGGTCAACCAGAAGAGCGATCGCTTGCTCGTTCATTTAGCGACTCTGTTCTTTATGCAGTTAATATAGTTTGTATCGACCCATACAGCAAAAATCTTCTTATTAAGATAGACGACCTGCTCATGCAGGATTTTCCCGGATTAACTTCTTTATTAAAATACTCTTTGCAGACCGATTATCAGTTAGAAGGAAGCAAGTCATATTTTGGTGATGTCAACAGCTTTCCTTTCAACTTAGAGATAGATTCGATTTACGGTTTCTCATCACCAGAAGGAGCTAATTTAATAACTTTACCTGACAGCAGGGCACTCACTCTCAAAGTACACTACAGTTTTTCCCAACTCCAAGAAAACAACGGTTACATTCCCAGACTTGCTGACGACAGAGTTGGATATTTCGTTACTGCCTTCCAAAACTTCTCTAATAATATTGGTAAAGAACCATTTGTACGTTACATCAATCGTTGGCATCTTGAACCATCTGATCCAAACGCTGCTTTATCTCCACCGAAAAAGCCGATAGTGTTTTGGATTGAAAATGCCGTACCTTTAGAGTATCGCGATGCAATTCGTGAAGGCGTTTTGATGTGGAATAAAGCATTTGAAAAAGCAGGATTTCAAAATGCTATTCAAGTCAAGCAAATGCCAGATGATGCTGATTGGCAGCCCGCAGATGTACGTTATAATACAATTCGCTGGTTTAATTCTCTAGATGCTGCTTTTGCAAGAGGACCAATGCGCGTCAACCCACTCACTGGGGAAATTTTAGATGCAGACATCATAGTTGATGCGAATATGGTGCGCTTACTTCATCAAGATTATCGCACACTCATAAAAGCAAATTCAGATGACCTCTACCCCATGAGTATCTATGCAAAGTCTGGAGTTAAAACCAGCCAGCACCGCACGATTGAGGATCAAAAATCAACAGTAGAAAATTGGCAATCTTGGTGTAAAGATTCTGACTTGTGCTACAGTATGGAATCTTCTTTTCAAGCAGCTATGGGGGCGCTAACGCTTTCACTCGTAAAAGATGCGACACCAAGTAGTGACCAGATGAAGAACTACGTGCATGAATATCTGCGTTCTCTTATCGCTCATGAAGTCGGACACACTCTTGGTTTACGCCATAACTTTCATGGCAGCACAATGTTAGCGCCCGAAGAATTAAATAACACTGAAATCACTCATACCAAAGGTTTGGTCGGTTCAGTGATGGATTATATACCTGTCAATATCGCACCACAAGGAGTACAGCAAGGCGATTATTTCCCAGCAGTTATTGGTCCCTACGATGAATGGGCAATTGAGTACGGTTACAAAAGATACTCGCACCTGAAGCTTGAGGGTATGACTCCTTTGGCTGAAAAGCCTTTTTTAGAGGAAATAGCTTTAGCATCACCCCAACCAGAATTATCCTACGCCACAGATGAAGATATCTGGGATATCAATCCTCTTGCAAATATCTGGGACATGAGTAGTGATGTGTTAGTTTATTCTCAATGGCAAATGGATAATGCCCGCATGATGTGGCAGCACCTAGATAAGCGTTCTCCATTGAAAAAAGAAAGTTATGGCGACCGACGTTTGTTGTTTACCAAAATACTACAATACTATTTCCGTAATGCCATTTTGCTGACTAAATACATTGGTGGGCAATCTTTTAGCCGTCATCACACTTTAGATGAGACTCATGCTCACTTTGTACCAGTTCCTCTGGAAAAACAGCGTCAAACATTGACAAAGTTGCATGAATATGTATTTGCTGAGGATGCTTTTGATTTCTCACCACAATTGCTAAATCAATTAGCACCATCGCGCTTTTCCCACTGGGGTAACCCGATACCAGTGTACCGTCTCGATTATCCAATTCATGAGCGTATTTTGTACATCCAAAGAGCAATACTGCGAACTTTATTAGATGGCGATCGCCTAAATCGTTTACGAGATTTAGAACTCAAAACTTTGCCAGGAAAAGCCCTCACAATACCAGAACTATTTGACACATTGCAAAAAGATATTTGGACAGAAGTTTTAAACCCTGAATCACATATATCAATATCTAGCATTCGCCGTTCACTGCAACGGGAACATTTGAATATTTTGCTAAGCATGGTGTTGCGTACGACTTATGTTCCTGAAGATGGTCGTACAATAGCTTGGTACGAGTTGCGACAACTACTCAGAGCAATTAATGCTGATTTGAAACAACACAGCGAAAAACTGGATATTTACACGCTAGCTCACTTAGAAGAAAGTGGCGATCGCATTATCAAAGCTCTTAACGCACAACTGCTTTCTTACTAACGCAGGTTTTGGTGGCAACGGGAATTCAGCAAGGGCGAGGGAAACTCGCCTAAACTGTAAAACATTTAGTTTGCATGTGTTTTGGCTGATGGGGAACTCAATGGATTTTAAAAGTGCATAAGCTGATTTGACTGACAACTATTCAACGTTTAGATGAGTGAACAATTAAGTAGGTGGGTACAAATAAAGTCAACTCATTAGTCATTGGTAACAGTTTCAGGTATTTTTACATTTTTTAACGTATTTCTGTTTATTTCTATCTATACTACTTAACTAAATTCATCTTTAACTAACTTAACTAACTATTTTTGTACAAAAACTGTGTTCAAGAACACATAACATCATGAAAAAAATTTTAATATTATCAGCTAATCCTAAAAATACAGATAAATTGCGCCTAGACCAAGAAGTGCGGGAAATTAAAGCGGCTATCAAACGTGCTAACAATCGAGAGCAGTTTGAAGTCGTTACCTCCGAGGCGGTACGAGTTGAAGATTTGCGCCGTGCATTGTTGGAATACCAACCGGCGATCGTTCACTTTTCTGGGCATGGTTCAGGTAGCACTGGCTTAGCTTTAGCTTAAGCGGCTAGAAGCCCCGCAC
>NZ_QMEA01000208.1 GCF_012912105.1 Brasilonema sp. UFV-L1
GTGGGGAGGTGGGGAGTGTTAGCGAAGCCAGCCGTAGGCAGGAAAGCTTCCCTCCCTTTTTCAGTTTCTCGCTCTCTGGCTTGTGTGTCTCCCTCTTTCCTTGTTCTCAAAAGTGGTAACAAGCGTTCCCAGTCAAAGCAAGTATTTCCCAAATGAGCAAGTCGCTCAATTAAAGCATTCAATTGAGGAAGTTCTGCAGTCGGTACTAAACCTAGGTGTCGATCTGGAATTGTAATATTTTCCTCACGCCGCAGCACTCCAAGAATCGGTAATTGCAGAGGTTCTAGAGCATCTTTGAGAAGAGATAAGTGGCGATCGCTCCCCACTCGATTTAACACCACCCCAGCAATTTTGATTTCTTGATCAAATGAGCAATAACCGTGTGCGATCGCAGCCACAGAACCAGACAACCGACTACAATCTATCACCAAGACCACAGGTAAATCTAGTAACTTACTGACATGAGCCGTACTAGCAAAGTCATTTGCCCCTCTCCTTAGAAAGGAGAGGGGTTGGGGTGAGGTAACTCCATCAAATAACCCCATGACTCCTTCAACTAAAGCATATTCACATAGCTGAGCGTGATGAGTAAAACATTGCTTAACATAAACTTCCGATGTCAGCACTGGGTCTAAATTACGACAAGCACGACCTGTAACATGCCTATGAAACATCGGGTCAATATAATCCGGACCTACCTTGAAAGATTGTACTTGTCTACTTCGTTGACATAAAGATGCCAAAAGGGCGAGCGTGACTGTCGTCTTACCCACCCCACTGCGTTCTCCTGCAATTACTAAAGCCATAAAGAAATCAAAAGTTAAGAGTTACAACTCTTAACTTTTAACTCTTAACGGTTAACTTTTAACCAGTGATTCAGTTATCAGTTATCAGTTAGAAGAAGAATTCAGCAATTTTGAATTCAGTATTCACCAAGAAAGAAATAAAGAATTTAGTTTTTCAACTTCCGACTCCTGACTCCTGACTCCTGACTCCTTCATTGTTCACTGTTAACTGTGTCCTCTTTCACTCCCAACTTGAGTATCTGAGCTGTCAATGCGAGACTTTCTTCAAAAAGTGCCTCATGTCCCCAACGTTGCACTTGCTGACTGAGTAACGCTTCTGCTTTTTGCTCGGAAAGTGAAGTCACTTGTTGAAACACACCACTAGCTTGCGCACCACCTTGTGTTTCCATGCGCATACAACCACCAGTTTCCGAACAGATAAGAGTTCCGCAGTTTGCGTCTGGATTTGTGGAACTAAGCCGTAAGGCAATCAAATCACCAGGAATATCACCCACATCACCAACTGGGACTCCTGCTAACTCTGCTTCGATTTGCCGTTGATCCTGTGCAACGAAGTGAATTTTGGTGATGTCGTAATCTCCGCTTTCTTTTTGATAAGAAACTGGATGCCATTGTAAGCGACTTGCCAGCCAACCCAAAAACATCAGCGCTTGTACAGAGTTGCCTTTCTCGAAATCAATATTAATTCTGTCTATTTCTGTCAGGGCTGCACGACGTTGAGGTGCGTCGTAGGCTTCAGCTGTTAACTCTTGCCATCCTGAAAGACGACGCCAGTTTAAATCGGCAAGTGGTACACCAGATTCTACTAACTCTTGCAAGTTGAGCAAATCGTTTTCTGACTTGTTAAAATTGCACGAGTCCACAATAACATTGTTACACACTCCTGCTATGCGCTTGAACAAAGCATTGTTGAGGTCTGGTGTTGCTTTCCACCAGAGAAACTTGGGCAAGCCACCAATTAACAATGCCTGAATCATACCACCGACTCGTTCTAAAGCAGCGGCTGTTCCTGTTAAAGTAATGTATTCGCAGCAGACGAGTGTATTTGCGGACTGCTTTTGAATTGGGCAGTAGGCAGAAACTTGGGCTGTTACCCCGACATCTTCGCCTGCAATTGGAGTCATGGCAATAATCCGACAGGGGTTGCGGATGGCAATTTCATCAGCAATTCGGGGGCTACCGGCATCTGGAGTGTAAGACGCACTACCAGAACCATTTTCAGCCGTTGTTCCATTCCCATGACGTTTAGCGAGTTCTTCCCGCAATACGGCAAGGGTTTCTTCTGTTGCTGTTCCAGTTTCTGTCAAGCCGTGGGTTTTCTGCACTTCTCGCAGTGCGGCTTGCATCTGCGGACCAAAAATACCATCAATCGGACCTTTGTAAAGTCCCAAAGCAGCCAATAGATACTGGGTTTCCTCGGGTTCGTAAACGACTAAAGTAAATGTTGTGGCGCGAGTCGCAGCAGGAAGCGCACCATCTTCACCAGCAATACCGTAACTTTGCCAGATGCGACTCAGTTCCGCTTCAATGTCTGTCAGCGAAACATCCTTGGGAGCCTGAAGTGAAAAAATTGTAGGAGCTTGGGAAGTCATAACAATTGAAGTATGAAGTATTAAGTTATCAAGTATGAGTTGCCGAAGGATAAAGGAACCAAAAAAATTCTTTTTCTATCCTTTACCCTTCATTGTTCTATAATCTGCGCCAACGGCGACCATCTTGGTTAATTAACAACTCCGCTTCGGCTGGTTCCCAAGTACCAGCTTCATATCGGGGAACAGACGCCGGATCACTTGGCATATCCCAAACAGAAAGGATTGGTGTCACAACCCGCCAGGCGGCTTCTACTTCGTCTCCCCGTGTGAATAATGTCTGGTCGCCCATCATACAATCTAAAAACAGGCGATCGTAGGCATCGGAAGTTGCTTGAATACCAAAAGAACCATAAGTAAAGTCCATGTCAACAGAGCGAGTACGGAATGCTGCTCCTGGCATCTTGACTTCAAAGCGTAGAGAAATTCCTTCGTTCGGCTGAATCCGCATTGCCAAAATATTACCAGCCATTTGTTGGGCAGCAGATGGAAACATCCGAGAAGGAACTTCGCGAAAGTGGATCGAAATCTCACTCACTTTTTTTGGCATCCGCTTACCAGTACGTAAGTAGAATGGAACTCCTTGCCAGCGCCAGTTATCAACCAGAAACTTCACCGCTACATAGGTGGGAGTTGTGGAGTTTTCATTCACTCCCGGTTCTTCATGATAACCAGGCACGGGTTTACCCTTCATCCATCCAGCACTATACTGACCTCGTACTGCAGAACGGTGCAGATTTTGGACATCAGCTAATCGAGTGGCTTGGAGTACCTTCACTTTTTCCGTACGGATGCTATCAGCATCTAAGGAATTGGGAGGTTCAATCGCACTCATGCAAAAAAGTTGCATCAGGTGGTTTTGTAGCATATCCCGCAGTGCGCCGGAACTTTCATAGTATCCGGCTCTGTCTTCAACTCCTACGGTTTCTGCTACAGTAATTTGAACGTGGTCAACAAATTGGCGATTCCATAACGGTTCAAAAATCGCGTTGGCAAAGCGAAACACCAATAGATTCTGAACTGTTTCTTTGCCGAGATAGTGGTCAATCCGATAGACTTGCTCTTCTTTGCAATATTTTTGCACCACTCGGTTGAGACTTTGGGCTGAAGCTAAATCTCGACCAAAGGGTTTTTCAATGACGAGACGATGTTTGTAGGGATCTTCCAGCATCCCCCCTGAACCAAGTTGCTTGATTGCTTCTGGAAAGAAATTCGGTGCAACAGACAAGTAGAACATCCGGTTTCCCCGTGTTCCCCTTTTCTCGTCTAACTCACCCAAGAAATTCTTGAGTTTCTGATAACTTTCGGGTTTATCGATATCACCAGAGCAATAGAACAGACCTTGGGAAAAGTCTTGCCAGAGTTCTTCCGCACCGACACCGCCATGAGCTTCTTCCATGCCCTTGCGCATCTGTTCGCGGAAGTATTCGTGGCTCCAGTCTCGACGTGCTACACCAACTATGGTGAGTTCTGGTGGAACGCGTCGTTCTTGTCGCAGTTTGTACAGTGCTGGTACGAGTTTGCGCCAAGTCAGGTCACCGGAAGCACCAAAGATCACTATGATCTGAGGTTCCGGCATCCGTTGCTGTTGCAGACCAACCCGCAGGGGATTTTCTAGCAGACTGACCATAACAATTTTGAGTTTTGGATGGAGATTTGCGATCTAGAGATTGGGGAACTCGTCCCCAAAAGGGATTAGCAGGACTGTTTCATTTTCCGGAAATCAATGAGCCATCGACTATTAAAAGTTATTTCTATTACCTGATAGCCGTTGTTTACTCTTATTCGCCTCCGCATCGCTCCCCTTATAAAAGGCAAGGAAGAAGCCAATGTTTGATTTTTAGACTAAAACAGTCCTGCAAAACGGATTCAGGGCAATGGAGATTGTGAGTCGTGAGTCGTCAACCAGTTATCTCAACCAGTTATCAATTATCAGTTATCAGCTATTAAACAACTGATAACTGTTCACTGATAACTGTTCACTGATAACTTCTTACACAGGAGACAACTGTTTAACCTTGGTTTCCAAGGAGTTCATCAGCGATTCAAAGGGCTTGACAAACTTATCGATACCTTCAACGAGCAGTTCGTCCATCACTTTGTTGATATCGATGTTGATGTCTGGATCTTTGAGGCTTTCGATGAGTTGGTAAGCTTCTTCTACCCCTGTTTCAACGCGGCTGGCGACGTCGCAGTGGTCAGCACAAGCATCAATTGTCACAGGTGGTAGGGTATTGACAGTATCAGGACCAACTAACTCATCAACATACATCACATCGCTGTAGCTGGGGTCTTTGGTGCTGGTGCTTGCCCACAAAAGGCGCTGCACTGTTGCTCCCTTGGCTGCTAATGCTTTCCAGCTGTCTGTCTGAATAATCTTTTTGTATTCCTGGTAAGCAATTTTCGCGTTGGCGATCGCCACTTTTCCTTTGACAGCTTTCAGCTTAGCTTCTAGATTAATATCATCAACGCCTTTTTTCAATTTTGCGTCAATCTTACTATCGATATTGCTGTCAATTCGGCTCAGGAAGAAGCTGGCGACAGAAGCAATTTTGCTAATATCCTTACCTTCGGCTGCCCGTTTTTCTAAACCAGCAATGTAAGCCCAAGCTGTTTTGATGTAGCTTTCAACAGAGAACAACAGGGTGACGTTGACGTTGATCCCATCGGCTATCACCTGTTCCACTGCTGGCAAACCCGCATTTGTACCAGGAATTTTAATCATGACATTTTCCCGAGCAATTTCTTGGTAATAGCGACGGGCTTCTTTGATTGTTGCCTGTGTATCATCAGCTATGCTTGGTGGAACTTCGATGCTCACATAACCATCCAATCCATTGGTTGCATCATAAACGGGGCGTAGAATATCACACGCGTTACGGATATCTGCGAAAGCTAGCGATTCGTAAATTTTATCTGTTGGTAATCCTTCGCGGATTCCTGCTTCTATATCGGCATCATAAATCGCGTTTCCGGCGATCGCTTTTTCAAAGATGGCTGGGTTGGAGGTAATCCCACAGATTCCTTTATTTTCAACCAGCTCTTTGAGTTCGCCAGATTGAATAATATCACGGCTCAAATTATCCATCCAGATGCTTTGACCGTACTTTTTAATTTCCAGTAATTGATTAGTTGCCATAGCTGTATTCCTTTGACTCCTGCTTCTAATGTATCCAAGTGACGTTTGTCAAGCTGTGAGTTTTTGGTTTTTAGTTGTGAGTTGTTCTACTGACTCATCACAACTTTAGTCCTACTCACCACTCACTCATGGCTTATGTGCCTACTACACCTTAAACTGCGCTTTTCCCGCTCTTCTAGTGACCGTTTTGAATGAAAGATTCTACCTTTGCTACATCTTTTGGGCTTCCAATAATCAAAGGTGTGCGCTGGTGCAGTTTTTTCGGTACTACGTCTAAGATATTCATATGTCCCGTAGTGGCGCGACCACCTGCTTGCTCGATGACAAAGGCTAGGGGAGCAGATTCATAAAGTAAGCGCAGTTTGCCTTCAGGTTTTGGAAGTGTCCCTGGGTAAAGAAACACACCGCCTTGAAGCAAAATTCTGTGGATATCACTTACCATTGCCCCGCTATAGCGAGCAGTGTAGCCTTCTGTTCTGTGGACATAACGAACATATTCCCGAATCGGTTCATCCCACTGCCAAAAGTTACCTTCGTTGACGCTGTATACAGGACCGTGCTCAGGAATCCGGATGTTTTCTTCTGTAAGGATAAACTCCCCTAAACTAGGGTCAAGGGTAAATGAATGAACTCCCTTACCAATAGTATAGACCAGCATTGTGCTGGGACCATATAAGATGTAACCTGCTGCAATTTGCTGGTGTCCAGGAGCTAACAGATCATCGGCTTCACCATTGAGGTCATTTCCTTGCTGTTGGCAAATTGCGAAGATAGAACCCAAACTGAGATTTGTATCAGTGTTGGATGAGCCATCAATTGGGTCATACAAAAGAGTGTAGCGACCTATAGGGCAGTTTTCAGGAATGTAATAAGGTTTTTCCATTTCCTCGGAAGCTAGGCGACAAACTAAGCCGCTTTGCTTGAAAACTGAGATAAAGACATCATTAGCATAGACATCCATCTTTTTGACGGATTCTCCCTGGACATTGACTTCCCCTGTAAATCCCAGAACTCCTTCCATTAAACCCGCACGGCTGAGGCGACGAGCAATCAGTTTGCCAGCTAAGGCGATCCGATTCATGAGCGCACTCAGATCCTGTGCTTGGGGTGAAAAGCTCTGAAGTTGCTGCAGAACATGACGGGATAATGTTGTACAATCGCGATCCAACGCTTTGTCTATGACTTCGTTCGTATCCAACTCTAAAGATTCCGGCGCTCTAGCCATTTTCTAACCTTCCTAGAGACTAGGTATTTGTTGGGTTCGTCCCGTGCTTTGCAACTTGTGGTTGCTGCCTCTATCTTAGAAAGGTTATTTGACAAGTTGAATGTGATTTTAGATAAACTAAAGAAATGAATTGCTTATGGGTCACGACAAAGCTCAGTCACCACTTTCAGATGATGTACTTGAGTAAGCCTACTCAGGCTTCAGGAAGATTTAGATACAACAGTTGTCTTGTTTGAGAGATATGTGTAGATCTACAGACTTGCCCAAATGCACTTGTACAAGAAAAAGTATCTTTTTACTAAAAAGAGTTGCTATCTAGCATCATTCGCTGGGAAGATTTCGACAAGAATGGGAAAACAAAAGAAGCAAACGCTCCATTCAAAGTTGTTCAAGTTTTGTTAAAAATACTTTGGCATTTGAAAAACCGACTCATTATGACCATAATTTTGGAGTCACAACTCGTCGGGAATAACTTTTCACTTGAACAATGAAGTCAGCAATCGAGAATCTGTCCTGTGTGTACGCACTCTTTGTTCATTATTTAGAATGCAATTGAGATAGGGATTGTAGACCACTATTGAGAAGATTTTGTTTGGGGCACTGAACCCAAAACTCACATGAGCGTCGCACACTTGGCATTCTGCCTCCTAGCGACTTGCCTGGAATTGTTTATTGTTCATCGAAACTGATTTCATTCATGATTGTTTCTAGATATTTCAGCCACCAGTAGCTTGCATAACTAGGAAACAATTTGTTATTATAGTATCTCATCGAGCTTAAGACTATTATCTTTTCACCCAACTACTTCGTCGTTCCTCCTCGCGCGGTTTAGCCTTATTGACTCTGAGTTGACGACCCATCCATTCAGCACCATCCAATTCTGTAATAGCTGCATCCTCCTGGGCTTCTTCATTCATGTCTACAAAGGCAAAGCCGCGCAATCGACCAGTTTCGCGGTCAGTAGGTAAAACGACTCTTTGAACCTCGCCATATTCTGCAAATACTACTTTTAAATCTGCCTCTGTGGCGCGGTAGGAGAGATTTCCAACGTAAATAGTCATGTGAATCACGTAAGTCGCAACGAAGAGCGAATCATTCAGCGTCACAATAGGTATGACAAACAGCACAGCATGCTTTTGTCTTGCCTGATTCACCAATGGCAAAGAGCGTGGGAAAGAGTGAACCAACAAAGTTGAATCTTCTTAGGACTTGACCAGTGGTTGGGCTGAATTTTCGCATACGCTACATATCATAACTGATTTTGTCAATTTTCAAAGTATGAGATTTTACAATCATTTATCAATTGAAATTAGCTTGACTTATGAGTTGCTATAGATGTGGAAATTTCAATTTTTAATGCTCCGCAGAAACGAAAAGAAAGAATTGAAAAAACACTGGGATTTAATGTCAATTTTTGTACAATAACAATAGAATAATTTTATACAAACACAAGAGCAGTTGCTCGATAAATACAACACATACACCAAATTTTCAATTTGGTGGTGCTTCGTTGGTGGCGCGTCTGAATTCCCCACTGGTTAATTCTGAATTCTGATCTCTGTTAGCTGCGCGGGACGCAGTCCATACTGAATTCTTCTTCACTTAGGTATTGTTGCTGTGAGCGTTGTGGCTATTTGACTGAGTTTTCTTTCTGCTTTTTAAGAAGAGTATCGAATTTTGACGTTGCTAAAGATACTAAGAAAAGCTTTGTATCCTTAGTATCCTTGCTTCTTTGGGTAAAATTTCAAGAAAAATGAGTCGTCAGCTCTATTCAATGCTAATTGACTGAGGACCACTAGCTTTGCCATTATGTGCTTGTGTGGGTTCAGTCGTGTTTGTAGTTGAGCCGAGTTGCTCAGACAGCCAGCTTTTCACAGGATCGTCATTCAGGTTGAGTCGCAGCAAACCAGAGACGAAACCGCCCATAAAGGAGACTGGATGCTGAGTGAATTGTTTCAATATTGGTGTTAATTCATCAATGAACATGAGGAATCTCCTGTGACTGTGTTCAAAATTCTAGTGAAGTACCCCACCGTATTTAGAGATGGGGCTTTGTGTCTCATTCGCTGTTGTTCTGGTGACTACACTCATTGTTGAATGTTCTTCACAGAAGGTATGAGGACGTTAGTAATGAGCACTGATGTCAGATTTTCACTACAAGCACCGTTCTTGTTTTCGATACTATAGCTGTTCTCGGTTGCGTGCAATACATCACTGTAGAAAAGAAACACCTCCCTCCCTCCCTCACTCAAGCT
>NZ_QMEA01000209.1 GCF_012912105.1 Brasilonema sp. UFV-L1
TATTCACGTAGCCAGGGGAGTGTCAATAACTCAAAGATTTCTGGAGGTATACTAATGCCAACTAGTCCCAGGACTAACAGTGTAGCCCAAGATTTTTCATACCACAAACCAACTGCTTCAATTCCTGTGATCATCGCGTAAATTCCAATCGCTATTCCGCTAAACTCTAGTTTTTTAGGACTAATATTTAAAATTTTATCTATGAGCCATTCAATAATTTTCAGTTTAGTTTCTAAAACATAAGAGTCAGAAAATGCAGCTAAGTTTTGGTAATTTTTTAGTGCTAATAGCAAAGCGATAGAAGTAACAGCTAAGAGTGAAGCGACAAAAGTCTTGTAAATGACAATTGCTAATAAACCAGGTGGGCGCTTATTTTTCACATAACCTCTTCAAATTGTTTAATATCTACTTGATTGTGATTATCCCAATTATACAAATAAGGGATTGTGATAATATGACCCCAACTATGAGCAGAAAAATTTCAACCTTCGCTTATATTTGGGAGTAAATTTGTCCACATATTATCATTGCAGGTTATGAAGTCGGTTTCTTATAGTTGATGATATGTATCACAACGCTAAAACTGCAAAGATTCAGGCAGTTGAAATGAGGTTTTAGAAATTTCATATAGCAGCTCCTGATACAATCTTTAAGCTGAAGTTAAGTCATTCTTTGTCGCCATGCAAATTAACTGGCAAATAGCTAAAACCTACGAAGACATTTTTTATCACAAAGCTGATGGCATTGCCAAAATTACTATCAACCGTCCTCACAAACGAAATGCCTTTCGTCCCAAAACTGTTTTTGAACTGTATGACGCTTTCTGTGATGCACGCGAAGATACGAGTATCGGTGTTGTCCTATTTACTGGTGCTGGTCCAGATACTGATGGTAAGTACGCTTTCTGTGCAGGAGGTGACCAAAGTGTGCGAGGACACGCTGGCTACGTAGACGATGATGGTGTACCACGTTTGAACGTGTTGGACTTACAACGCTTGATTCGTTCCATGCCAAAAGTGGTTATTGCCCTTGTTGCTGGGTATGCAATTGGTGGAGGACATGTCCTTCACTTAATTTGTGATTTGACTATTGCGGCTGATAACGCCATCTTTGGACAATCTGGTCCTAAAGTTGGTAGTTTTGATGGAGGTTTTGGTGCTAGCTATCTTGCCCGTATTGTTGGACAAAAAAAAGCGCGAGAAATCTGGTTTCTCTGCCGACAGTACAATGCACAGCAAGCACTAGAAATGGGCTTAGTCAATTGCGTTGTTCCAATAGAACAACTTGAAACTGAGGGTATCCAGTGGGCGCGAGAGATTTTAGAAAAAAGCCCCATAGCTATTCGCTGCCTAAAAGCAGCATTTAACGCTGACTGTGATGGACAAGCTGGTTTGCAAGAATTAGCTGGTAATGCCACCTTACTCTATTACATGACAGAAGAAGGACGAGAGGGAAAACAAGCATTTTTAGAAAAGCGTTCACCTAACTTTCGTCAATATCCTTGGCTACCCTAAAAACACAAAAATCGCACCTTTGATAAAAGGCGCGATTTTTTAGGTATCATGGCTCTTTTGACGACCTATAGATATTAAAAGCGAATTTTATTTTCGATGCACGACTTTCGTAAGTTGATAATAATTCATGGCTAGCCCTATGTATGTCACTTTCACAAAGTGAAGTGTGAAATATTCGCTTCTTAAGGGTCTAAGTCTAACTTCTCTTCCACAAAAAGAGGTATGAACCAATTCGCCTAAAACAGCACTAAAATGGTGCTTCAGCGATTTGACTTTTCCTGTTTTGGCAAAAGAAAGCTATATTAATATAGCCTCAACTTTCGTCTTTTCAGAAGAGCACTCAGGAGCTGTTTTCTCAACAGGAGCAACCGCAGGTTTGTTTAAACCTGAAGCTAAGACTGATGTTGCATCTGGCAAACTCCAAACATCTTCTAAATTTTCCCAAGAGGGAGCAAACGGTGGGAGCGCCAAAGAACAAGCCTTCCAGTTTCCTCTAACTGGTGCTCCCAACTGTTGGCAGAATCCGCCGCGACGTCCCTCTAGATTGTAATAACGACAATATCTACAGGCAGAAGTCAATGATTTTATCTGTTTCATATTTAGTGCCTTTAGTGCCGTTTTAGGGCTAATTTTCTTCCTTTTATTTTGCGTCTCTACAACAAATGTCAGTTTCAGCTAAAACCCGTGATTTCACTAGATCCTAGCGATCCCAACAAAAAAATTAACTTTATAATCTTTTTAGGTTTGTGTTATATTTTCATTTTTTTTGTTAACAAAGTGATACATTGGTTGCAGTGTATTAAGCATGGTTTGTTTACGCTGAAAATAATTGGGGATCAAAGTTAATCATGAATATAACGATTCGATGAGCCTTGGAACTTCAGTCTCAAGAGACACTTTTGAAGGTAAAATTAACTCTATCTTTTGAAAGAATTGACGTTATTGAAGCGTAGCCAAAATCACATGTCAATCGGAGAAATTTTCTATCTTTAGGAAGATGAAGTGAGTTACAAAAAAATTATTATACTCAGCAACTCATCACAGAATCGCAAGAGTTTTTTGATAAAAATCTCACTGAAGAATTGATGAAATATTCCTCAGGCATGATGGCGATTATGACTTACAGAAAACCGCATGCCGTAGAAGCACGGTATTGTCGTGCCCGTTACTCATTGCATTCTGATTTCTGTGTTCTGGTGTTCTTGTTCAAGATTGCTTAGCAGCACACACACAACAGACACCCCAGCGCTGAAGTTCGCCTGGTGGGGTGGGACAATCACACAGAGGACAAAGAGGTAAATTGTGCGATCGCGCTTGCACTGTTTTCGCCCAATTCTGAAAAGCAGCATTAGCATCAACTGCTTTGGGCGTCACATCATCGTCTATCTTAATTTCATCACCCACATAACTGGGATGTTCGCGTAGTGATATTGTTTGTTGTTCCTTGCGATCGTTTTGAGGACGCCGCCATCCGGCTGTAGAAAAATGAATATCCCTCAAACCAATTGACAATTTTTCATTCAACTTTAAAATCAGGCGCTGACGCCCAAAAGTTAGGTTTTGTGCCCAAACTGCGCTAGAAGTTGCCACCCGTAATACATCGCGCTGGAGCGATAATGGTTGAGTGTGAGCAGCAGTAGCTGCCCCTACGACTTCAGTCCAACACGTGAGCAAACGTTGAAATGGCTGCTCTTGCCATTTCGTCTGAGCTGCCAAAACCCCTAGAATATCATTAACCGATTTAAACGACATGTGACCAACCTTGGCAACAATTGCAACACAGGTGCTATAGATCTATGATATTTTTCGCACCTGATTGGCAAAAATATATTTTTAAATTAATCCGACATTCTAAGTTTGAGGCAAACAGACACAATGAGTCAAAACCCCCTAGTTGAGGGTGTTCAATCTTCTAAAACAACAGGGTTGAAGTCACCACTAAAAGCAGCATTAGCTAGTTTGGAAGTCCAATTAGATCAAGAATTAGCTAGATACCGACGTACACAGGCTGGATACAGAACTCCAAACCAGCCTCGTGTCAGCATTCCCATCAGCACTCAAATTCAACAGTTCACTGCTACAAGTACAACAGGAAGCAAAACTCAATTATCTGCACAGGACAATTTTGAAGAGAGTTTCCACAACATTGATTTGGCAACTCTTAAAACAGATAACCCAAGTACTTGGGATCAAGAGGAATCTCTTCTGGCAGAAACGGAAATTAATCCGCCGAAATCTCTGGAACAGACTCAAGATCAGGTGAGTGCATCAGCAGCAACACTCGATACTTTGTTACCACCTCAAACCTCACAGCCGTACACATCAATTTCCTCAAAGACACAACATCTACAATCTCATATAGATTCAACTCCAAGCAATTCTGCTGAAGCACCAACGACTCCAGCAGCAAATACCATTATCGTACATACACAAATTAAAGAACAAGGTCAGACTCAGAGTGTAAATATTGCACAGTCAGAAGATCACACAAGCAAACAACCAAATGACTATTTAGAATCGTCTGAAGCGTTGCTGAGAAGTTTTACAGAAGAAGAACCAAAAACTCACAAGCCGACCAATTCTGACAACAGTTTACTATCTCCCTTAGGCATTGGCTCTATGCTACTCCTACTATTAGGAAGTCTGACACTGGGGTATGTCGTCTTGAATCATAAAAGTATACCACAATTTAGTTTCAATGGATTGTTTCAACAGAATGCGCCCACGACTGCGGAAAATACAGCAGACAATACAGTAGAAATTAACAACAATGTGAAAACAGTCGCTCAACCCACTCTTACACCCATACCCAAAAATCCTAATTTAGCGACAGATGAGTTTCCAGAGGTGAAAAATCCCAATGATGTTGTTGGCTTAAAACCCCAATCCAAACCAACAGCATTCACTAACCCAGGCACAGCTAAAAACCCAACCAATCCAGCCACAAAACCAAATGTACAGTCCACACTTGGACTAGATTCTACACCATCTTCAGAGGTAACAACTTCCCAAGAAGCGTTAAAGACTCAACAAAAGCCAGATGCAGAAATAAAACCATCAGCAGATGGGTTTTATCATGTAGTTATAGATAATCAAGGCGATCGCGCTTTTGCCTCTGCACGGCAAATCGTTCCCGATGCTTACTTATCAGCTGACGGTAAAATTATTTATCTGGGTGCCCTAAAGAGCAAAAAGCAAGCAAAAACACTGCTCGAAGAGCTACAAGCAAAAGGCGTTAATGCCAGAATTGAGTAGCCTTTAGGCAGTTGATTTCCTTTTGAAAACAGACATCAAATAGAAGATGTAGGGGAGTAAAGGTAGGGCTGAGCTAATCAGTTATCACTCAACAGTGAACAGTGAACAGTGAAGGAGTCACCGAGTCAGGAGCGGAGCCACCAGCGGCTCCGCCTGCGTGAAGGAGTCACCGAGTCAGGAGTCGGAAGTCGAAAAACTAAATTCTTTATTTCTTTGTTCTGAATACTGAATTCAAAATTGCTGAATTCTTCTTCTAACTGATAACTGATCACTGATCACTGTTAACCTTTATACCCTCTACTGAAAATTGAATGGAGGTCCAATATGGGACTAATTGACCGTATGATGCGGGTGATTCGCGCCAACCTCAATAGTGTAGTTGTCAGTGCAGAAGATCCAGAAAAGATTCTGGAACAAACTGTTCAACAGATGCAAGAACATTTGGTGCAATTGCGACAAGCAGTAGCAAGTGCGATCGCCACCCAAAAACGTACTGAACGACAAATTACTAGTGCTGAGTCTACAGCACTAGAATGGTATCGCCGCGCTCAACTAGCACTCCAACAAGGTAACGAATCTCTAGCACGCTTGGCTTTGACTAAACGTCGAGCATATCAAGAAACGGCTCAAACCCTTGCCACTCAGATAGAGGAACAAAGTACCATTGTCGCTAGACTTAAGAAAGATATGCGGACGCTAGAGCTAAAAATTGGTGAAGCAAAAACAAAAAAAGATATGTATATTGCGCGTGCCCGTTCTGCTGAAGCATCATATAAACTTCAAGAAATGTTGGGCGGGACTTCCAGCATAGATAATATCAAAGCCTTTGAGCAGATGGAAGAAAAAGTTTTGCAGCTAGAAGCTCAAACAGAAGCCATCTCCACAATGAGTACAGATGATTTGCGTCATCAATTTGCTTCTTTGGAACAGAGTCGTGATGTTGATGCTGAACTTGCAGCGATGAAAGCACAGCTTTCGACTGAATCAGAAAAAAGACAGCAGCTACCAAAAACTTCAGACTGATAGAGATTGGGCAATGATCCAATTTGGAGCGTATCTTAAAAAATAGGAACGCCCTTAGGAAGTTCCAATCCAAACCGGAAGGATTAAATTGAAATAAGTAGCTATGAAATAGTAAAAAAGCTAACTACCCAACTAGGCGCGTAAATCAAAAAAGGAAAAACAAAATTATGGGATTATTTGATCGCATTAAGCGAGTCGTCAGTGCTAACCTCAACGACTTGGTCAGTAAAGCTGAAGATCCTGAAAAAATGCTCGAACAAGCCGTTGTAGAAATGCAAGAGGACTTGGTACAGCTGCGTCAGGGCGTTGCTCAGGCAATAGCAGCCCAAAAACGGACTGAAAAACAGTACAATGATGCTCAAAATGAAATCAATAAGTGGCAGCGCAATGCGCAACTTGCCCTGCAAAAAGGTGATGAAAACCTAGCAAGGCAAGCACTGGAGCGTAAAAAGACTTTTACTGATACGTCAAATGCACTCAAAGCTAGTCTAGATCAGCAAACTGCTCAGGTCGAGACTCTCAAGCGCAACTTAATCCAACTAGAAAGCAAAATTTCTGAGGCGAAGACCAAGAAAGAAATGCTTAAAGCCCGGATTACAGCTGCCAAAGCTCAAGAGCAACTCCAAGGCATGGTACGTGGTATGAATACCAGTAGTGCAACGGCTGCTTTTGAACGCATGGAAGAAAAAGTGTTGATGCAAGAAGCCCGCGCCCAATCAGCAGGTGAATTGGCGGGTGCCGATCTAGAAAGCCAATTTGCAGCTTTGGAAGGTAGTAGCGATGTTGATGATGAATTGGCCGCTTTGAAAGCTTCTCTATCAGGCACCTCACCAAATCAACAAGCACTACCACAACAAACCACTGCTTCAAAATCAAATAATAATAATAATGAAGTGGTTGATGCTGAGTTGGATTCGCTACGCAAGGAATTGGATAAAATGTAACTTATGCATTGACAAGCGCTTTCTTTTGGGTGTACCAGAGGCAGATTTATACAGTTGTCAATGAAAACCTTGATAGTCTTTTGTACTTTTGACAAAGAGTTTATCAAGGTTTCTCTTTTTGCTTGAACCAAAAAAGCCCGACACTCATGCTTCGCATACAGTGTGGGAGTATATCACAATTCTCCCCTGACGGATGGGGTTCGCCTACCGGTTTCCATTGATTTAGTTTCTGAAATTTTGAATTTTGATTTTGTTTGAATTTTGATTTTGAATTTTAAATGGCTAAATGTTTTCTTTAAGCCCGGTTATGGAGTAGAATTTATGGTGATTACAGTAATTCTACGGTTATCGAGTAACTATCATAAGTATAGTACTCACAACTACTGTTAGGCATGCTGTAACTATTTAACATTGTTCCGAATTGGAGGATATGTATGAATCGTTCACCATAGCTCGGACTTCTAAAAGCTGTATGCTGCTGCCTTCTTCTTGTAGGGTTCAGCTTTATTCAAGTAGCACCAGCTGCATTCGCAGATGACGCCACCCTTATTGAGGTTAAAGATTCACAGGGTGCTGTGACTGGTTCCTTAGTTGGAGACAAAGGCAACATCTACGCAGGTGGCGGTGGTCACGAAGGTGATTTGATTCTCTTCGATAAGGACGGTAAGTCCACTGTTCATGTTGATGGTGGCAACGGCAACATCGATTTAGGTGGAAATGGTCACGTAGGTGATTTAGTTCTCCTTGATAAAGAAGGTAAGTCCACTGTTTATGTTGATGGTGGCAAGGGCAACATCAACGCAGGTGGAAATGGTCACGAAGGTGATTTGACCCTCCTTGATAAGGAAGGTAAGTCCACTGTTCATGTTGATGGTGGCAACGGCAACATCAATTTAGGTGGAAATGGTCACGTAGGTGATTTGGTTCTCTTCGATAAAGAAGGTAAGTCTACTGTTTATGTTGATGGTGGCAAGGGCAACATCAACGCAGGTGGAAATGGTCACGTAGGTGATTTGACTCTCTTCGATTACACAGGTAAATCCACTGTTCAAGTTGATGGTGCCAAGGGCACCATCAACTTGGGTGGTAATGGTCACGATGGCGATGTAGTACTTCTTTCTGATGCAGGTAAAGCTCGCGTTGAGATAGAAGCGTGTCAACACCCCTACCTAAAGGTAAGGGGCTTCCAGCCTCAAACTAATAGGTTTAGTTGACCAGACTCAGTACCTTGCGTACTACGTTAACGGCAAGTGTTTAAGTTCCTACCTTGGAATGCTCAGCTAGTTCCAAGCTCTAGAAATCAAGGATTAAACAGGTTTATAGGGTTAAGCCAGTGTCTTTGGTATAGTACCGACCGTTAACTTTGTCGTTAGCGAAGCGGAACCTCTTAGGTTCAGCTAACTTTACTCCCGGAAGGGAAGGCTCTATGGCTAACGCCACGGCTAACGCCGAACGGAGCAAAACCGTTATGCGTACAGGGCGAACGATTTGAAATGGTAACTGTCCCATTGAAAGTACATTGCAAAAGTACACCGAATTTAGTAACCCCAAGGCGGTAATGGTAAAAGACAAAATGCAAAGCCGTCCCAGAAGGACGGGGTTTCTACCCAAATTTTCGATGACAGTTCTGCTCGCTTCCTGAACTCTGGTGGTGAAGTGACCATCAAACTAGATGGAGAGTCTGGTGATATTGTGGTTTCTGGAACCTCCCTCAAGAGCTTGCTACAGCGGATCGAGGCATTGGAAAAGTCATCAAAATAAGTAAATAAGTCTGTTTGAGGTTGAGCGGAGATACGAACAAAAACGGACACAAAGACCCTGAATGCATGCTTGATTTTTCCCTACCCGCAATAGTGTTGCGTACAAGAAAGTAGCAAAGTATCAAACATAAGCATGATCAGTAATGTGCAGATATCAAGGGCTCAACCTCAACTACGGTTGTTCCTCCAGAACGGAGAGACGTTAACGTGTACTTAACTCGACCCCTAAAACCCACATTCCGCAGGTGCGATCGTAAATGCTGTATTTTTGGAAATGACGTAAATG